>CALFWV010000117.1 GCA_937927825.1 uncultured Caulobacterales bacterium | reverse complement strand
GTTTCCATGAAATAAACATAGAAAACATAACCGAAACCAATAATCATACTCAGAATTTTCAGTGTAACTTCAGTACGATTATAAGGTTTAAATAGAGCTAAAATCTTGTCTTGGAGTTTCATGACTACAATCCAATCAGCGATTTAAGGAAAGACAGGGACTTCGAAAGCGTTGCTTCATTTGCGAATGTGGATAAGAATGCCACATAACTGAGCGTTAAAATTGTCGCAAACGGCACAATCGCTGTTTTCACAGCAGCGGGAATCGAGCTGTGAAATTTCAGTTTAGAAAACTCTTGGTAGAATACGAGAGCTGCTCCATGCCCCACGCCCCAAACCAGATATTGCCAAGATATCTGATGCCATAACCCTACCAAGGTGAAGGACATAAACAAGGCTAATCTAGGTTTACGGAATTGTACGGCCAGAGGAAGATAGAGATAAGTTACAATGAAGCTGGACAAGGACAAGTGCCAACGTTTCCAGAAGTCTTGAATGTTCCGTGTGAAGAGCGGGAATCTGAAGTTTTCGGGAATTTTGAACCCAAAAAATATGCCGAGTCCGATTGCGATTTCCGTATATCCCGTAAAATCGGCATATAGGTTCAAGAATTTCAACATCATCACGACGTAAACTTCCCAGACTTCCATTTTATGCCATCTAAAATTTTCAGTCCGTCCGACTGAAAACTCATAAAGAAGTTCCGTTAATTGTGCTGAGACAAAATGCACGAAAAAGACGCCCGCGCAAATTCGGAAAAACCCCATCACCCAATCGGAATAGAGAAAAGGCTTATCAAAGGCGGCGCGAAAGGCATCCTGATAAGCGATTGGCCCGGCCGCAAATATCGGAAAAAATAATGTAAGAGCCAGAAATTCACACAAGGTGGTTTCAGTCTTTAGCCTTGGCGCCATGCGGAGTGCGCCATAGAGACGGAACGTATAAAAAGACATTCCGAAATTGATAATTGTTGTCGCGTAAAAGTTTCGGTCAACTTTGAAGTCGAAATAACTGAAAAACCCCAAGAGAATGAACAACGTCAAAGGGGCGTATTTTCGAATGAGTGGGTTAGATTTCGAAAGCTTGTAAATTCCCCATGCGTAAATAGCGAAAAGTACGCCCGCGACGGCAGCTAGGGGATAAATCGCATAGATTAAAAAGACACTTGTCAGAATGACAACGGACAGTCTTAAATTCCAATGCTTCGCAGGAATGAGATGAAAAATTGCCGCCGTGAGAACGACAAAAAACAGAGCTGTATGGGCTGCCAACACTAGAACTTACCCGTCCGGGTCATGATATCTTCTGTTAACCAGAGTGCAAACGCTCGCCTGGATTGTTTACCGGCATGATTTGGATCGACGTAATAGGGATAGGCAAGTTTTGCCATGTCATAAGGGGGGTAAATGATATCTGCCCCGAATACGCCTTCATATTTTTCAATCAGATTAGCTGTATATTCGGCATCAAATAATCCGTAAGGCCGGAAATATACAAGTTCGACACCTTTCTCGGCTGTCAACTCTTCCAATTTCTCAAAATAGTAAAGCTGTCGCTTGGCCATGTCGGTGTCATAATCCCAGCCTTTGGGCTCAGCCGTTTCCCAGGCTTTACCCATCTTCTCTCTATGCCTTTTTAAAGCCCTCTCTCGGCGCGGAAGATTCGTTTCTCTTCGAATTGCATTCGCAGATTTCGCGTTTTGGACTAAATTTTCGACCTCTCTCTTATAGAGGGCTGAGAATCTCTTTTTTGAAGCGTCCACGTCAATATTTTTGACCGTCTTTATCATCTCATTCCGTATACAAGCTTCAGGATTTTTAACGGTAATCGAATATTCCCGGACTAATAATTTTGAGAGATACTTGTCTGTTTTATCAATCATTACACGAAACATGTCTGCGGCGCGGAAGAACAAACTTCGATTGTCTTCAAAGTCTCGTAACAAGTCGTTTGTAGTGTCCCAATCCGCGGTGGATGAGAAGGCCCGATTGACGTATGGGATTAAAGAGACTTGCGGTTTAATTCGGAGGACTTCGACGTATACAATGTCCGGATTGTTTTTCTCCAAATATTCTTTTAAGAAAATATAGCTAAGGCTGATGTCGCCGCCCGCCACATTCAAGTTCTGAACATATGTGGGCTCTCCGGAAAACTCACTGACCCAACGGCTGATGAAACGATCATCAAAATAAGAGCCCGCACGCGAACTTCCGAAAATCAAAATGTCTGCAGGATCTTCGGTTTGCGTTTGAGAATTATAGATACAATCGAATTTAGCCCGGCTCGTTTCATTTCCGATGATTGTCGAATAGCGTGCAGACGGTTGATAGCTGTGCCAGAACATGAGTGCACTTAGGCACAAAATCGCGACAAAGAAAAAACTCGCAGGTTTAATGTTGAAACGCGTCACCCTGGGTTCTCTTACAATTATAAACCAAGGTCTTTGCGAACTTGTTCCGGCCAATTTTCACAATCGGGACCAAGCTGGGAAAAGAGTGCTAAAATCAGACGATCATAACCCCAACCCACACATCCGGAGGCAATTTCGCCGTCATTTGCCGTGATGTCGAAAGCCTCGACTAAGGTCTTCATATGGTTATTGAACGATCCACAGGCGATAGATTTACCTTCGACTGGTAACACTAACTCGCGTTTCATCAATAATGCGGTCTGGAACATGCGCTTACCTGTACCCGAATCCAAAAAAAATGGATCTGATGCGGATTTTACCTTGAAAGATATACCCCAGCTCCGGAGTAAATCCGTGGTGAGCTTCAATACGTCATCAAGTGCAGATTGTGTTTCTTCGGGCGTTGAACGCAGAAAAATGATTTCCCGCATCCAGTAATGGCGCAGACGTTTTAAGCCGCCGGTATCGTGAACCTCATATCGACTGCATTGGTTTAGCGCCGTAATCGTTTGATGGCTCTTGTGGGCCGCATCACTCAAGGATTCGAAACAATGATGACAGACGGTTGGCGATAGGACCCAATCCGGAGATTGTAAATGCGGGCGGACGTCACCTGTTTGCGCTGACTCTAACGCGGGCATGGATAATTCTAACGGCGAAACAAAAAAAGCATGTTGAGCAAATGTCTTGAAATAACCTGCCCGTTTTAACGTTTCCGTTTTCACCGAAATCGGGAAAAACTCTTCAGACGCAGATTGCTCTCCGGCCCAGGCGCGGAATAAATCGTCCAAACCGCGAAACACTTTTGCGACTTGGCCTTTATAGACAAATTTTCCATTCCCGGTTTGCGAAATATCCCCCCGCTCCAATAGAGCCTCGGTTACATTTGGATGCAGTGTATAGTCAGTGTCGTTTTCATCGAGGGTTTGTTCGGTTGCACGTGAAACCGTCTCCAAGGAGCGCCTCAAAACACTCATAATTTCATCTTTGCGGGCTTCCAACTCAGCGGCTGTCTCTACAGTTAGGCTGACGGAATCCCCCTTTACATTTATCGTCCCGACACCCTGAACCACGTAAGGCAAAGCCTCCAAAAAGTTCTTTTGAGCGGCTTCACCGAAATTCATATCCGGTGAAATATCAAGGACGATTGTTTGGGTCATTTCGCGAGCTGCCGGTCGAGGTACTCAAGAATGCTTGGGATGGTAACCATTGACGCAGCATCAAGGCCATCAATTCTGATTTTATATTCGGTTTCAACGGCAATAACCAAATTAATGAAATTCATGGAATCCCACCCCTCGACCTCATCCATGGTAGACGTAGGCGTGATTGTGGCGGCATTCCCTGCCCCGATAACTGACGAAAAAACCGATTGAAGACGTTCAAATGTGTTGTTATCCGACATAGTTTAATTTCTCCATCATAGGCGAACATTGCTTCCAAAAGACCGCGTTCATTTGATCGGTCCATTTAGAATGATGTGGTAAGTCTTTTGTGCTTTTAACATTAATTTGAGGCGAAAGTAGTAGTTTTTCAGTGGCGGCTGAGGTCTCGCCGGGCACGCCCAAAAATTCTCTTATTTTCTTATAGGTTTGCAGACCGTCTGATTTAAAATCCTCAAGGCGAATAACATGATATTGAGTGCTCGGTATCTTTTCCAACGCGTCAAAAATAACTTTATTCGTTTCATTCCAGAGCCAACAATTCTGCTCAAAACAATCCAAATCATTCCACTCTGCTTTAAGTGGGTCGCCTTCCCGAGGTTGGAGTCTTCCCAAAGAAATATAGCGTTCAAGCGGTGTTAGCTCTTTCTCTCTTGGTCCCCAGCCGACGGGTGTCAAATCTTCGCCTTTCAAGACTGTGGCCGACCGAACAAAATCACGACCATCGCGAATGGATATCAGAAATTTGGAGTCAGGAAACTGCGTGGATAACTCTTCCACAAAGACGCTGTTATTATAGGCAATGTCACCCAAAAACCCGTGTGTTTCATGCAGCGATGTCAGGACATCAACGGGGCGTTTGCTGGCGATAATTTCAGATTTTGTTTCCGGATATTCATATCCGCGTCGGTTTTCCAATGTCAAAAACGGAAGGATTTGTTCACCGGATTCTTCACCCAGTCTAAACTTACCTTCATGAACACATGTGACGGACGGCTCCGAATTTAGCAGATTGGCCAATAACATCGTTCCGCTTCGCCCTGCACTGGCGCCAAAAAACAACATTTTCTTCCAATCTCAGCCAGTATTTGAGCAGACGACAGTCGTCTTTTAAGGCTGAGTTTCCTTAAATCTCGCTCCGGGGTTTTACAACCCCATTTTTCAGCGCGAGCGGGACTTCTCACAGGCAAATATCAGCTTGTAAATCAACCAAATTCATGGATTCGAAATTTAGTCACAGCGCTTAGACAGATAGTCACAATAGTCTCCCAAGGCAGTTTCTACATCCCATTTTGGCGTCCAACCTAAGGCGCGCTTTGAGGCTCCAATCTCTGCAACCATATATGCCACATCCGTATCTCGCATAGGCAAAGCGCCTAAGTCGAGTTTGTCTTCGCTATAGCCCGCAATCTCGCAAAATAATTTGGCAAAATCCCCAACAGAAATCCCGCGGCCGCTGCCGACATTTAGCGCTTTGAATTTTAATTCGGTTGGCTGTGTCAGGGCAAGATAAATCGCATCAATGACATCATGGACGTAAATGAAATCTCTAACTTGAGTGCCGGCTGACATTGGCGCAACGCGCCCGTTGGATAAGGTGTCATATAACGATACGAGCAGACGATGCGGGCCTTCACCGGGTCCAAATATGCCGAACAACCTCAAACATAAAATTTGTAAGTTTCCGGAATTTACCAGCGCTTCTAACCGCCGAGACGCTTCAGCTTTACTTCCGGCGTACCCTTCCGAGCTTTGAACAAGCGGGTCGGACTCAAGCGTCGGCTGATATGTGTCCGACGGTAAATATTCAGACATCGAGCCTAATTGAACAAGTTTTTTCGCGCCTGCAGTTTGAGCCGACTTCGCAAGAGCGATGGGTAGCGCGGTGTTGACGGCGACCATATCTTGGGGATTGCGGGCGCCGGGGGAGACGCCATAGGCAGCCCCATTGAGAACGTAATCACAGGGAAATTCAGTGAGGAGGTCCGCTATTTCAGACGGCTGGCCGTGAACTTTTTTGACAATGATGTTTTTGGAATAGTTTTCAATCGGATCCTTCCGCAAGGGCAGGATTATTTCATCAAACCTATCGGCATATTTCGCTAAAAAATGCCGTCCAACCAAACCGGAAGCCCCCGTCATAAAGAGTGTAGGCATTGCCGATGCTCCCTACGCCACAGTCCTCTTTTTAGTATATGCTTCAATCTGCGCATAGGTCATTTTTACAGCTTGTTCAGGACTTTCGAAATAGGCGTTATACCAATCCGCTGTCAGCTGAATGCTTTCCCATACTGTAAGAGCCGGGCCCCACCGTAAGTCACGAATAGATTTCGATATATCCAATGTCAGATAGCGCGCCTCGGGCATAGATGGGTCCGCCCCAAACTCGACCTCCAGATCAACATCTGTCCAGCTTTTCTTCAACGTGGCAACCAGTTCATGAACCGGCACGACTTCCATAGGGCTTGGCCCAAAATTCCAAGCTCCGACAAAATTCGTCGCATCAGCACTCAATAATTTTTCACCTAGAGCCATATATCCGTGACATAGCTCAAGCACGTGCTGCCAAGGGCGCACCGCATCAGGATTCCGGATTGACAAAGCCGTTCCTGATTGTGCCGCGCGAACGGCATCCGGGATAATACGATCCTCTGCCCAGTCGCCGCCGCCAATCACATTCCCGCCGCGAACAGTCGCGAGTGTCGGCCCGTGGTCGCCCTTCAGCTTATACATCGTATCCCGATAAGCTCCTGCAACAAGTTCTGCGGCCGCTTTGGAAGAACTATACGGATCTTTACCGCCCAGCGGGTCGGTTTCACGATATGGCCAGGCCCAATCCGCATTGTGATAAACTTTATCGGTGGTGACGCAGACAATCGCAGGCGGTTTTTCTAAATGACGACAGGCCTCCAAAATATTCGCCGTTCCCATCACATTTGTTGAAAACGTATCAAGGGGGTTTGCATAAGACTCGCGCACCAGCGCTTGCGCGGCCAAATGCATGACGCAATCCGGTTTGAAATCCGCGATAAGCTTCTCCATCAGTGGGTAATCACGAATATCGGCGAAAAAACTATCCTGGCAAATTTCATCCCCGATAAGCTTAAATAATGAGGGTTGCGTCTGCGACGGCTCCAAGCTGATTCCTCTGACGTTTGCGCCTAAAGACGTGAGCCACGCACATAGCCAAGAGCCTTTGAAACCACTATGTCCAGTCACCAAGATATTCTTGTTTTTATAGATTTCAAACATGGAAAAAACCGTCACTTTCTTGCGCGTCTAGATACCGACAGAGCTTAACTACAGAGGCTACCCCGCCTAGTAAATTTAGTTTCACAGCTGTCAAGTAAATGACCTGTCTGTTGCCTCGGTTTCGATGGCAAAAGATGCCGTTTTCATTTGCAGCACAGGGTTCATGCTGTAAGTAGGTTGTTCATTTTAAGTGCACACCAAGCCAAGGAAAATTCATCATGCAGCCTATTTTCGTGACAGGGATTGGCAGGTCCGGCACAAGTGCTCTTCTGAAATGCCTGGTGTACCACAAAAACGTTATAGAACCTGAGGTTCTTGGCGAGGCCCCGTTTATTGGCCATTTCGTGAATTTCATTCATAATTATGAAAACGGGACAGATCGCGAATATCGCCTCAAGAATTATAAATTGGGTACAGAAGAAAGGGCGGACGCCTTTGGCGAGATGCTCTACAAGCTCCATATTGCACCAAAAAATAAAGAGAAGGCAAAAACCGCAGCCGCAAAATACTGGCCTGCTAAAGCTTTCCCAAATCGCAAAAATTATAGCGCTTTCAAGAATATTTTTCCCGGCATGAAGATGATGTACATTATGCGTAATGGCATCGAAGTCGTTAACTCCACGCGTAATTTTCACGGATTTAGTAATCTGACCTTTGAAGACTGTTGCCGGCGGTGGGCCGGAAGTATCCAAGCCAATAATTTTTTGGAAAACAGAGCAGATGTCGCCTTTATAAAACATCACGACATGGTCACCAACCCTGTTGAAGTGCTGGGCGACGCCTTTGCGGAAATTGGGATGGCAAGAGACCCGAAACCCGGCGAATATATCCAAAGCAATATTTTCAACTCATCCTTTGACAACACAAATGAGAACATCAACGCTGTCAAACATTTTGAAGGACGATTACAAGCTGCATGGGATGCATGGACATCAGAAGAGCAAGAGCTGTTTATCAAGCTTTGCGATAGCTACATGCAATCCTACGGGTTCGCTCTGCCTGTCGGCTACAAAGGCCGCAAGACCGTAAAAGCGGCTGCAAAAAAAAAGCCCGCGACTAAAGGCAAACCGTCGGTTGAGAAACCTGTAAAGAAACCAGTTGCTAAAGCGCCCGCGCCAATTGGGAAAGTTTCTGCGGCTTCGTTGACAAAGGCGCCCGGCAAGTCAGTTCTGGGAAAGTTGAATAATCGACCCAAACTAAGAGGTTCTCTGGAAGATAAGCTGGAAGCTTACATGCCTTCCAAAATTTCAAACTACTGCTTGCACACTTCCCTGAAGCACGGCTTTACCTATGTTGAGGTTCCAAAAACCGGCTGTACAACCGTCAAACATTTGGTGCAGAAAATTGAGTGGGAAAGTAATGGAGGCGTGCCCGAAGACCGGGTTAAAGTCGGGTCCCATGTACATTTCAGAAACCAGTCCCCACTCCCGATGTTCAGAGAAATGACAAAGAAAGATAAAACGAGAAGCTTATCCGGCAAGGATATGACGATTTTCACCTTTGTTAGAAACCCATTCTCCCGGGCACTGTCTTGTTATAAAAGTAAAGTTGAGGTTGGAATTGGCCCGAAAAAACACCTGATCGCCATGCGTGATGGTGTAAAACCAGAAGACGCGGACCTAACAAAGCATATCAGTTTTAGGGAATTTCTGGAGCTTATCAGCACGCAAGACAGCAAAGATATGGATATTCATTGGCGCCCACAAGTCGATCAAACCATGATTGATTTAGTCAAATATGATTTCATCGGGCGCTATGAGAATTTCGCCGCAGATCTAAATCACATTATCAAAAAGATCTCACCAGACGCGTTCGAATTTGATATTCCAAGACCCCGGAACAAAACGAAAGCCATGGAAGAGCTAAACGCATATTATGATGATGACTGTAAAAAATTAGTCCAAAAATTATATGCAAATGACTTTGCGGCTTTCGGATATAAAACGACTACAATAAGTTAAGTCAAACTGACCTAGAGATATCGCTCTCAAACAGAGCGATATCTGATAAGCAAGAAAAGTCTCACTGCACCAAAGTTTTTTGTAGCGGGTATAATCTCGGCAAACAGTTATTTGCGAGAGTCGTGTCAAGCAACGACCCCGATTTTTTCTTGCGAATATAATGTGCAGTGTTCGGGACGGTTTTGTGCTTAATGCCTTCTGAAATTGTCAGAATATTCCAACCCCAATCTTCATATCCCCACCCATCTTTCATCGTATTGGGTTCATATGGATATTTCGCATAGGTCTCGCGATGCCCAATTGTGAGAGCCGTCCAATAATTCTGAAGCACTAAGACTTTCTGGTTGAACGACGGCGAATCCATATCACGGTGCAGGTAAATGTACGTGGGGCCATTACCAAACAGATAGTTCATCTCAGGATGCAACACGACACCCGGGCCCAAGTCTTTCGCCACGCGAAACCCCTGCAAGAGCCAGTTTTCTGACATGAGATCATCGCCGTCCATAAATGCGACAATCTCACCTTTCGCAAAACCCAAACCCGCGTTCCGTGCCAGACCCAAGTCTTTGACAGAAATTTTCTTTATTTCGAAATCCATTTCCGGGGCCATCAACTTGCAGATTTCTAAAGTCTCTGAATTGGGGTTATCGGCCACCAATAGGAATTCTACTGACAAGCCCGCACTCCGAGCCTTTGCGACCGCCATGCGAGCAGATTTAAGTGTCGGGATCAAAATCGCCCCTTCAGCATGGGCATTTACAACCAAAGTTATATCCAACCGAGGCGCCAGCTTTTTCGCAGGCGCCCTTTTGGTTTTGGGCTTGGCTTTCGCTCTGGGTTTTTTGGTCGATTTCACTGTTTTCCGAGCCATGTCGATACCCTTTAAAGCAATCCAATGGACTTCAAGCGCGAGACATAAGCCTCGGGGCTATGTTGGTCTTTTACATTTTGAAACGCGACGTCTCTCCGTTTAGAGGCTTCTTCCGGTGATGCAAGTAACGCTGAAATCGCCTCGCAATATGCTTCCGCAGTCGCGTGCTTGTCTACGAGGTAGCCTGTTTTCACGTTCACAATTTCTGAAACGCCGCCAACATCATTCGCGACAATTGGCAGTCCCGCAGCCACGCTCTCAATCAAAACCGTTGGCAACCCTTCCCAAGCTGAGCCCAAAAGCAAGGCTGAGACATTGCGGCGCGCCATATCCGCGAATTGTGCCTCTTCTTTGCTAAACGTTATATTTTTAGGCATGTCTCCGCCGGCCAACTTGTTGGACCATTTGTCTGGACTCCAAACGAGAAAATCTACGTCAGGCATCGCGACGGCAATTTCGCGCAATAAATCAGGTCGCTTCTGTTTATGAAACCGTGACGGCCAAAGAACTCTCGGTGACTTAACGGTCTCTGACAGGTCAGGCCACTTCGCTTTCACATCGGTCTCATCATTTCCGATATCAAAAGGTTGATATAGATACTTCAGTTTTTTGGCATCGGCCGGATGAAGGCTGAAGTCTGAATGAAGCGTCTCGCAAAACCCTTTATTGTCAATCAACACCGAATGCATGTACGGGATAACATCTCGAATATGGTCTCGCGCATATCCCACTCGCGATCCATTCACATCAAAATCATAGCAAAACAGGCAAGCTGTAAGATTACTATTTATAGACATTGAGCGGCCGAACTTCTCATAAGCATGCCAGCACGCTTTGGAGTTATTATTGATAACCCACTTAGGGCGCATCAAGGTGATGAACCGGGACAAGACATTAGTCAGTAAATCACCGCCGCTCTCTTTCGCGAAGGCGACATATTTTACATTTGGGACGTCCGCATACCACTCACGCGACTCTTCACCCTTCCCGTCCGTGGCAATAACCAAAATATTGCTATCAGGCGCCTCTGCGGCGAGCGTGTTCACGAGCTTCGATCCATATTTTTCAGCACCACCACGGAAAAATTGCGGCAAGCAAAAAACGATATCCGGATGAAAATCGACACACTCATCCAGCAGAGTCTCAAGCAAATCCAACCCTGGTTCAAACTCGCGAGGCATAAATGCCACAAACATATCTTTAACGGATTGATGGGGCGCTAATAGCGTTGGTTCATTATCCAATTGGAGCAACAAGTCATCATTCATGGCCGCCCGCATTGACGGATAGGCGGGTCTGCCTTCGTCTTGGCCATATCGAGCGTAATGATAAAGCCCATTCATCGGGCCTAAATCCGGATGTTGAAATTTATACTGCTCTACAGAAAATTCGCGTGACGGATTCACGCGCGGCGAGGTAGGGCATAAAAAGTAGTCTAAAGGCGTTTGTTTATTGTCTGGATCGAAAACACTCCCACTGCCGACGAGGCTTTCATCAATATCATGCAGAGCTTGGCGAAAGAAATGTGGATCAAATAAAGGGTGAGGAGAGACTGTCTTTATCGACGTATCAGTCAAATATAGTTTGAAAGGATCTTCTTCCCACTCTGAAACGCTTTTACCGGGCCAAATTTGAGACGCCAAATGCTTCAGATCGACTAATGGATGACAATCACTTCCTTCGCGCCAGCCCTCTAAAATATAATGTTCAATTGGAGAGCGGTGCGTTGAATCTCCCCCAACCGACTTCCTGATATAGTAATTAGAGTCAAATAGGCGAAGCGGATCATGACCCTCTTTTACGCCATAACAAAGATAATGGGCTAATGGGTTTTGGCTCGCGGTCCAGTGGTATTTTTCCAGGTAATACGCACTGTTGAAATAAGGACTTGGAGACAAACCGGCGCTGCCACCTTCGTCGAAATAATGATCCAAAAGTGTCGTGGCCGGAATCGGACCTGAAACTTCTTCGGCGTAATACTCTGGGTCAAATAGACGGTGTGTAGACAACCCCTCACTTGCGCCTTTCGACCTGTAATGCGCTAAAGCATCGGAGACTGAGGCGAATTCCTCCCCCGCTTGCTCGGAGTAAAATTCAAGATCGACCAGCGCACCCACGCCATAATCCGGAGCAATATATCGACTAACCTTATAGTTCTTAATCGTTTCATCCGTGATTTGTTTCACACGGGATGTCTGCTTGGCAACTTTACGCTTAATCCGAGCCCTGAAGAAGTTTTTAACGTCAACCCAAACTAAAGGATCGCGGTCAATCACGCGGCGAGAGGTGCCTAAGATACGGTCTGTCGTTTTACTCACGTTAAATCTCTGAAATGCTAACAGGTTATTCTCAGATTGCAGACGGAGGTCACCAGATTTGGCTCGCGCTCATTAAAATGAGACATACTTCGCCAATACTCTACGCCCATCGTATATCTGAGGCGTCCTTACATGGATGAGGTAAAAATGCTAGGGAGGATGGTACACCTAACTCAGCTTTGTTGAAAAAAATTGAATACAATTTTTCCGTTCAACTTGGTGTCCAAGAGCCCTTTACAATCGCTATTTCTTCACTCTGCCATTTCTCATCGACCTGACGGAAAGTCGCCGCAACCTTCGCAGATCCGATTTTTGTTTCGACCAACCCGTTACAGACAACAATGCCATCCGATTTAAAGTTTTTCGCTTCACAGGTACTGGGCTTGAAATGTGCGGCTTTGGCCATTTCATTTATCGCTCCACGGCAAGATGGTCTAAACCCTCTTACATCCGCTATGTTTTCACACCGAGCCCCCAATTGACTTGGTTTTGCGCGCTGAACGATTAGGCCCTTGCCCACAGCAAAATTCATACGAGCCTTAGGCGGCGTAACGACGGAGGTCTCAGCGACCTTTTTTTCAGTTTTCTCCGTTGCGACTGGAGCGTCAATTTTGTTTGGCTGCTCTTGAGAGCAGGCCGTCAAGAGACTTGCGGCAAGCACGCCCATCAAAGTTAATTTTTGCATCTGTATTCCTTTTAGAAATCCTTAAGCCTTAACATCGGTTTTTTGCGCATTTTCTGCAAGCTCTTCAGACAGTCAAGTGTTCAAAATTAATCATGGCAAGACGCAAATGACAATCCGTCCTATTCGCTTCATGCTTAAGGTTTCGTGATTGCAGGGGCTGCGGCGTGGCTGTCTCTCCCGGGGTTGGCTTCGGTGAAAACAGCGAAGGCTATGTCCGCATGGCCCTCGTGGAAATTGAACACCGCATCCGACAAGCGGCAAGGAGCTTAAAAGGGTTTTTATAGCTCATGGCTAATCGCTATTTCGATTTTTGACACCCGACTGACTGGTCGGATTGGATATCCACGCTTCCAGCTACAACCTTTAATGTGAAGAAAAACCATCCGATTATAACGCTAGTTTAAGGTCTCTGTGCGTAATCTCGGGGCGTTGAGAACAACCCTAGCTCTACAGAGGTAAATGATGACGCGTCTTCCGCGGCCCAATATTGCGGCCAATACATTAGAGTTTGAAACAGAGGCTCTCGTCAAACCCACAGGGTTTCGGGAATATGATGCGCGGTGGTGGTTTGGCTTACCTTCTGAAGAAAAACCCTCTGAATTAAACCTTTACGGCGTCCAAACCCTCGGCGAAGGTCTTGGAACCCTCATGCATGAGCGCGGCGTGGACCCCAATATAGCCGTTGGACACGACTTCAGACATTACTCCCTCGGTATAAAAATGGCGCTTATGAATGGTCTCATGAATGCGGGTGTCACGGTTCATGATATTGGCCTGGCCTTATCGCCAATGGCCTATTTTGCACAATTTCATCTCAATTGCGCCGGAGTGGCGATGGTCACGGCCAGTCATAACTCAAATGGGTGGACAGGTGTCAAAATGGGCATCGAAGCCCCCCTCACCTTCGGTCCCGGCGAGATGGCACGGTTAAAAGAAATCGTCTTGAACGGCGAGACAAAGCCGCGCGCAGGCGGGAGTTACAAATATATAGACGGTGTTCGCGAAGCTTACATTGCGGACCTCACCAAAAATGTGAAACTCTCTCGGCCCATTCGAATTGTAGCCGCCTGCGGAAACGGGACAGCTGGCGCTTTTGCAGAGGAAGTCTTGACTCGGATTGGCGCGGACGTTGTGCCCGTCGAATGTGACTTGGACTGGAGTTTTCCAAATTATAATCCAAATCCCGAGAGCTTGGACATGTTGCACGCTATGCGGGATGCCTGCTTGACGAATAAGGCCGAAGTAGCCTTAGGCTTTGACGGTGACGGCGATCGCTGCGGGGTCGTAGATAATGAAGGCGAAGAAATATTTGCCGATAAAGTCGGCGTTATGTTAGCGCGCGACCTCTCCGCGCAATATGAAAACGCCCAGTTCGTTGTCGATGTAAAATCAACAGGTCTCTATCATACGGACCCGGTTTTACAGAAAAACGGCGCAAAGACTGACTACTACAAAACCGGACACTCCTATATTAAACGTCGGGTCCATGATTTAAACGCCCTAGTTGGATTTGAAAAATCCGGCCATTATTTCTTCAATGCGCCCATCGGACGCGGCTATGATGACGGCTTGGTATCCGCCATTGCAATTTTACAAATGCTGGACCGCAATCCGGACAAGACAATGGCTGATCTCCGCGAGGCCTTACCTAAAACCTGGGGTAGCCCAACGATGAGCCCATTTTGTTCCGATGAAGAAAAATATGGCGTCATCGACCGCATTATTGCGGAGGTTCAGTCCGATGCGGATGCAGGCATGAAAATTCTTGGTCAGTCAATTGTTGACGTCAATACGGTCAATGGAGTCCGCTTAACCTTAGAGGACGGAACTTGGGGCCTTATGCGCGCCAGTTCAAACACACCCAACCTTGTGGTCGTCGTTGAAAGCCCTGCGTCCGAAGCGAACATGATTGGTATGTTTAGAGAGATAGAACGCCGATTAGCGGGCTATTCTGAAATCGGCGCTTTTGACCAGAAAATATAGCGAGGAAGCACCGAAAAAGTGCGAAACCAGCCTGACCTGAGGATCGGAAAATGAAAATGAAACCCGTCAAAAAAGCCGTCCTCCCCGTTGCCGGATTTGGAACACGCGTCCTACCTGCGACCAAAACCGTGCCAAAGGAAATGTTGACGATTGTTGACCGTCCTGCCCTGCAATATGTGGTCGATGAGGCGGTTGAAGCCGGCATTGAGCATTTTGTCTTCGTCACAGCCCGCGGAAAAATTGCGATAGAGGACTATTTTGACAGTGCTTATGAACTGGAAGACGCTCTGCAAAACAAAGGTAAAATAGAACTATTGAGCGAATTGAAAGCGAAACAACCGCTCGAAGGCACAATGAGCTTCGTCCGCCAACAACAAGCCAAAGGCTTAGGGCATGCGGTCTGGTGTGCGCGCGATATTATTGGAGATGACCCCTTCGCCGTTCTCTTACCGGATGTTCTGATACAGACAGATGTCAAATCTTGTCTCGCACAAATGATGAACGCCTATTATGAGGTCGGTGGCAATATTATTGCCGTAGACCCGGTGCCGGATGATCGCGTGTCAAATTATGGTGTTATCAGACCCAAAGACCCAAAGACTGCACGTAATAAGTCTCTGATAGAAATGGACGGTATGGTCGAGAAACCAGCCCTTGAAGATGCGCCCTCAAATTTAAAAATCACCGGTCGTTATATTCTACAACCCGAGCTCATGGGCCTTTTAAAAGACCAAGCGGCCGGTGCAGGCGGGGAAATCCAACTCACAGACGCGATGGCTCGCCTGATGCAAACACAGGATTTTCACGCCTTCATCTATGACGGACAAGACTACGATTGTGGATCAAAGTTGGGATATTTTGAGGCCGTTATAGCTTTTGCGCGCGCACATCCGGATATTGGTCAGGACGCGCAAAACCTTATCAACAAATCCGCAAAGCTTAAATAATATGCACGCGTTGGAGCAAAGCGCGGCGCGATTACGCGCTTGGTGTGTAAATCAAGCCCTGCCGCTGTGGGCCGAGCGCGCGCAAAATCCAGACGGGAGCTGGGCCGAGCATCTTCACCTTAACGGCACCGCTGACCATGTAGCAGAGCGGCGATGGCGCGTTTTGGCCAGGCAGGTCTATGTTTATGCCAAGGCGAGTTCGTTGGATTGGTTTGACGGAAAAGGCATTGCCGTGTCGACATATAAAAAAATGACGGAGATAGGCTATGTCCACCGCGTGAATACTGAGGGCGACGTCACCAATGCAATGCGGGATCTTTATGATCACGCATTTTATATCCTGGCTGCGAGCAGTCTCTATGCTTTAACGCGAGACCGGAAATATTTGGATGAGGCAGAAACTCTGCTGAATTGGATTGATGCGTCTCTCTCACACCCAAAGGGCGGTTGGCGGGAAACAGACCAAGTTGATGATACAGCCGCGCGCCGCCAAAACCCGCATATGCATCTTTTTGAAGCAAGCCTGTTTCTTTACGGCGTGACAAAGGACAAAAAACATCTCCAGTATGCTGAGACGATCTTCGGATTATTCGAATCCTACTTCTTTGACGACGGTACAATTAGCGAGTTTTTTGAATCGGACTGGACACTCGCCAACGGCGCAACAGGCCAGACCGCCGAACCCGGTCACGCGGTAGAATGGATATGGCTGTTAGGACAATATAACAAAGCAACAGGCCAACATGTCTCTCATTACCAATCGGCCCTATATAATACAGTGCTACGCGGACGCGGCTGGTTCTTGAACGATGAAGAAGATAAAGCCGGCCAAATTCGACGAGAAACCAAACGATTATGGGTTCAAACCGAAGTCATAAAAGCCCACTTAGCGATGGCAGAGGCCGGAACTCAGGGCGCAGGGGATATGGCTGCGGCGACGATTGATGCGCTTTTTCCGACCTATCTCACACAAGAGGGCATGTGGAATGACCAGATTAATGCCTGCGACGTGAATATCGCCAAGACCATTCCGGTCAGTACCTTTTATCATATTTTATGTATGGCCGCAGAAAGCGAACGCGTGGCCGCCCTCCTACAATAGAGTGTCCGCACATATCACAGAATAACTTGTGACGTGGATTTCAAACTCAGACCAGCGTTTCAATAAGCGCTATAAAACCATCGACAATCGCCTCTACTTTCACCAGGTCATTTCCTTCTGCCATGACGCGAATAAGAGGTTCGGTCCCTGAGGCCCGGATGAGCACGCGCCCTTGCCCGGCCAAATCGGATTGAGCCTTTTCTATCGCAGCAAGAAGCTTGGGATGCGTCATCGGGTTGTCGCCTGAGTAGCGCACATTTTTGAGCAACTGCGGCACTGGTTCAAAGACATTCAAGACATCGCTCGCGGCGCGGTTTTGGCGCTTAATCTCGGCCAAAATTTGTATTGCCGCCATTGTCCCGTCACCCGTCGGACTATATTCAGTCATCAATAAATGACCGGATTGTTCCCCGCCGACATTATAACCATCTGCCCGCATCCGCGACGCGACATTTCGGTCTCCAACTTGCGTTCGGATGAGGTGCATATCATTGGCTTCAAGATGGCGCTCTAATCCCAAATTAGACATGACTGTTGCCACAATGCCATTTCCGCGCAAACGACCTTGCGCTTTCCAACTGGTCGCAATCAATCCTAAAAGTTGATCCCCGTCGATAATTTTCCCTGTTTCATCGCACATAATCAAACGATCTGCATCGCCGTCCAAGGCAACGCCGACATCTGCGCCTTCGGCCAGTACAGTCTTGGAGAGCAGGTCAGTCGCCGTCGAACCGCATCCGGCATTGATATTGTCACCCGTCGGCGACGCCCCAATTGAGATTACATCTTCGGCGCCCAACTCCCAAAAGGTTTCAGCCGCAGTGGCAAAAGCCGCCCCGTGCGCCGCATCAATCACAATCTTCATTCCGTCGAGTCTCTGGCTCGCGGGCAGAGTCGCTTTGCAAAGCTCAACATATCGGGCCTGTAGACCCTTGGGGATACTCACGCGCCCTAAATCAACCGATGGCACGGCCGCATCTGAATCACCCAATAATAACGCCTCTATCTCCGCTTCCGCCTCGTCTGACAGCTTACACCCATCTGGGCCAAAGAATTTCACGCCATTATCGGGATATTTATTGTGTGAGGCCGTAATCATTACGCCTAAATCTGCACGAAGACCTTTGGTCATTAACGACACACCTGATGTCGGCAAAACACCTGCCCGCTTCACATCAATACCAACGGAGGTCAGGCCCGCAATGAGGGCAGCTTCAATCATATCGCCGGACAAACGGGTGTCTTTCCCGATGACAGCAGAAGGCCGGCCGCCGGATTGCGATGCAAAATACTGACCCACGACTTGACCCAAATGCAACATACTGGCCGGTGTCATTTTACCCGTATTTGCCAATCCGCGGACGCCATCCGTTCCAAAAAATTTCGCCATGAGTGATGCCTTTTAACCGCTGCCTGAGTTCAGTCTTCCGCCATAGCTTGCAGCGCACAATGTGTGTAGAGAAAATCTCTGGCAAGCACATGATAGATGACATGATTTGAATTGGATATGTTAGGTTCAACAGGGTATCGCGCGCGCATGAATATATTATTGACAGGTGCCGCGGGCTTCATTGGCTTCCATGCCGCCAAACATCTTTTGGCCGAAGGGCACACCGTTGTCGGTGTCGATAATCTGAATGATTATTATTCTACGGATTTAAAGCTCGCGAGACTTGAACAGCTGACTCCTTTTCCAAACTTTACATTCATCGCTCTCGACATTTCCGAAAAAGGGGCAATTGATACGGCGCTGAGCCGGACTCCCATTACGCATATCCTGCACCTCGCCGCACAAGCCGGGGTGCGTTACAGTCTCGAAAACCCGCATAGCTATATCCAATCCAATGTAGTGGGGCATTTGAATGTTTTGGAATATGCCCGCCACAGTAAGACAGTTGAGCATGTCGCCTATGCCAGTAGCTCGTCTGTCTACGGCGAACGGGAAGCGGAGGTTGGATTTAAGGAAACCGACCGTGTCCGCGAACCCGCCTCCCTTTACGCTGCGACCAAATTAAGCGGGGAAATGCTGTCCGAGAGCTACGCTCGGCTCTACGATATTCGTCAGACGGGTTTGCGGTTTTTCACAGTATATGGACCCTGGGGGCGGCCGGATATGGCCTATTGGATTTTTACCGAGAAAATATTAGCGGGTGAGCCCATAACGTTATTTGCGCCGGATTTGATGAAACGAGATTTTACCTATGTCGATGACATTGTGGGTGTGCTGCCGTCCTTATTGGCCAAGACCCCGCCTAGACACATCATCTATAATCTCGGCAATTCTGCACCAAACACATTGCATGAATTAGTCGAGGCTGTCGAAACGGCTTGCGGTCAAAAAGCCGAAGCCACAATTTTGCCCCAGCAACCCGGGGATGTTCGAAGTACCTTTGCGGACATATCCGCTGCGAAACGAGAATTTGGATTTGCGCCAAAAACCGAACTTCAAACGGGTATATCAGAATTTGTCGGCTGGTATCGTGAGTGGCTCGAAAGGCAAAACACCTAAGCGTCGAGGTCAGCAATCATCCGGCTGGTTTTATCTTTCTTGACACGGCCGCCTTCGGGCCATTCGCCGCTCACCATATAGATGAGTTCTTTCGCAATATCGGCGACATTGTCACCCATCCGCTCAATATTCTTCGCCATGAACATAACGTGCATGCAGCCTGAAATATTGCGGGGGTCCTCCATCATATAGGTCAACATTTCTCGAAAAAGTGAGTTGTGGAGCCGATCTACGGTTTCATCTTGCGCCCTCACCTCTTCGGCTATCTCGATGTCGGACCGCTCATAGGCCGTTAAAATAGAATTCGTCATGACTTGAACAGTTTCGCTCATGCGGATCAAGGTGTCGATGGACCCGGTTTCAGCCTCAGCTTTTGTAATCGTATTCGTCCGTTGCGCTATATTTCGCGCGAGATCACCCATGCGTTCAAAATGCCCGGCCCCTTTCAGCGTTGCCACGACTTTACGCAAGTCACCTGCAAAAGGCTGACGAAGCGCCAAAATTTTGATCGAAAGATCATTCAGGTCCGCTTCAAGTTTATTGAGCTGTTTATCTCCAGCGATTACTTGCTTGGCCAAACTTCGATCCTCTTTACGAAGCGCCCGCGTCGCAGCCTGCAGCTGAGCTGATACGCTGCGGCCCATCTCCAGAAACAAGTCTCGCAAACGGGACATGTCTTCATCGAAAGAGGAAACAATGTGTTCTTCGCTCATAACTAGCCAATCCGACCGGAAATATAGTTCTGGGTCCGCTCTTTTTCGGGATTTGTGAAAATTGCTTGTGTATCACCGCTCTCAACCAATTCTCCCAGATGAAAGAAAGCGGTCTGTTGAGACACACGGGCGGCCTGCTGCATAGAATGAGTAACGATGACAATCGTATATTTCTCTTTCATGGAGTCCATCAGCTCTTCAATGATGGCTGTCGCAATCGGATCCAGGGCTGAACACGGTTCGTCCATCAAGATGATTTGCGGATCAACGGCAATAGCACGCGCAATACACAGACGCTGTTGCTGACCGCCCGACAGGCTTGTCCCCGGCTCGTCCAAACGATCAGAAACCTCATCATATAAACCCGCCCGCTTCAGGGAGGTGATGACAATATCTTCCAAATGGTCTTTAGACTCCGCCAAGCTATGAATTTTGGGACCATAAGCAACATTTTCAAAAATTGACTTTGGGAATGGATTCGCCTTCTGGAATACCATCCCGATGCGGGACCGAAGCGCCACAACATCGACCTTGGGGTCATAAATATCTTGTCCAGCAAATTTGATATCACCTTTGACGCGACAAATCTGGATCGTGTCATTCATGCGGTTGAAACAGCGTAGGAATGTAGACTTCCCACACCCTGATGGGCCAATCAACGCCGTGATTTGGTTTTCCGGAATATCGAGGCTGACATTATCAATGGCTTGTTTTTTTCCATAGAAAACATCAACGTTGCGGGCCGTCATAATAGGCTTTGCGCCAGTCTCAGCGCTTAGGGCGTCTGTGTTCATTGTCGTGTCCATTACCAACGTCGTTCCAGCTTCTTCCGCAAGTAAACGGCGAAAACATTCATCAAAATCAAAAAGACGAGCAAGACCATGATGGCCGCCGACGTCAATTCAACAAAACCCTTTTCCGGACTATCTGCCCAAAGGAAAATTTGCACGGGCAGCGCAGTGGCCACATCCGTCACGCCCTTTGGCACATCAACGATAAATGCCACCATACCAATCATCAACAGCGGCGCAGTCTCGCCAAGCGCGCGAGCCATACCCAAGATCGTACCCGTTAGCATCCCCGGCATTGCAAGCGGCACGACATGATGGAAGGTCGTTTGTGTCTTACTGGCGCCAAGGCCGAGCGCGGCATCGCGTGTGGCCTGCGGTATGGAGCGCAAAATTGAGCGGGACGCGATGATAATTGTTGGCAGCGTCATGAGCGCCAATACCATCCCGCCAACAAGCGGCGTAGAGCGCGGCAGGTTGAAGAAGTTCAAGAAAATAGCCAATCCCAACAAACCAAAGACAATGGACGGCACCGCTGCGAGATTATTAATATTGACCTCGATCAAATCGGTAAGGCGGCTTTTTCTGGCATATTCTTCCAGATAAACAGCCGTCAGAATACCGAGTGGAAAAGCAATCAAAAAGCAAATCAACAGACTGAAAAATGACCCAAGAGCCGCGCTCAATATACCCGCCATCTCAGGCGCCCGAGAGTCTCCGCTTGTAAAAAACGTTTTATTGAACTGTTTCTTTACCTGCCCGGAGGCTCGCAAGGTTTCAATCCAAGCGATGTCCCGATCTTTAAGTCGGCGTAAGTCTTCTGGGACGTCAGGGTCAATCTTGCCTTTGACATAAAGGTCAACCTCGGAGGAGGCCGCCACCCAGACGCGTTGGGACGTACCAATGAGCTCAGGCTTCCGCGCAACGCGTTCGCCGAGATCGAATGTGGCGCCATTACTCAAAAGTTTATAGAGGTTATTTCTATCCCGCCGCTCTGTGGCTCCCGGGATTACTTGCTGCAAACCCTGCAGCAGAATGGGTTTATAATTGGCTTGCTTAAGGGAATTTTCATCTCGCGTACCAGACGGATCAATCTGGCTCTCTGTGAACTGTACGTCCACCGCAATCATCGTTTTCTGAAAGGCGCCGATACCGCGAAAGAAAATCGCGGTGAACATGAGCAACATAAAGGAAATAGAAATCGCAATCGCGATACGGCCATACCACTGAAAACGGGTATGGCGCGCATGACGCTTGGCCATGGCCGGCGATGTTGACAACAAATAATCAGGCATATTTTTTCTTATATTTGTCAACAGTGCGCAGCGCGACAATATTCAAGCCCAACGTCAAGACTAACAAGAAGAGCGCAATCGCAAAGGCCGCAAGGGTCTTCGCACTGTCAAATTCTTGGTCTCCTGTCAGCAAAGTCACAATTTGCACGGTCATGGTGGTCACCGCTTCGAATGGGTTCGCTGTCAAATTCGCCGCCAGCCCGGCCGCCATCACCACAATCATTGTCTCACCGATGGCGCGGGAAACCGCCAATAAAAGACTGCCGATGATACCCGGTGTCGCGGCGGGCAGGACCACTTTCGTCACGGTCTCGGTGTGTGTCGCGCCCATTCCATAAGATGCGTCACGTAAAGCCTGGGGAACCGCGTTGATAACATCGTCAGACAATGATGAGATGAAAGGGACAAGCATAATGCCCATAACGGAGCCGGCAGCCAGCGCGCTCTCTGAGGAAATCTCAAAGCCGGCTCCGGCCCCCATTCCCCGAATAATCGGCGCCACAACGAGTGCCGCAAAAAATCCGTAAACAACAGTCGGGATACCCGCCAGAAGTTCCAGCAAGGGTTTAATCATGTTGCGGGTTTTGGGTTTAGCAAATTCTGCAAGATATACGGCCGATAACAGACCAAGGGGCGTCGCCACTGACATGGCGATAAAACTGATGAGCAGCGTCCCTGACAGCAATGGTAAAACACCAAACTTACCGCTAGCGCCAACTTGGTCTGCGCGGATTGCCGTTTGCGGGCTCCATTCGAGGCTGAACAGAAATTCGGTTATCGGAATTTTACCAAAAAACCGGATCGCCTCAAATGCGAGAGAAGCAACAATCCCAATCGTGGTAAAAATAGCAACGAAAGAGCAAGCTATCAGGAGACCCTGAATGGCATACTCTCTCAATTGGCTACGGCGATTCGCCCGCCGCAGCGTTAAATCTCTGGATTGAGACACTAATCGAGGCTGACTGTCTCAAGCGCCAAGACACTTGCCTTGCGAGCTGCATGTTCTTCTGGTTTCATTGGAATCAAACCTTTTTCAGCTAAATAACCATCTTGTCCACTGGCACGCTCGCTCGTGAATTCATTCAAGAATTCTTCAATTCCCGGAACCACACCAATGTTGTCCTTCTTAACGTAGAAAAACAATGAACGAGAAACCGGATAAGAACCATCCGAAATGTTCTCAAATGTGGGGACAACGTCGTTGATAACTGTTCCCTGCACGGAATCGGCGTTTTGGTCCAGAAAACCAAAACCAAAAATACCAAGCGCATTCGGGTTAGCGTTCAGTTTTTGAACAATCAAATTGTCATTCTCTCCCGCCTCGATGAAATTATCATCTTCGCGGAAGCTATGACAAATGGCTTTATATGTGTCTTTATCTGTCTTTTCCATCGCCGCAATCCAATCGAAGGTTTGACAACCGCCTTCCATCGCAAGCTCCACAAAAGCATCACGCGTTCCAGATGTTGGAGGCGGTCCAAGAATTTCGATTTTAGTATCAGGTAAAGCTGGATTGATTTCATTCCAACGTTGATGGTCATTGGGTTTCGTACCGCCATTTCCATTCGGAATGTCTTTAGCGAGCGCCAAATAGAGCTCCCGCAATGTGATGTTGAACTGATCTGACTTGCGCGAATTTGCCAGGACAATCCCGTCATAACCGACCTTAACTTCGATAATATCATTAATGCCGTTGTCCGCGCAGCGTTTAATCTCAGAGGCTTTGATGCGGCGGGACGCATTCGTCATATCCGGATGGTTTGCACCGACGCCTGAACAAAACAGCTTCAACCCGCCACCGGAGCCCGTGCTTTCGACAATCGGTGTTTTGAAGGATGTGCTGCGCCCAAAATTCTCCGCAACCGTTGTTGAAAACGGATAGACTGTCGAGGAGCCGACAATTTTAATTTGGTCACGACCGCTCGTTACGGCGGCTTTTTCACCTGCCGACGGCGCGTCAGTTGTTGAACTATCTCCGCCGCCACAAGCCGCCAAACCAACTGCTACAACGCCGCATAAAAGTAATTTTTTCATCATTTTTTCTTCCTTAGAATTTTGCTTAAAAGTCGATTGAGAGGCGTCCGAGAACACCTGAACCGCTTTCGGCTGTCCCGTCTTCCGCTTCGACGTTAAAGAAATTTAGTCCTAATCTCGCCTGTTTAGTCGCCCACCAGTCTGCTCCCAAAACGAATGTGTCAAGTTGACCGACATAAGGACCGTCTTCGAGATCCAAAGTGTCGTAACGTGCGACCAGCGATAAAGCGCCCATACCGCCCTCACCCACCGGATTATCAACTTGGGGTCGGTTGAGACGGCCACCTTTATAGGTCTGCCGTCCACCGATTACGACGCCGATCTCCGCATACCCGCCCGAAAAATCTGCGTCTTCATTACCGTCTGACCCATTTGCCTGCAGGAAGGAGTATTCACTGGCAGCCCAAAAGTTGTCTTTAATATAAAGCGCCTCACCGGCATAAAAATTATCACTTTCGGCAAATCGACCCGTGTTGATAATCCGGTCAGCGGCGACATTCGTGTAAGGCCGTTGGCGATAGCGAATGTCTGATTCCGTATCGCCTTGATTTCTATAGCGCCAGGATGCCCCCAAATGTGCGACCGTGTCGTCGGATTTGACGGGGTTGTAATATCCCCGCCCGGCCAGCGCATAGCCCTCTTCCATACCGCTTTGTAATTCAACATTTGTACCGAAAACGCCTAAATCAAACCCGTAATTGTCGCCGGAGGTATTCACAGACACACCAATTCGGCGATCCAAACCAAATGCATCCGTATAGGCTCCACGTTCTAATGTTGTCGTGAAGCGGGATGACGTTTCTTCTTCCATCGAGTTGTGAGTTTTGAACTGGCCCACTTTAACTTTGAACTTGCTGTTCTGTGGCACAAATTGGATATAGGCATCTGTCAATTCGACTGAAGAACCTGTCGATTTATTGAATTCAACCTTGTATTTTATGCTGTCCCCGTAGTTTCCGCTTGCAAAAAGACGTGCGCGTCTGACTCGGCTGTTATTAATGGTGGAGCTAGGCTCGTCAAAGTCTGCGATTGTATAGTCGAGCATCAGGCGCCCACCCACCTTGATCGTGGCATCTTGGGCAAAGGCAAAATCAGCGCCGACCAAGGACAATACTATTGTAGAAACGCCCACGAGAGCCTTTTTTGTATTCGTCATCACTCACCTCTTTATTTGACGATGAGGGCTGGCCATAGCGATTCCACAGTCGAGCCCGTTTGCAGGCCAATGACAAAGAAAAGTGACAAATAGATATTAGTTTTATGACAGTTTTATAACGGTTACTTCCAATCATAAGGCGCCCAAAAAAAAAGCCCCCGACACTGTCGAGGGCTTTCCAGTTTTTAGAATTTACCGACAAGGTTTAGATACCAGCCAATATCGTCTGCATTGTCGAGTGCGCCAAGATATTCCTCCTCGATTCCGCCCCATGTCACACCAACACCCAGCTTCGCATTATCGTTCATATGGCGATAAACACCGGCCTGACCCCCGAGACGGGTGATAACACCGTCACCAATATCGAGATAACGGCCTTCCAAATGCGCGTCCCAACGATGGCTCATGTGATAGTCGAGACGCAGAACACCGAGGTCGGCGTTCGACTTCGTAAAGTCCAAGCTCTCGCGGTTCGACGTAACCGAACCTGAACGATGCGCGTATTTCCCGCCTAACGTCCATTTCGGCGTGACGTCAAAGGCCGTATCAACCGAGATAATTTCGGACTTCTGACGATAGTTCAATGTCTCTCCGCCAAAACGCTGGCTCGTTGGAGACAAGTCTTCAAGGTAGGTATATTTCGCCAGCAAGTTAAAACGGTCGTCCCAGATTGGGCGGTAAGCCGCCGCAATTGAGCCTTCGGTGAATTCGGCTTCGTTAAAGTCTAGGGGCCCAAAGTCACCATTTTCAGTTTGCTTAGAAAATGCACGGTTGAACTTACCTTGCAACCGAAGCTCTTCACTGGCCTGGTACTGGGATGTCCAGCGCAACAACCAGGTATTGCGCTTATCTTCGGTATCGATGTTCTCATCTTGGCGATATTCTGCCGCAAATCCAGCCTTGAAACGTTCATTGGCAAATCCGGTCGAGAGCGCGATAGCCTCGCGGTCCAGATTATCGATCCGGCCAACTTCACCAGAGAATCCGAGGTTCCATTTGCCTGGGTTCCAATCAATACCATAGGCGTGCGTGATACCGTTTAGACCGCGGTCATTGAACTGCATACGTTCCTCGCCAAAGACGGAGAGCGCGTCAGTGTAACGCTTACGCGCCCCAACATTCAACGTGCCGAAGTTGCCGGTCGGTTGCGCCCGGAGCGGAAGATCATAGGCAAGGTAATACTCATCGCCATCTTCCTCTTCCCGGCGCAAGGATGCCCGCAGACCCAGACCATCTTCACCGGTGGAAACTTCGCCGC
This sequence comes from uncultured Caulobacterales bacterium, assembly GCA_937927825.1. Lineage (GTDB taxonomy): Bacteria > Pseudomonadota > Alphaproteobacteria > Caulobacterales > Maricaulaceae > Litorimonas. The sequence continues at coordinate 5,636 of CALFWV010000117.1, read as the reverse complement.
CGCCAAGAAGTGTCTTGGACAAGCGCACTTCTGCGCCGACACCGATACGATCTGTTGTTCGCGTATTGTCACCTGTAATGCCGACCTGACCGAAGCCGTAAATCTTGCCGTCATTGCCGACCTTCGCTTCACCACGCAGGCCAAATGAAGTTCCCGCATTGCCGCGTGCGTCGTCATTATATGACACACCTGCACTCACGGTGGTGCTTCGACTAAGGGCATAGTCTAGGCGCGCTTCAGCAAAGCTGTTTGTGCCAATCAATTCGCTGTCAGAAATATCCGCACGGACACCGATATCGAGACCTCTGGCCAATGCCAATTCTAACCCACCGCCGAATTGCTCAACGGATTGGTTTGTTGCCTCGGCATAGCCTGCGAATCCGGCCTGACGCTTACGCCAATACGCATAGGCATTCCCGTCCATGCTTGACACGTCAGCGAAATTAATTGCAGCTTCTACCGCATAGGCCATAGCTGCGACGTCATCCACATTCGTCAATCCACCGCGGTCCGCAGCATTATATGTAAAGCCGCCATCCAATGAGGAGAAGGTTTCAACCCCGATACCCTCGCTGCGCGCAACTTCGCCTTTGATGTAAGTCCCGGCTGCAAATTGCAGGGTCAGGTCCATCTCATAGAGGTCAGATTCCACGCCGCCATCATCAGAGTGATTATAGGTCGCTCCGAGCTTAACATGGTCACCAAACCAGCGCTTGGCTCGGCCGCCAAAGACGGCACCATTATCATTCGCGCCAAAGACAGGCGTAAACTCGTAATCTGCGACCAGCACCTGGGCATTGCCTGACTGGCTACCGTCACGGAACAGACGTCCGTCATCACCCGTGCTACCCAATGGACGCGTTAGGATGACACGGCCTTGGATAAAGTCGAGATCGTAATCCGATCCATATTGCAGGCGGCGGCTTTCGAGGACGAGGCCGGAAACAGAATCCCGGGTCTCGATACGGAGCTGTTCGCTACCAATAGAAATATCGCCGTGGCGTAAGTAATACACCGAACCGCCCGTACCGCGCAGCTCATCACGCGCTTGGCGGGATCCGCCCTCTGCGACAAAAGCTGTGAGTTCTGTTCTGGCATCACCCAGTGTCGTGAACGCATTCTCATCCCAATGCAGCTTGGCACCATAGAGCGTGCGGTTAACCCGAGCGAATTCCGTATCATTGAAATTCGTCTGATAATTACCCCAGAGCGCATAATCATCATCGCGTTCGATACGCGCATAAATGCGGCCTGACGTCGGAGCGTCCTGTTCGATGACAGAATTATCGCCGTAAGTCGGGTAATAACGGTCCGGGTCCAAGCGGCGAAGCAGTTGGTTCAAGTCTTTATCATCCAGATTGGAGATAAGGTCGCCCAAACCGGCTTCACCCGTGTCAGCCGTAGCCGTCACAGTCCAGCGGTCATTCAGACGGGAGCGAACATAAAACGCCACGCGGCCTTCATTAAAGAGGTCATCAGATCCAATCCGCTCCCCAATAGTGGCTTCAATTTGCGCCACATAGAAGGTGTCCTTTGCTTTTACATCGACGGAGCGAACAAGTTTCTGAAGTCCCGCTTCAACGGTGACAGACTGTGGTCCGGCAGGTAAAAGCTGTTCAGCAACAAATCGGCCATCCGGGTCAATACGCACGGTCTCGCCCATAACAACGGCGGCATCACCCGGCACATTGCGGCCATAGACCCGTACTGATCCACCTCGGACCCGCACGTTAGAGGTCTCTAACGTGTTCTGCCCATAGGTGCCCGACGCGCTTTCCAGCCACTCGGATGGCGTCAGATCAAAATCAGGATCACCGACACGAAGACCTTTCGGCGCTGTCTGATCAAAAGCCCCATCGGTTGCTGTCGCCCGCAAGACATATTGCAGCTCATCAGGCAAACCTTGCGGCAGCACGGCCGTCGCCACATTGCCGCGGACGGGAATAACCATAAGCGGTTCGCCGCGGGCCGAGCGTTTGGCATCAAAAACCCGGATTTCCAAAGCATTCGCAAAGGCAACATAATTAGAATAGCTCGCCGCCTTCAGCACGCGTTGGCCGTTATAGGACACAATATCCATTTGTGCGTTCAAACGTTTTACAGGGTCCAGACTATCGACGGTTGTCTCGATTTCCATGGCATCGACATAGGCGGAAGTCGAATTCCCCCAGCCGAGCCAGCGCTGTAAGCGACCCGGAGCGGGACTGCGATCTCTTTCGCCGACATGGTCACGGCGGCCAAGAACAGAGGCCCGGTTGTGACGCGGGTCACCCGACAGCTTATCGCCATCTTCATCCCCATGGGTATCCCGCAGACCCGCATTGCGGTTCCAACGACGAGCTTCTGAACGGTTCGGAATTTCATCCCGAGAGATTGGCCGGACGTCGCCATCGGCGTTTACGCCGAAGACTTGTCTATCCGTTCCGTCACGGCGCGCATTATCCTTGATTGCTTCACCGGAGATTGTCGGTCCGAACACCTCGCCCGCGACACCGCCGACAGAGCCATATTCTTCAATCAAGCGCTCGCGGCGATCCGTTAGGTCACCACAGACGTCACATTCTGACCCCGTCCAGAGAGCTTCGAGCGCGATATCTTTCAACGAATTAGGACCTAAATCGCGCACAGCTTCAAGCGCCGTTTGTAAACGCGCTTGCGCTGCGTCAACACTCATCTCTTTATCAGCATGATAGACCAAGACAGCCCGTTCAGCCGTCTGGTTCTGGGCCAAGAAGCTCGCGAGCTCCGCGACTTTCGCCGCAGCGATACCCGTTCCATCAGCATTAAAGTCGTCTATCTGGAAGTCGACGCGTAACTTCGTCCGGAAGCCTGCACCAAAGTTCATCTTGACGAATTTACCCCGCGTGACGCGGACAACCCGCGGGTTCTCAGTCGTCGGTGCATATCCGAGCGGCAAAGTACGCGTGTCAGCCTTCAAGAGGAAATTAGATCCATTTTCTGCATCCGCAATCGCGGCACATGGTATGTGATAGCGGCCATATTCATCAGTCGTGATAATGTCGCCGTTCACGGTGACCAGACGCACGCCCGGTAGACCCGGCTCGCCATCGTCCGGATACCCGTTAACGTTCACATCATCGTAAACACGGCCAATCACAGGGGTACAATCGAAACTTGGTTCCGGAATGTAATCCACGGTAGCCGTCGCAATATCGGAGCGCGATCCGTCCGCAGTATTCTCAGCGAAGGCTTGGTTCTCATGCGCGCCGAATGTGACATTCGGACCGGCCAACAAACGCAAGGTCACAGAGACAGTCTCATTTGGAAGCAAAGCATCCAGAGGTGCAGGCTGTCCGCCGCCGAGAGACCAGCTCAAGACACCGCGGCCCCGAACAGTTGGCTCAATACCGACGAACTCTGCACCGTCAGACACACTGCTGGAGTCCGGGACATAGGCAAAGCCTTCTGGCAAACGGTCGACAATGTCGACGCCGCTCAAGGTGGAGGCGCTCTCATTGGTGACAGAGATTGTGTAGAGAACCGGATCCCCAATCTGGACCGTCCGCGGGCTCGCAGTTTTGGTAACACGCAGGAAGCTGGCATCAGAGAATGGTAAGAGAGTCATCGTCGCGTCGCCACTCCCCGTAATTTCGCCTGTCGCAAGGGGACCTGTGGCCGAAGCGGTCGCGGTATTGATGTACTCACCTTCCGCTTCCGGGTTTACCGCTGCCGTCAAATTCATTTGTAAGCTTTCGCCCGCATTTAAATCTCCAGCTCCCGTGAGGAACTGCACATCGGTCTCGCCGTCAAAAGCGGGGTTAACAATCCCGGCGAAACCGGTCGGACTATCCGTGATTGTCAAACTGCGAACTTCGACTCGGCCGGCGCCAAAGACCGAGGCGAGATCATCAGAAATACGCAGGTCCTCGAGAAGCGTTTCGCCCGTGTTCGTTGCCGTGAAGTCATAGGTTACAAGTTGGCGTCCGTCATCCAAACGTTCCGGGCCATTTGACGCGGTTTTCGTCAAGTCGAGACTTGGCACACCGCATGAACGCATTGGGATATTGTTCATTAAGATTGATGGATCACCCGCTTCTATATCAAAGGCAAAGTAAAACGGAGCGTTCGCATCTGCACTAAAATCAGCGATGAGCCCTGTGTTTGCAACCTCAGATGAACCCAAAATAGCCGGGTTATCTGTCCGCGTGGACACATCCAAAGGATCTGGAGACGGTAGACGCCCCAGAGACGGCTCGCCGCTATCCGGATAAGTCGGTGTTAGAGTGTAGAGCCCCGGCTCCGTCACATAGAACTGGAAGAAGCCATTAGATCCGTCCTGAACAATATTAATATTATTAGAGAGGCCAACCGCGTTATTTGTTCCAGCCGGTCCGGTGACACTGATGCTACCACCCGGTAAAATTGCGCCGTTTTCTTCGCAATAGAAATATCCGGTTGGGTCGTAATCTTCCGAATCAGGGATTCCGTCACCATCACGGTCCGTTTGCGCGCTCTCCAAATTATCCGGAACGCCGTCGCCATCTGTGTCGATAAGTGACAATGGCGCCGGGTTCACATCACCAGGCGTGCCCGGCGTAACATTCGGGTCATTCGACGGAATGCGGGTCTGCAATTGGTCGGATTGACCATAGGCGGAGTTACCCTGTGCCGGACCACCATTGGTAATGTCGAGGCGCGCAACGAGGGTCAGGCGTCCATCGGCACCCACGGCCAAGCTGTCAGTTCCGGTGAGCAAGTCAATGAGGGTCACACCGTCATAATCTGCATTCACGGCGAAGTCCGAAGATTCGACAACTGGCGTCCCGACGACGGTTGCTGGCGCAAAGGCCTCTGCCAAATCATCGTCCAATTGGACATTGGTCAATGTCACATTACCGCTGTTCTCAAGACTCAGCGCATATTCGACTTCGAATATTGGACCAAAAAGCTGGCGGCTGGCGACGGTTGTTTTAACAACATCCAAACGTGGCTCTGCATTTGCTTCAACCGTCTCGGAGACTTCCGGGGACGTAACGCTTTCGCCGTCAATCGTTGTGCTTGCTGTCGCAAGGTTGGTGACAGACCCCTCGTCCACATCCGCCTGTGTCGCCGTATAGTCGGCGGTACACGTCAAGCTGCCGCCCGGTGCAATACCGCCCGCAGGAAGCGCCGGACAAGACACCACGGCAATTTTATCATCCGCAACCGTAATGGGCGCTGTGAGAGTCTCATTACCTGTATTGGTCACAACGTAAGTATAGCTCACCACATCGCCCGGCACCGCAAAACTCTCGGTCGTCGCTGTCTTCACCATGCTCAGGGCGCGGGTAATGTCAGCCGCAAGCGTAACTGTGTCAGGGGCAGAGGTCACAGGCTGGCCGTTTAGGTCAGCACTCGCCGTCGCAATATTTGTAACGGCACCCGCATTTAGATCCGCTTGTAAGACGATATATTCCGCTGAACAGGTCAGCGACGCGCCAGGCAATAACCCACCCTCGGGTGCTGCCGGACAAATTACATCGGCAATCTTATCATCTGTAACCGTAATATCAGAGGTGAGCACGACATTACCCGCATTCGTCACTAAGTAATCATAGCGCACGGTTTCGCCTGCCAAGGAGATAGAGGTGGCGGGCGAGGATTTTTCAATTGTCAACGCCGGGTTTTGTGAACCC
>CALFWV010000116.1 GCA_937927825.1 uncultured Caulobacterales bacterium | reverse complement strand
GTGGACCGACACACAAGCCGCTTCGCCGACAGCCATAAGGCCGGGTACAACTGCGTCAGGGTCTTTGCCTTTTTTCGTCAGGACTTCGCCGTGATAATTAGTTTGGATACCGCCCATATTATAGTGGCAAGTCGGCAGAACAGGAATGGGCTCCTTCGTGACATCTACGCCTGAGAAAATTTTCGCTGTTTCTGAAATACCCGGCAGACGCGCAGCCAGCACTTTCGGATCCAGATGGTCGAGATGCAGGAAGATATGGTCTTTATCTTTGCCCACGCCCCGGCCTTCACGAATTTCCATTACCATAGCGCGGCTAACCATATCGCGCGGGGCGAGATCTTTCACGCTCGGCGCATAGCGCTCCATGAAACGCTCACCTTCGGAGTTGGTGAGATAACCACCTTCACCGCGTGCGCCTTCGGTAATCAGGCAACCCGCACCATAAATACCGGTGGGATGGAACTGAATAAATTCCATATCTTGCAGCGGCAGGCCTGCGCGCAGGACCATCGCATTGCCATCGCCCGTACACGTATGCGCGGAGGTCGCGGAGAAGAACACGCGGCCACAGCCGCCCGTCGCGAGGATAACGGTCTGCGCGCGGAAACGGTGCAATGTGCCGTCGTCCAATTTCCACGCCGTCATGCCGCGGCAAACGCCGTCTTCCATGATGAGGTCGAGCGCGAAATATTCGATAAAGAACTCAGCCTTATTGCGAAGCGCTTGGCCGTAAAGCGTGTGGAGCATGGCGTGACCCGTCCGGTCTGCCGCCGCGCAGGTCCGCTGCACGGGTGGACCTTCGCCCATTTCCGTTGTGTGACCGCCGAAGGGGCGCTGATAAATTTTGCCGTCTTCATTGCGGGAGAATGGCATCCCCCAATGTTCCAGCTCGTAAACCGCCTTGGGCGCTTCGCGGCAGAGATATTCGATGGAGTCTTGGTCGCCGAGCCAGTCGGAACCTTTGACGGTGTCATACATGTGCCAGCGCCAATCATCCGGCCCCATATTGCCGAGGGATGCTGCAATACCGCCCTGCGCCGCAACCGTGTGGCTACGCGTTGGGAAGACTTTGGTGACGCAGGCCGTCTTTAGGCCGGATTGCGCCGCGCCGAGCGTCGCGCGAAGGCCGGAGCCCCCCGCACCAACAACAACAACATCGTAAGTATGATCAATCCATTCCGTTTTTTTGGCAGTCATGAATACTATCCTAGAAATGCGAGTTTAATGACGGCAAACGCCACAGCCGCCCATAAGATGAAGCCGACGACCTTATTCTTCAACAGGCCAAATGCGCGCAGCTTTCCGCCGAAGTAATCCATGATGACTTCGTCCATCTCCAGCTTGCAATACCAAACCGCCGCCGTGAAAAAGGCGAGAAATCCGAGCGCGCCGATGGGTGTGGAGAGCCAATCCACGATGCCCTGCGCGCCATTTCCCGCCGCGAGCCATACAGACGGAATAACGCCCAGCAGACCAATAATGAGGCCATAGCCCGTCCAAGTATGGATTTTAAAATGTTTGGTGCCGTGACCTTTTGAACCCGCGCTCATGAGAACACTCCCGAAATCAAGAGGGTGAAAATCAGCGACAAAACAACGGCCACCGCAACCATGCCATATGACAGTGTATTATTCTTCGCCGGGTCCATCAAATTACCCTCGTTCCAGATAATATGGCGCGCTTGCGCAAAAGCCATGAAGATAAAAGCGAACAAAAAGATAAAGAGCCCAATCGCGCCAAGCGGCGAAAAAATGAGACCTTCTAACGGCAGCTTTCCCGTAAATGAGGCGATTAACACCCCAACGGCGACGATGAACAGCGCGACATAGCTGATGATCGCGCTCGCCCGATGCAGGATAGAGCTCATCATTGCGCCGTGCCAGCGCCAGATTTGTAAATGCGGCGACATGGGCCGGCTATCTTTCCATTCAGATGACATTGAAACTGTCCCTCTTTTAATCTGCGCGCAAGCTAGGCTCCGGCGTTAATATGTCAACGTATGATTAGGTTTTAGGTTGCGACATATGCGGGATTCTGCAGCGGGACATGGCCCATTCTATCTGCTAGCTTTCGTCAAATTATTCAGGAGCCACCCTATGTCCGACTCACCCAAACTTAATCGCCGTACCCTTATGCTGGGCGCATCCGTCACGGCTGCCGCCTATGTCGCGGCATGCGCGAAGACACAGGAGGCGACGGCGCAAAATTCCGTGGATCTGTCAGATGTGTCAATTTTGATTACAGGGTGCTCCTCCGGGTTCGGACGTTTGGGCGCGGAGCATTATGCGCGCCTCGGTGCGAAGGTCTTTGCCACTATGCGCAACCTCCCCCGGCCGGAAGCGGCAGAGCTGGACGCGCTCGCGAAATCGGACAAACTGGACATCACCGTGTTGGAAATCGACATTACAAAAGATGACCAAGTCACGGCAGGCGTAGAGGCAGCATTGAAAGCCGCTGGCGGAAAGCTGGACGTGCTGATCAATAATGCCGGCATGTCCATCGCCGGACCGATTGAAGCGCAGGACATGGTGGCAACCCAGCTGATCTTCGATACGAATGTGTATGGCGCGCAGCGTATGGCGAAGGCGGTCTTACCCTCCATGCGCGCGAATAAGAGCGGATATATCTTCAACGTCACGTCCCAACTTGGCCGTGTCATTATCCCGGGCTTTGGACAATATTCTCCAACGAAATTTGCGCTGGAAGCGATGAGCGAGCAAATGGCCTATGAGGTCGCGCCGCATGGTATTGACGTGACCATCATCCAACCCGGCGGATACCCAACGCGGATTTGGTATAATCAAAATGCGCCGTCTGCCGCGCTGAAATCCCGCCTGAGCGAGGATGTCATCAACGCCTATCCGGCCTTCACGGCAGGGATGGGTAAACGCGAAGCGGGCGGCGGCGAGTCTGACCCCATGGACATTCCGAACGCGATTGCCGATGCCATCGCGAAACCGCAAGGCACGCGGCCGCTGCGCATTGCCCTCCATCCAAAGGCCCGCCCGCAAGAGATTGTCAATAAAGCCTCCGTGCAGGCACAGTTGACTGTGTTGGGCAATTCGCCTTTGGGCCCAATTGTGAAGGGTGTTTTGGATTAGAGCGCGAACCAAAACAAAAAGGCGCTGCCCGAGAGCAGCGCCTGAAACTCTAGCCAAAGATGACCTGCAATCTGGTCAAACCTAACTTACTCGTCGCCATATTTCTTGGCAGACCCGGCGGCTTCTTCTGCCTTGTCTTCGCTATACTCTGTGGCGGAGCTGGCTTCTTCTTTCATAGTCTCGCCAGCGTCTTCCATTTTGTCGCCAGCATTTTGAATGGCTGCGCCTGTTTTATCCATTGTTTCACCGACAGCCGTTTTCACGCCGTCTTTGGCGTCAGACGCCATCTCGCCGGCTTTATCAGCGGCGTCGCTCATGGCCTCGCCTGTCTTGTCGGCTGCGGCTTTAACGCCGTCTTTCGCATCAGACACCATCTCGCCGGCTTTATCAGCCACATCGCCCATGGCGTCACCTGTTTTATCAGCCGCCGCTTTAACGCCGTCTTTGGCATCGGATGCCATTTCGCTAGCTTTGTCCGCCGTTGCAGCCGCCGCATCTTTTGTCTTGCTAACGGCTTCATCTGCGGCACTACAGCCCGCAAATGCGAATGTTGCGCCCGCAAGCGCAGTAAAAATAAATTTAGATTGCATCACAACCTCCCAGTTACACGCCCCCAAGGCCTCCTATAGACATTTTGTCGTAATCTCCAAGCCCGAAACTCTGCCGCCAATCCTCATCTCAAAATTTCCCCGTCCCCATATTTCTTCATGAATTTCTACGGTTTCATGGCGGTCCAAAAAATATGCGTCCATCAAATGCAAAAACAAAATCCTCACTTTCAAAACCCATGATATGCTGAGGATGTTCTTTCAAACACGGGACAGGTAGGAGCTCACCTCGTTCAACTGTTGGTAACAACACATGAACGCTTTGCATTTCATCTTAGATGGATTGCATTGGCTGGTTTGAGAGACGATGGGTCTGAGCGTCCGGGTGTGAGAACTTGGAGTGTGCCGGGACTTTAGGAACGAGAGCCTACCACCTGGTCCAAGTGGCCTGACTTGTGGGGTTTATGACTGGCCGTTTCTTCAAAAACCATTGCCGCAGAGTCTGTTTGTCGTCTTACAATCGGCGAACACCGTCTTCGCGTAAAACACACTTAGCGCTTCCCTCTGGTATTCCATCGGGAAGACAACTCTGCGGGCACGTCCTGCTTTATATTGCTACCTTGGCAGTTGTCCGAAACAGAAAGTGACGGCTGCGAACGAACCCGCTTGGGCAAACCATATTTTAACCGTAACCTCCGACACTCACCCTATGGCCGCTTTGCAAAAAATTCCTGCCCCCGAGGTTCTGCACCTGTTCATTGAACATTTGCGCGGCGAGCGGCGTTTGGCGGAGAAAACCTGCGAAGCCTACACCCGCGACATTTCCGAATTTTTGGGTTTCCTGACGACTTATCTCGAAACAACGGTGACATTGCCTGATATTGTTGCCGTCGAAGCGCGTGGATTTCGCGCTTATTTGGCACAACGGCGTCGGGGCAATCGCCCCCTTTCGGCGGCGTCCATCCAGCGCCAGCTTTCTGCTGTGCGGACATTTTACCGCTATATCGAACGCCGTTGGGATGCGGCCAACGCCGCCCTGCCACTTATTCGTGGGCCGCGCGTGAAACGACCGCTGCCCAAAGCCGTCAGCGCGGCGGAAGCTTTGAAGATAGTCAATACGCCGCTGGACAGCCCGGGCGAGCCGTGGATAGCTGCCCGCAACCAAGCCGTGCTCGCATTATGCTATGGATCCGGGCTGCGCATTTCAGAAGCCCTCGCCCTGACCGGGCACGACGTCCCCTTATCCCGGCAAATTCAACTCACGGGTAAAGGGAATAAAACCCGCTTAGTGCCAATCCTACCCGCCGTTGCCGAGGCCGTGGCAGAATATATGCGACAGTCACCCTATCAGCTTTCGCCGGATGAGCCGATTTTTCGCGGCGCACGCGGCGGTGTTTTACGGGCAGAAATTATTCAAGGCGAAGTACGTAGATTACGCGGCGCGCTGGGCCTGCCGGAAACGGCCACTCCCCATGCCCTACGTCATAGTTTCGCGACGCACCTCTTGGCTGGTGGCGGCGACCTGCGCACAATTCAGCAATTGCTCGGCCATGAAAGCCTGTCGACAACGCAGCGCTATACGGATGTCGACGCGGCGCGCCTGATGGATATTCACGCAGGCGCGCATCCGCGGGCTTGATGTCGATAAACCGAAGCACAGACCATCCGTATGGCGCGTTCATCGCCTTAATCGCAAATCCATTCCCCTGTTTTTGAGTTTAGTTTGAATTACAAACTTGACAAAATAAAGTTTGTATTTCAAACCTGTTTTCAATTCGAAGTCGAAAGGAGACCGAAAATGACAAAAACTGAAACACTGATGGCTGACCTGGAAGAGGCCAGCCGTATCGCAAAAGCGGGTGAAGACATGCCCCTGGTTGGCGGCCCCATTGGATTGATGTGGGGTATGTTGCTAACGACTGTATTTGCTGTGCATTATATGATCATCGACCGTATTTTAGATTGGCCGCCACAATCCTTGGCTTTTCTCTGGATTGGTTTCGCCGTTTTGGGCGGTCTGGGAAGTGCCATTCTCGGACGAAAAGTGGGAAAAAAGCCGGGGGCTTATTCAACGGCCAATCAGGTTGAAAGTAATGTCTGGATAATGTTTACAGCCGCGTTAGGGTCATTGGCGATTGGAGTCTTACTCAATATAATCCTTGCGGGCGGTACGCATAATCTATGGACAGTAATTTTAATTATTGGGTTTGCGGGACAAGGTTTGGCTTACGGCGTCGTCGCTAAAATGACAGGACATGGCTGGCTACATTTTGCGTCCTTCGCAGGATGCGCAATGGGAGCAATCACCATGAGTTTTTACGGACAGAACATCATTTATCTCATCGCCGCCATTGGGTCCATCTTCACCATTATCATCCCATCCCTGCTCTCAATGAAAGCAGCAAAATAATGAGTAGCGATAATCCCGACATAGATATCGGCGCGATTGATGATGTCATTCACGGGCGATTACGGCTCGGCGTGATGGCCTATCTCTCTGCCGTCAACCCTGCCAGCTTTCCAGAGCTGATTGAAAAGACGGGTGCAACAAATGGTAATTTGTCCACCCATCTGACCAAACTTGAGACCGCCGGATTCGTGCGTCAGGAGAAAGGCTATAACGGCAAACGTCCGCAAACCCTCGTTCATTTGACGCCTGCGGGCCGCAAAGCGTGGATTGCTTATCTCGACGCAATGAAAGCTTTGTTGGGCCATTCATTATCTGGCAGTTGAGATTGCCCGGCTGATACCCCATGTCAGTCCCTTAGAATTAGTAGGAGACTGACATGTCCAACACCCTCTTCACGCCGTTCACGGTTCGCGGGCTAACCCTTCCGAACCGTATTGTTATGGCGCCCATGACACGCGGATTTTCGCCCAACGGCGTCCCGGGCGATAATGTCGCCGCCTATTACCAGCGCCGTGCAGAGCATGAAGTGGGGTTGATTGTCACCGAAGGGACGCTCATCAAACGCGAAGCCGCAGGCAGCAATCCGAACTACCCCCTTTTCCACGGCGAAGACGCGTTGAACGGCTGGAAAAAAATTGTCGCCGACGTCAAAGCCAAAGGCGGTAAAATCGCGCCGCAGCTCTGGCATGAAGGCCTCACGCGTAAGCCCGGCGCGGGCCATTTCCCCGATGCGCCATCAGACTCCCCATCAGGGATTACCCACACGGGCAAGCAAGTTGCAGAACCGCTCTCCGAAGAAGCGGTCGCCGATATCGTGGACGGCTTTGCGGCCTCGGCCGGCTATGCTGCAGACATTGGGTTTGATGCCATCGAACTTCACGGTGCCCATGGGTATTTGATTGATGAGTTTTTCTGGGACGTCATGAATACCCGCGAGGATAAATATGGCGGGGGTCTGGTTGAACGCGCTACATTTGCCGCAGAGATTATCAAAGCTTGCCGCAAAGCGGTTGGTGAGCTGCCCATCATCTTGCGCATTAGCCAATGGAAGCAGCAGGAGTACACCGCCAAACTGGCCGATACGCCGGAAAAACTCGCTGAATTTCTGCAAGTCTTTGCCGATGCGGGTGTAGACGTGCTGCATTGTTCGCAGCGCCGATTTTGGGAGCCCGAATTTGAAGGCTCTGATTTAAACTTTGCAGGTTGGGCCAAGAAGCTGACCGGGCTGCCGACCATCACGGTTGGGTCAGTCGGCCTGAACTCTGACTTCATCGGTGCGTTTCAAGGCAAAGGCTCCGAAGCGGCCTCGCTGGACGAGTTACATACACGGCTCGACAAAGGTGAATTCGATTTGGTGGCGGTGGGCCGCGCCCTTCTTCAAGATCCGGAATGGGTCACCAAAGTCAAGGCAGGCCGCATGGATGAGCTTAAAGATTACTCACCCGATGCGCTGGCGACGCTTTACTAAGAGCGCCTAAAATTCAGACCAGACTTCACTTGGCCCGGTGACGGAAATAGGCCGTCCGTATTTTTCAAAAACTTTTTTGACATCGGGCCGATTCGCCACTCGGCGAACCCTGTCCAATTGCTCATTGGTGAACGACTCCGGCTTCACCGGCACTGTGTCTTCCACATAAATTGAGATTGTGCTGGCGCGATGTGCCAGGCTCTCCAGCCGTTCAATCAACGTGTCAGCTAACCCATCATCACGCTCCATACAGGCCAAAGTCAATGTTTTTGCTCCCAAATTTTCGTCTGCAATCGGCGCGAGTTTTTCGTCAAACGTAAGCGCAGCCTTATCTTTCTGGCCCAGTTGGAACTGCGAACAAGCCTTCACGTAATACAGATATCCCTTGCCAAAATCTGAAAGGCTAAAGTCCTCATCTTCTTCATAGGTTTCAACCTTTTCAAGCGCTGTCTGGAAATCGCGGCGGCCCACATGGGTAATTAATTGATTGAGAGCCATGCTCACGAGATCTCCCTCTTGCGCGACGCCAATGCTCAAAAGCTTATCCAGCACCACATTACTTTGCTGGTAATCACCACTGTGGTCGAGGGCCATCGCATATGCATTAGCGAACCAAAACCCGTCCTCGCCCTCTGCGATCAGGCGGTCCCAATTTTCATAAATTGGCTCGGCGAATGCAATCGCCTCCGCGCTCTGCCCATTGCCTAGATAAGCCGATATTAGCGAAGAATAATCTCTATAACTCGCATCATCCGCCTGTGTCATTTCTAAAGCGTGCTTAACCTCCGCCTCGCGGGCTTTTGCCAGTCCCTCGCCGGCAATTTCTGACGTGTCTTTCCATAATGCTTCCATATCCCGGTCCATCAAAATGTCCCGATATGTCGAGGCAAAGTGGAGGTGCGGATACAGAGTTCTTGCGTCCTCAACCTCGCCCTTGCGGCCCATGGCTAAAACCGCCGTTCCAAAGACCAGATCAGCCGAGTCAATATCGTCAAGATTTTCAAGCTGGGCCTTTGCCAGTGAAATCATTAATGTATCGGCCAACTCATATGCTTCAGCCTTTTTCAAATTGCGGTACAACGCCCATAGCCACTCTATACGCAGACCTTTCGAGGCTTCGGGATGGATTTTGAATAAGCGGCTTAAAGTTTCGGCGGCCCCGGTGTAATTTTCCTTGCTATTTTGCAGACCTGCATAGGTGAAATAGCTGCTTTGATCGAGGGGATCGAAAAGAGAGAAAGCCTCATCAAACAGCGGTAAGGCCGCATTTTCACGGCCGAGATTAATCAGGACGGTAGCTTGCAATTGTTGAATCAACCCCCGCAAAGCATCCCTCTCTGTGTAGCTGTTGGAAAGTTTGCGAACACGCTCAAGGGCATCCACATTTTCCTTCTTCCCTATGAGAGAACCAATGGCTTGGATTTCCCCCAGTGTCGTTTTCTCAATGGGTGAGCTTAGGCCTAATCGCTTATACAAGGGCGTCTTGGCGACTTTGAGATTCACGCTTCGGCTTGCCAGGTTTTCAATTTGCTCAGCGAGCGCGACGACATCCGCCGCTTCGGTCAAACTGACGCGATCAGATTGAATCGATAAATCATAGATTATTGAAAACATATCGCCGTTCGTTTGATAATCTAATTTAAAATCAACGCCGGCAACTGATTCCGTTATATCTTCCTGATCCGGGAATTCTCGGCCGGGAGTTACAATCTGGATTTCGTGTCGGAGCTTTACGCCTTTGTTTAAGGCCAGCGCGAAATCACGCCCGGGTTCAATAAAGTCAGGCAACTTGCTATTGATTGAGTAGGCTTTGACCTCAATTCTTTCGTCATATTTCGCTTCTTCAACAGTCTCAGCGTCTAAAATATAGGCTTCTGAAAAAGTGATTTGATTGTTCTCTTCATCATCAACAACACTTATGTTCGCGGAGACATCTAACCCGGGGTGACGTTCAGCATAATAATCATGGTAAGATTCTGTGAGCTTCGCGATACCTTGCTGGGCCAACTTCCGCCGCATAGAATTTGCATCTTGCTTATTATAAATCGCGTCGACATTTAAAGTAATGAGCCCATCGTCTTCAAACGTGTAACGTTCAATGATTGTCTGCAGGGGATAGGCCTCAAACGGGATATCAATTTCGATAAGCTCCGACTGCCCCTTTTTAATTGGTAGAACAAAACCATAGTCAGGCTCCCCAAAACTATCCAATGACCCGCGTTGATATGTACCCGTTGGGTCCATGAAGACGTTTCGCCCATCAATTTCAACCATGACAATCGCATGATTAAACATCGCGAGAGACGGAAGAGATTGGTCCAATAAATCGCCGCTTTGCGTGTTGGCTAAGGCCACATAAGATGTAATCCCCATCTCAGACAATGCGGTCTGAAGCAGTAAGCTTTTATCTTTACAATCGCCATAACCGTTGGCGAGCGTGACGGACGGTGTGCGCGGTTTATGGCCGTTCACGCCCTCCTCAAACCCTAAATATCGCACATCATCTTGTACCCATCGCAGAGCCGCGACGGCTCTATCTCCGTCTGACTTGTTCTCTCTTTTGATAGATTTAATTTTAGACTTTGCCGTTTTGGGAAGTGAGAGATCAATATCATAAACTTCAACGGCCCAATCCGCAATTTGAGACCAATTGTCGGCAGTAGAAACCTGAAAGGACCCTTGCGTTATCACGCCGTCTGGAATGTTTTTGAAACTGCGATGCGGTTCAGGGTCTTTGAGATCAAACGTATAGATAGTCCGGTCTTCATTATCCGTCACTTTTGGGCGGACATTTGTTTTAAATGTTTCAGTATAAAGACGCCTATCGCGCGGCATATCATAGGAGATTATACTTCTGGCGACCGGAACTGAATAGCTGGAAGAGGATGTCGAAAAGAACATATCCGGATAAAGCGGCGTTCTTACGCGTCCCGAATAACTATAATCTACAATGTCACCGACCCGAATGTCTTCAAGGTTGATGAGCGCTGAAATATCACCGTCAATAATTCCATTACCCAGCCCGCTTTCCTGCTGAATCTCTCGAATTTCAACCCGGGGCAATCGATCAACCGTCTTACCATCACGCGTGATATTTATGAAATTAAACGCGAGCTCAGATAAGCTGGGATCAAAGCTGGTTTTAATTTGTGCCGCGGTTTCGAGCCCCTTTCGATCTGAAACACGGAAAACCATGCGCGAGACATATTCATACCCGCCGGAGTCATGACGATACTGATCATCTGTCAATAAATACTCGATTCCGTTTCGGGTCTGCTCCGTTCGGTCTTTCGGATAGTCTGGCACTGGCCGAATTTCAGACCAGTCAGGCACCGCCAAAAGGGTCACCCTTTTATCAGTCTGAACAGACGTTGTTTCGGATTGAGTGACTATCCCATTCGCGGACGCAGTTTCTTCGATGTCCGAAACAGACGTTTCGGGCGAACAAGCACACAAGGCGATTAAAAGGGCGGCGCCCGCCACACTCCGCGTTAAAAACTTCATTGATACAACCTCCCAAGAAAGGGAAGTTTGGCGTTAAAAATTTTTGCAATCAAGAGATGAATGATCGGTCATTTGAAACTTCACAGGTTTTTTGACGCAGTTTCGTCCTGATAGACGATAAAACACCCCTTATGGCGTTCCGTTAGGCCGCCCTCAGCGGCGAGATGTCACCGCCAAACGCGGAGGTAAGACCTAGGCAAACGAATTCCCTACATCTGCATAGCCCAATCTTCCACGTCCATTGCCGCCTGACGGACGGCTTCAGATACCGTTGGATGGGCGTGGCATGTGCGGGCTAGGTCTTCGCTGGAGGCTTTGAATTCCATCGCAACCGCGACTTCATGAATAAGGTCTCCTGCAAGCGGGCCGAGAATATGCGCGCCAAGAATTTCGTCCGTTTCGGCATGAGCGAGAATTTTTGCAAAACCCTCAGCTTCGTGATTTGCCCGCGCTCGCGAGTTGGCCGTGAATGGGAACTTACCTTTTTTATAGGGAATGCCCGCTTCTTTGAGCTCTTCTTCCGTCTGGCCCACAGAAGCGATTTCCGGATGGGTGTAAACCACATCGGGGATAACGCCGTAATTCACGTGACCGGATTGACCCGCGATAGATTCGGCGACGGCAACGCCCTCTTCCTCGGCTTTATGTGCGAGCATCGGACCGTCGATAACATCGCCAATAGCCCAAATGCCGTCGACGGATGTTTTCCAGTGGTCGTGCTGCACACGACCGCGTTTATCCGTTTCGATACCGACATTTTCGAGGCCGAGGCCTGCCGTGTAAGCGGTCCGGCCAATACAGACGAGAACAACATCCGCCTCGATGTCCTTCGGCTTACCCCCATCCGCAGCTTCCGTTTTGACAGTCAGGCCTTTTTTACTTTTATCAACGCCCATAACTTTGCGGGAAAGCTCAAACTTCATACCTTGCTTTTTGAACATACGCAGCGCGGCTTTCTGAATTTCCTTGTCAGAGTTGACCATGATGGTCGGCATATATTCAACAACGGTGACCTTTGCCCCTAACCGACGCCAGACAGAGCCAAGCTCGAGGCCAATCACCCCGCCGCCGATAACAAGAAGGTGCTTCGGAACCTCTTGCAATTCCAATGCGCCTGTTGAGGAGACGATTGTTTTCTCATCAATCTCGACACCCGGTAATTTCGCGACATCAGAGCCCGTGGCGATAACAATGTTCTTCGTCTGATAGACTTTCCCTTCAACCTCGACCTCTGTCTTGGACTTGATTTTGCCGAAGCCGCGAATGTGATCGACTTTGTTTTTCTTGAACAGATATTCGATACCTTGGGTCAGGCCGGTCACGACCTTATTTTTGCTTTCGATCATTGCGGGAATATCAGCTTCGACTGTGGCTTTCAGCCCCATGGCCGGAAAATCTTTCTGGGCGGTCTCGTATAATTCTGTCGCGTGCAGCAGAGCCTTTGAGGGCATGCAGCCGACATTCAAGCAAGTTCCGCCCAAAGTCTCCCGCGATTCAACACAGGCGACCTTTAAGCCGAGCTGCCCGCACCGAATGGCGCAATTATAACCGCCGGGTCCGGCACCGATAATAATGACGTCATATTGGTCTGCCATGGGAATATCCTATCAGGGAATGGAGAATCTGACAGAGAGATAGGCGCGGGTCAGCGAGTGGTCAACAGCGCCCTAACGTAAAAGTCCGGCAGCGGCCTGCTTTCGGGAGAACAAAACTTCGACCACCCCCAGCACCACCACAACAAGCGGCATAACCCAAAACGTTGGACCGCCGGCGTCCCTCAATATTTCACTTGAAAAACTGGGAATAAAGCAAATTAAAGCCGCCAATAGAGACAGGATGAAAAGCGTGACACTGAGGCGTTTTCTGAGAAGAAATAATATTGCAGCGACCAACCCACCCCAAACCGCAATTGCATAGGCAGCCGTTGCCCAAACCGGATAAAAGTCGCGCGCGGCGGCCATCTTTTCCCCATAGGCATCCGCATAAGCGGCATCGGACATTATCACGTCCATCAAGTAAATTCCGCAGCCCATTAAATTCCAGAGCAAAAAAACAATTCCCAATATCCAAAACAAGGCGTTTGGTTTCGCTATGTAGCCACTCATAATTTTTCTCCCCTTTTTCAGGGAGAATAGGTCAAAATGTCACAGCTGTCGAATCCCCGTCCAAATTATTCTTATAGATCGAGAAGCATACGCTCCGGATCTTCAAGACACTCTTTGACTCGCACGAGGAATGTCACGGCTTCCTTGCCGTCAAC
>CALFWV010000115.1 GCA_937927825.1 uncultured Caulobacterales bacterium | reverse complement strand
CCTGCGAGATATTCGTAGCCGTAATAGTCCATATTGCTGAGTGTACGCGATGAAACAGCCAACGAAGATATAAAGAAGATAAATCCAAATATGATTGCGCTAAATCCAACCAACCTGATATAATTTCGAAGCATACTTCTTTTCGTTCCCATAGATCTCTCCAATTTGTCCGTGCTTGTTGAACGAGATGGGAATCAAAGGAACGTTATTCTAGGTGCCTGAAGAGAGCGATTCACGGATGCTCGCATTCCTTGATGACCTAACCACCCCAATTGAACTCCCACCGTCCCTACGCTATGCGGGCCGATAGAATTTTGAAGAGAGCACCCCCTATGGCCTATGACGATATTGAACTGACGCGCGACGGCGCGGTTGCCATCCTTCAGATGGACCGCCCGAAAGCGCTCAACGCCCTGAACCTGAATATGATGCAGGAGCTGGCCGATGCGCTGTCCAAGCTGGAGGCGGATGATACAGTCGGCTGCGTGATCCTGACGGGGAGCGAGAAAGCCTTTGCTGCAGGCGCAGACATTAAAGATATGGCTGAGGATGAGTATTTGGGCCTGTATAAGAACGACCGCTTTGAAGAGAACCACATGGCGACCGAGCGGTTCCGCAAACCGATTATTGCCGCCGTTGCAGGTTACGCGCTGGGCGGCGGTTGCGAAGTGGCCATGATGTGCGATTTCATCATTGCGGCGGATAATGCCAAATTCGGTCAGCCTGAGATAAATCTGGGCGTCATGCCCGGCATGGGCGGGACGCAGCGGATGCTCCGCGCTGTTGGCAAGGCCAAGACAATGGACCTGTGCCTGACAGGCCGCATGATGGACGCAGAGGAAGCCGAACGCGCCGGACTGGTGGCGCGTGTGGTCCCGCTGGATAAGCTGATGGAGACGGCCAAGGAAGCCGCCGCGAAGATTGCCGGCCAATCCCAACCCATCGCCATGATGACCAAGGAAACGATTGAAGCCGGGTTCGAGATGAGCCTGTCCCAAGGCATCCGCTATGAGCGCCGCCTGTTCCAGAGCATGTTCACAACCCATGATCAGAAGGAAGGGATGGCCGCCTTTATTGAGAAGCGGAAACCGCATTTTAAAAACCGTTAGAGAGCCCGGCGCGGCCCACTGTGGAGACGCGCAAACGCCCTATTGACGGACCGCGACTCGCTCCGTATATGGCTTGCAAGAATTTAACAGGCCCGCGCAAGCGCCGCGGGCTTTGTGCATTGAACGAAGATGAAAGAGTAACACATGGCAAACACGTCCTCCGCCAAGAAGAACGTCCGTAAAATGGCTCGTAAGACAGCCGTCAACAAAGCTCGCCGCTCAAGCGTCCGGACTTTCTTGCGCGCTGTTGAAGACGCCATCACAGCCGGCGATAAGACCGCGGCCAATGCCGCGCTGAAAGCTGCCGAGCCGGCCATGATGCGCGCGGTGTCTAAGGGCATCTTCCACAAGAACACAGCCAGCCGCAAAATTTCCCGCTTGAACAAGCGTGTCAAAGCCATCGGCTAAGTGCGGACGCGCCCATCGCTAAAACTTTACGAAGGAACCGGCCCTCAAGGGTCGGTTTTTTTATGCCTGCGATTCGAACAAAGGCCCATTCCGTGATTTTCATCCCGCTGTGCGACGGATTTTTGAGCAAAGCCTAAAGATAAATTGAACGCCACAACCGCTGGATAGGAGAGTCATTCAGACTCCCCCAAGAGAGAATCACCTCAAGATCGGAGTCAAGAAAATTACTCGAAATTTTTGTGAATTTTTTTCAGCGGAAAAATACTTACGATTCAATGGCCTTTTTGAGTCAAGAATAGAATCGGCTCCGAATCAAAAATTCTCACATTGACGGTCCGAATTTAGACTGGTTTATAGAGGTCCAGACAGAGCTACGGGGGTAGGGACGTCTGTTCGGGGAACGCTCGGAACAAATCGCAAGACACCGCAGATTTGAGCCGCGCATCCATATATTTGTTAATGGTTTCAAAGACTTGTGTTTTTCAGGTTGCACTTTCGTGCGGCCTTGAAACAGCAAGTCTGATTTGGAGACGCGCAGTGAGCAGAGTAGCGGATAAGATGACAAATATTAAAGCGCCCGATCTCTACACAGGTGAACCGCCCCTACAATCAGCCCATAATACATGGAAGCAGGTCAAAACCGATTTGGCCTATGCTTTGGGACCAAATGTCCACCGCTCTTGGACGGGACGTCTGCACATTACGCAAGCCGACGAAAGCGTTGTCACCCTGTCTGCGCCGACACGCTTCATTGCCTCTAAGATTGAAACACAATTCGCAGATACGGTTCGCCGGCTTTGGGACAAACATGACCAAGTCGACCCACCGCGGCGTTTGGCCTTTGCTGCCAATCCATCCGCCGTGCGGACCCCTGCAACCCTAACCTCTGTCAAGCCTAACCCATCGCAACGTGCCTCACTGGCCGCCCCCCAAGAAACTGCACAGCCGCAGGCGGCCGTTAATACCGCATCTGAGAGCCCGCGTGACCGCTTCACTTTTGACAATTTTGTCGTCGGTACCTCAAATGAACTTGCGATGGCGGTTGCCCGTCAGGTTGCCAGCCAGTGCGGTGCAGGCCGCGCCCCGCAATATAATCCGATTGTTATTCACGGCAGTAACGGTATGGGCAAAACCCATCTGCTCTATGCCATTGAGAACGCCGTCCGCGACAATCACCCGGACAAGCGTATGCGCTTTATCTCCGCAGAAGATTTTGTCTCTACATTCGTCGCCTCCGTTCGCGGCCAGGGCCGAGAAGGTATCGCGGCGTTTAAGGCGTCATTGCGCGATGTAGATTTGCTGGTCATTGATGATGCACATTTCATAGCGGATAAGCCCGGGAGCCAAGAAGAACTCCTCCATACTCTCGTCAGCCTTGTTGACAGTGGAAAGCAAATCCTAATCGCCGCAGACCGTCACCCTGATAAGATTGAAAAAGCCACAGAGCGCCTCAAGAGTTACATGTCTTCCGGTTTGGTTTGTAAGATTGGGGCAGCTGATTATGAACTCCGCCTGCGTATTCTGGACCGTCTTATTGCGCGCCGCCGCGCCGGGGGTCAGCAAGATCTCGCTATTCCGCAAAATGCCCGTGACCATTTGGCCGCGCGCATGAATGCAACGCCGCGTGACCTTGAAGGCGCCTTTAACCAAATCGTCGCGCAAAGTGAATTTTTAGGGACCTCCATCACGTTGGAAAGCGTTCAGGAGACGCTCTCCGATTCTCGCTATATGATGGGGCAGCGCCTCACCGTTGACCGTATTCAAAAGGCAGTCTGCGAGGTCTTCTCTGTCACCCCGACAGACATGGTGAGTAAACGCCGGGCACGCGTTATCGCTCGCCCGCGCCAGGTCGCCATGTATCTCAGCAAAAAGCTCACCAAACGCAGCTTGCCAGACATTGGCCGCCGCTTTGGTGGACGGGATCACACAACGGTGATGCACGCCGTTAAACGCATTGACCAACTCCGCGCGGATGACGCGAGTTTCAATGCTCAGATTGAGGCTGTAGAGACGTTGTTAAAAACATAGTTTTCGGCCCGTCTATCGGCTTAACGCAGAGCGTTAAAATCCGGTCAAATAATTTTTCAAAATTGAGAAAAAGCAAAGCCTGACATCATTACTGATGCCAGGCTTTGACATGTCGAAACGGGGCGCAATTGTCCGACATGTGGGTTTCCGATTTGGCAATCGGGTCCTGATTCCTATAGCTTTTGAATATGAACCTATTATGAATAGATGTTGCACAACACTATCTTGCAACTCACGAGAGCCTATGAAAGAAACACGTAGAGACATTGATGAATAGAGAAATGTGACGACCCATGAGCCATGTCAATAATCCTGACAACTCGCTTCCCTATCATTTAAGAGGGGCTTTTCGCGGGTATGAGACAGCGCTTGCGAGATATTTGAAGCGTTTCGACCTCCCCCTTTCGCAATTTTACATTTTACGTCTGCAATGGAGCGGGGATGGCAAAGCCCAGAGAGAGATTGCCCAACGTGCCTTTATGTCGGAAAGCGTTGCCTCGCAGGTGATTAAGAAGATGGAATACCGAAACCTTTTAAGACGAAAACCTGATCCGAAAGACAGTCGCGCCCAGTTGGTTTATCTAACCTCTCGCGGGGAATCTTTACGCGAAACCATCGTAATAGAAGGCATCCAGATTTCGAAAAGAAACGCGCCCAACATCTCCCGCGAAGATATGAAGACGACTATTCAAGTTTTACGAAAGGTACGAGAAGGCTTCGATATCTTCAATGCGCAATAAGCCTGCCGGCAGCATCATAGGCAACCAAAAATCTAGCCCGCAGTCTAAGGCAGCCTATTTCGCTTCATAATCACGAACCAGCTGGTCCATGAACCGCACGCCCCACCCGGCATGACCTTTCGGCGCGGTTGGTGTCGCGCTGTCGCGCCAATCCACACCCGCAATGTCGAGATGTACCCAAGGCTGGTCTTCTTCGACAAATGTCCCGATGACAGCTGCGCCAATAGACGCCCCCGGCGCGCCAGCCGTTGATTTTATATCGGCAATGTCGGATTTGATTTGGTCATAATGGTTAGGGTGTAAAGGCAATGGCCAGACATCCTCGCCGGACCGCTCTCCAATCTCCATCATGGTTTGCGCCAATTCAAAGTCGCGCGTAATGACCGCGCCATATTCATCGCCCATGGCCCGCGCCGCCGACCCTGTTAGAGTCGCAATATTGACGATGAGTTCAGGTTTATATGCCTCAATCGTGTAAGGGACAGCATCGACTAGAAGTAACCGCCCTTCCGCATCGGTCGACATCACTTCGATTGTCTTGCCGTTATATGTGGTCAGCACATCGCCCGGTCGGATAGCTTTCCCATCCGGCATATTTTCAGCCAGCGGCATAACCCCAATGAGGTTTATATCTGCGCCGCGTTTCGCCGTTGAGATAAGCGTTCCCGCCACAGCCGCCGCCCCGGACAAATCAGATTTCATCAACCACTGGCCGCTATTTGGCTTCAGGCTGATACCTCCCGTATCAAAGGTGATGCCTTTACCAACGAGCGCCAGCGGCGCGTCATTGGCGCCTGCGCCGGAATATTTCAGCACGAGCAAACGCGGATCATGGACAGAGCCTTTACCGACGCCCAAAATGGCCCCCATTCCGGCGCGTTCCATTTCACGGACGCCCATGACTGTAAGTTTCAGATTCGCGATCCCGCGCGCCTCTTTCCGAATGCGCTCGACAAACGTCTCGGGATAAATCTCAAGGCCCGGCGCATTGCCAAGATCGCGAACCATATCAACCGCATCCGCAAGGCCTGCATAATCTGTATCCGTCAAATCATCTGCCGCGCCGGTGTCGCCGCTGATAAAAATTACATCCCTGTCTTCGGGCAGCTCACCGGTTTTATAAGTGTCAAAACGATAGCTCCCTAAGCGGTACCCCAGAGCCAGCTCCGCGCTCGGGGTCTCGCTGTCTGTTTCTAAGTCCTCTACAATAACGGAGAGCTTGCCGTCCCCCGGGGCTTTGACGGTATGACCGCCTAAATCATGAAGGTGACGCCGGGTGAGTGTATCCGAGCCGGTTCCAATCACCGTGACAGATTTCTTATCGCCTAAGCCAAAGAAATTTTGGCTGGTTCCAAAAGCCCCGGTAAAGCCTGAGCCCTCAATGGCGCGCTCAATATCATCAGCTATCTCGCCGTTCATCTGGAGCGGCAAATTCAGATCCTCACCTAAATATAAGACAACATGCTCCCCCGCGACTGTATTGGACGTTGCAAATGAGATGTCATCAGCAAGAGCCGGAACAGCCGCCATCGAAAGGGCAGCGGATGTGAGAGCAATCTTCAAGAGGGAGGCGCGCATATCGTTTTTCCTAAAGTTAAAAGTATATTTGCGTAAGCTATAGGGACACGTAAAAACAACACATTTTATCTATGACTGCTTTGAATTTTGCCTATAGAAACGCCCTAACGTTTTCGCTTCAAATAAAACACACTCGGATAAGTATCTGTTTTCACGTGGTAACATTCCCACCCTTGGAGGCCAAAGTTATTGAGAAACACCTCACTGTTTTCGCGAATGGCATCGCCCGTTATGCCCTTTTGGCTCGGTTGAACAATCCTATACTCCCATCGATCACTCATAATCAATATCCTTTTCTAACCGAGCCTGCTGCTTCCGCGAGAGGTCTCTCTTAGCGTAATTAAAGGTGGGCGACAAAGCTTCTATCGGTTATGGGGCAAACATGTTTGAAACCGCCTTATTTATTAGCGCCTTTACGACGCTTTTTGTGATTATTGACCCGCCTGGATGTGCGCCAATTTTTGCGACGCTGACGAATGGGACGTCCCGTAAACATCAGCGCATGATGGCGTTCAAATCCGTCGGGATTGCAGCCTTTATTTTAATCGGATTTGCGTATGTCGGGGAATGGCTTTTTGCCAAGCTCGGTATCAGCTTGGATGCGCTGCGCATTTCGGGCGGCATCATGCTCTTTATTATCGGACTCAACATGGTGTTTGAGAGGCGTACAGAGACTAGAGAGGACCGTGCCGAAGATATATTGGAAGAAGTCGAAAACCCAGAGGATATTTCCGTATTCCCGATGGGCATACCGATGATTGCCGGTCCCGGAACGATGGCAACGCTGCTCATTCTAATGAAGGAGACAGGAACACAGGGTGGACAAATCGCAATTTTGGCAGCCCTCGTTTTGACCCTCGTTATCACGCTCGTCACATTTTTGATTGCAGGCCCGCTCATGAGGCTCATGGGAAAGAGCTTTACGGATATATTGACTCGTGTGCTTGGCGTCTTGCTCTGCACGCTCGCGTCGCAATTTGTGCTCGACGGTATAAAAGGGTCACTCTTTTAGCCCATAAAAAAACCCCGGCCCGCCAGGCCGAGGTCCAAATTACATTCAAGCGGCGCGATTATTTCGCAGCGTCTTCAATAGCCTCACCCGCGCTTTCGATATCGGCTCCAGCACCTTGAATGGTATTGCAGGCTGTCGCTGACATTGCGGCCAATGTAACGATCGCCATTCCGGTCCATTTAAAAACATTTTTCATTTTAGAATTCCTCCGATGTAAGACTCTAAATACGTCGGACGACAAAGAATGGTTCCCATTTTCTCGCGGGCACTGATCCGGTTACCCGCTCGTTTGAAAGCGGTTTGGGAGTGCGCCTTAAGTTCTATTCGGTCTGCAAATAAAAAAGCCGCCTCACGCAATGCGTAAAACGCCATGCACCAAGCGGCTTTAAACCTAAAACCAGGAAGAGGTTAAATTATCCTTGTTTGTCCAAAACCTTCTGGACTGTGTCGGCTTTCAGATCGTCGACAGTGGCCTCAATACCCATCTCATTTGCCAGAGCGACGAGATCAACTTCGAGCATTTTTGTGAGAGACGTTTTCGTGTGCTTCTTATCGTCCGCATCAGCTGCGGCTTCTTCTGCTACAGGCGCTTCCTCTGCTGGCGCATTTTTAGCCTCTTCTGCAGCTTCTTTGGCTGCAGCATCAGCCGCTTTCTTAGCTTCCGCAGCCGCTTCTTTCGCTTCGGCTTCTGCCGCAGCGCGGGCTTCGGCTTTTTCTTTGCGCTCTTCGATACGCTCTAACGCTTTCTCGCCCGGCTTCCCTTTTTCAGGGTTATTACCGGCTTTCCATTCCCAAAGGCCAGCTGCGCCAAGGAAACGTGCAACACGTTCTGTTGGACGCGCGCCTTTTTTGAGCCAAGCTTGGATTTTTTCAACGTCGAGCTTGACGCGATCTTCGCTATCTTTTGGCAACATTGGGTTATAGGCGCCAACTTGTTCGATGAAGCGGCCATCGCGAGGCGCGCGGACATCAGCCGCGACGATGCGGTAATAAGGACGTTTTTTGGCACCGTGACGGGCGAGACGTAGTTTAACAGCCATGATTGAGTTTCCTTGTGGTTGGCGTTCTTAACTTAGAGAAAGAGAGAATTGAGTTGGGGAAAGAGAGAGTTGAGTTGAATGACGTTATTTTTTCTTGAACGGATTACCGCCCCCAAGACCGGGGAGGCCTCCGCCGCCCAATCCGGGCAGTTTCGCGCCGCCTAAGCCCGGAAGCTTTGGCAGGCCGGGCATATTGCCCATTTGTTTTTTGAGCGCTTCAAGTTGAGCAGGGTCCATTTTCGATGGATCCGGCAGTCCGCCTTTTGGCATCATACCACCGGGCATTTTCGGCATACCCGGCATTCCGCCCTGACCGCCACCCATCCCTTGCATGGCTTGCATCATTCCCGCCATGCCGCCCTTGGACATTTTTTTCATCATGTCGGCCATTTGGCGGTGCATTTTCAGAAGCTTATTAACCTCTTGCACCGACATGCCGGAGCCTGCCGCAATCCGTTTTTTGCGCGACGCTTTGAGAAGTTTCGGATCGCGGCGTTCTGCCGGCGTCATAGATAAGATGATAGCTTGTTGCTGTTTCAACAAATGGTCGTCCATCCCGCCGGCCGCATCGAGTTGCTTTTTCATTTTACCCATGCCCGGCATGAGTTTCATCAAGCCGCCCATCCCGCCCATTTTCTGCATTTGGCCGAGCTGCTTACCAAGATCTTCGAGGTCAAACTGACCCTTGCGCATTTTATCAGCGGTAGCTTGGGCTTCTTTTTCGTCAATAACCTGCGCGGCTTTTTCAACGAGGGAGACAATGTCGCCCTGCCCCAAGATTCGCCCTGCAAGACGTTCCGCATCAAAAGCTTCTAAGCCGTCGAGTTTTTCGCCGGTGCCAAGAAATTTAATCGGGAGCCCCGTGACAGCGCGCATAGACAGCGCTGCGCCGCCGCGCCCGTCGCCATCAATCCGTGTCAGGACAAGACCGGTGAGCGGGAGCCGTTCGTGAAAGCGGCGAGCTGTTTCAACAGCGTCTTGTCCCGTCAGCGAGTCCGCGACGAGAAGTGTTTCAATCGGATTTGTCGCGCGGGCAATGGCTTCGACTTCATCCATCAATTCCGCATTAATCGTGGTCCGGCCTGCTGTGTCGAGGAAGACGATGTCGTATCCGCCTTTTGCGCCCTCGGTCATGGCGCGCTTGGCGATTTCGAGCGCAGTCTGGCCTTTAACAATCGGCAAGAAGCCTGTCCCGGCCTGTTCCGCCAGCATGCCCAGTTGGTCCATCGCCGCAGGACGATTTGTATCGAGTGACGCGAAGAGAACTTTTTTCTTCAGCGCAGTCCGTAAGTAAAGACCAAGCTTACCCGTCGTCGTCGTTTTACCGGACCCTTGTAAGCCCGCCATTAGGATGGCCGCCGGCGGTTTTGCCGCGAGATTTAACTCGCTCGCCTTCGCCGCTTCGGCTTTATCTGCATCATCGTTAGACAGCGTGCCGCCAAGCATGTCAATCAGGGCGTCATTGACAATCTTAACGACCATTTGGCCGGGTTTGATGGATTTAATGACTTTTTCGCCAACCGCCTCAACGCGGACCTTTTCGACGAATTGTTTGACAACAGGCAAAGCGACGTCAGCTTCCAAAAGCGCCACGCGGATTTCGCGCATGGCTTTGTTAACGTCGGATTCGGATAGTGCGCCGCGGCCCGTAAGGCCGTCGAAAACATTTCCTAACTTATCACCTAATGCTTCAAACAAGCTTTAGTCACCTTAAATAATGGCACAACGCAAAAGGCCGCGGCGAACGAAACTCGTCGACCACGGTACCCCGTCTGCATCCTGCACAGCGCGGAGCGCAGAGTTAAAACTGCGCGAATATCTGTCCTTTACGAGGGTTAGGCGAAACTGTCAACAGGGGGCAATTCACGCGTGGCGGCTGGAGAATTCTGACCTAGCTGGCCGCCTTGAAAACGATAGGCGTATCCGCGAACGAGTTGACAATCATTTCAGGCGAGGCCGCGCGCATATCTTCACGAACCGGCATTTGCACGGTGAAAGTGGTGCCCTCACCCAATCGACTTTGGACATGAATGCGGCCACCCAGTTTCTCAACCAGATTTTGTGTAATCGCG
>CALFWV010000114.1 GCA_937927825.1 uncultured Caulobacterales bacterium | reverse complement strand
TTTAGCAACGTCGGCTTTCTCAGTCGCAACGGACTTAGCTGTTGCTGTGCTGTCGCTCACGGTTTCTTTCGCTTGGATTTTTACAGCGTCGGCAAGCAAAGTGATATCTTTACGCAGGGCCTCAATCTGGGTTTGAACGTCCGGATGAAGCGCGACGATATTCTTTTTTGCCGATGTTTTGGGTGCCTTGGTGGTCATAATATCTCCATTGAATTAAATAGTCGCGCGCCATTATTGGTGCAGCGTCTCTTAAACAACGGGATAGCGGTGGGTTTGTTCCAAATCAGTTCGATGAACACTTTTACCCAAAATTAATGATACGGACCACTACCGTGACTTTCATGAATCATTGAACGCTGTTCGACTCTATAACTGCGGACAACTAACGCTCCCTAGGGAAGGATAATCGGCAAATATAACCATGAGGTGAGCTTTCAGCCTCATATGTTCCGCCCAATTGTCGAGCGAACCCTTGCATCAGTTTTTCACCTGTTCCCGTACACGTAGATAATTCGGGGCTCACAGCTTCTCTCTCGCGCGCCGCCTTTGCTCCAATTCCGTTATCTTGAGCGGTCAGAGTTAAAACGCCATTGGCCTCAATGAGGGTGACGCTAATTGTTCCTCCATCGACCAGCCCGTGTTTCGCGGCATTCGTTAAGGCTTCAACGATGAACAAAGAAATAGGTGTCGCGGTGTCGGCGCTTACGGGATTGGCGTCGACGTGCGATACAATCTTAATATTCCGCTTTTCAAAGTTTAAAGCCCGACCCAATCGCGATGTAAGTTCTGTCATAAAAGGGACGAGATCAACACGCATCATCCCATCAGATTCATGCAACGTTTTGTGGACCTGTGAGATAGCCGTTACGCGATTGCGCGTGTCATCCAAAGCCTGCGAATAAAGGGGGTCTTTGACTTGACGCTTGCCCATATTCAGGAGGGAAATAATGATTTGAAGGTTGTTTTTCACCCGGTGATGGACTTCGCGAAGAATTTCGTCTTTTTCATCGAGCGTTTCGGTCAAATCGCTTTCCCGAGCCACAATTCTGCTAGCCATTTTCCTAAAACTCTTCTCGAGGTCACTTATGGCGTCAGGCCTTTTCGAATTTTGCTGCACTGGGGGAACGGTGTTGGACTTAGAAAACCGTAGAACGCCTCTGCCAATTGCTCGAATTCGGGACAGGATTAGTTTTTCGAGCGCCAACCAAATGGCAATATAAGCGAATATCCACCCCAAAATAGGGAGCAGGATTGACGCGAACGGGTTTACTTTGTTCCAAGAAATCAGCCCTGGATGCGGGGTTGAAATGGCTAAGAAAACCTCACTGGCCCGCGTCGGAAGAAGAACAACGTCCCTTGTTTTGTGTTGCGCATCCGGCAATGTTAGGGTCACTCGGTCTTCAACGCCGAGAAGGGTCGCCCAGCTTTCCCGCATATTTACGGTTCCGACCTCGTCGCCCACAAGAATTTGGCCGTCACGGCTAAAAATGGAGACTTGTACGTCCCTAGGCAAATTTTCTCGGTTTCTTAAGTCACTTAAAGTGGACAGATTATACTTCGAGAACAGGATGTTGTTCAACGTATTATCCGGCCCGAAATTTCCATATCCGATTACGAGCATACGTCTACGGGTTGGCGTTTCATGACTTTGGTCGATTACGTTGAACTTAAACGGAGTTTCCGGCGTAATGGCTGCTAAAGTTGCTTCCATTGGGATTTGTGATTTTAAGCCCTTCGCTACGCATGTCGGGCTTGCCCCGCCCCAATATACGGCCATGTTATAAATATCCGGCGACTCTCGAATGACGCGTTTCAAATCTGCGGCGCACGTTTCTGGACCGACGAGGTCCGCAGAGAGGCCTAGGATTGATTTTGCATTTTTTAAAAGGTCAACAATGTCAGAGACCGCCTCAGCTGCGGAGGCATCGAGTGCTGCCGCTCGCATTTGGGTGTCGCGTTTAAAATCATAATAGGATTGCCAAATAGACAGCAGTAGAATTGGCAATAACGATATGGCTAAGATTAAGCCAAAGCGCCTCCGCAGATTACTCGTTTTTCTTCCGGTGATGTCCCCCATTTCGTCCCCGAAATACTGTTCAAAATCAGCGTTTGATGAGTTTGTCTGCTTCATCAAGGATTGCATCCATCGCTTGCAAGGCGCCTATGCCATCAGTCTTATTGTTAAAGTCACCGTCATCCATAATAGACTGTAGTGTGGCGCGGGCTCGGCTTACCCGGCTTTTAATCGTCCCGGTTGCGCATTCACACACCTCTGCCGCTTCTTCGTAAGACATGCCTGTCGCGCCGACGAGAATGATGGCTTCTCGTTGGTCGTCGGACAAGCGGTCTAATGCAGAGCGCAATTCGTTGAGCCGTACCCCGTCCTCTTGGTTAGACGCTGATACGATTGTTTGTTCTGCAACTTCAGGCTCCAAAGACGTCGCGCGCCACGACCGTCTTTTAATTGAGTAGAATTGATTTCGTAAAATCGTAAATGTCCATGCCTTTAAGTTGGACCCGGGTCGAAAACGCTCTCTCGCATTCCACGCCTTTAGAAGCGCGTCCTGAGCAACGTCATCGGCTAATGTTGCATTCCCGCAAAGAGAGCGCGAGAACGCCCTTAGATGAGGAATTAAAGCTGTAAGCTCGTTTCGGAAATCATCCTCGTTAAAAGGAATGACCTCTTCTTCAGCGTTCGTAACTGTGGTTGCTTCAGAACCTTGCTGTGTCTCTGACATGCTAAGCGCTCTCATTATCTGCACCGTCTGCATTGGTCGTGTTTTTGTCAGCTTTTGCAAGCAAACCTAGAAATTCGTTTGGAATTGGCTCATTCACCACGTCATCATACATTTGACGCAGTGATAACCCG
>CALFWV010000113.1 GCA_937927825.1 uncultured Caulobacterales bacterium | reverse complement strand
GTGTTTGGCAAGAGAAATGCGGATATGGCAGCGAGTGTGCCCGAGAGGATAGTCTGAAGCGTGGCAGGCATATGTATGGCCCCATCTGCTACTGACCCGAACATGCTCAACGTCATTGTGATTGCGCCTGATGTCGTTGTTGCGCGGAAGAATACCCAAGCGACAACAGCGGCCAAGAATGTGATAGCCCAAGAGCTAATCCGGATGGCTTTGGCTGTTTCGACAATCTCAAGAACGCCGAAGGTTTTGGCAATGGCGCGAACGAATTGGTTCACGATGAGATAGAAACCGTGCAGTGCACCCCAGATGAGGAAGTTCCAGTGGGCGCCATGCCAAAGTCCGCCTAGGACCATTGTTGCAAAATTGTTGATGTACTGGCGTACCTTGCCGTGACGGTTACCGCCAAGAGGTATGTATAGATAATCGCGTAACCAGCGGCTGAGTGTCATGTGCCAGCGGCGCCAAAACTCTGACATGTTTTCTGACTTATAAGGTGAGTTGAAATTCCAAGGCAGACGGATTGCGAAAAGAAGCCCAAGACCAATTGCCATGTCGGAATAGCCCGAAAAATCAAAATAGATTTGGAAGGTATAGGCGAGGGCACCGCCCCAGGCTGTGATGCTGGTAACCGCTACACCGCTATCGACAGAGGTAAAAACTTGGTTGGCATAGGGGGCTATAGAATCCGCGATAGCGAGTTTCTTGAATAAGCCTAAGGCAAACAAACAAAGTCCCTCGCAAAACATGATAGCGCGCGCGCTTGGCGTGATGATTTTTCGAAATTGCGGCATCATCTCGGCGTGATGGACAATCGGTCCCGCGATTAGCTGCGGAAAAAATGTAACGAACAACGCATACTCAAGCGGGGTGTGCGAGGCCGGGTCCATCTTTCCAGCGTGGCTATCACACAGATAGGAAATCTGCTGGAAGGTGAAGAACGAAATTGCGAGTGGTAGAAGTAGCTTTGGATCAGGGAGACCCAGGTCGAACAGCGCGTTGAAATTCACAGTGAGGAAACCGAGATATTTGTAGACACCTAGCAGCAAGAGGTTGGCTACGATGCCGATGACCAAAATCTGTTTGGATTTTCGTGTCCCGGGTTGTGCTAAAATATGTTTCGCAAGGACGTAATTGACGCCCATCGACCCAATCAAAAGTATTAAATACTCTGACTTGAACCAGCTGTAAAAAACAAGACTCGCTCCAATCAACAGAATTTGGCTATGCCAACGCGTTTTGGCGAACAGTGTTGCGAAAAAGCCCAGAAGGACCAAAGGCAAGAACTTTGTCAGGAATACGGGGTCCGTGAAGAGCATTGTTTTTCCAACGGCCTAGAGTGTAGCCGGCGAGGGAACGCTCGCCTGAATTTGTGTTGGAGCTTGGCAGGTAGGTACAATGCCGATGCTCTGCTCTAGCCGCGCTTTCGCTGTATGCAATTCAGCACGGGCCATTTGTTCGCGAATGAAGGATAATTCCCGCATAAGCTCTTCCTTAACCAAATATGTCTCGGGTTTTGCTCCAGATTGTACGTCGTTGTTTAAGTCATCCGTGATTTCACCTTGTATAGATAAAGCCTTCCACGCGAGCGTAAGGTCATAATCCAATTTATGCATTTGTTCCCGCGCGATCATGACTTGCGCCATAACGGCACTGGCGAGAATTTCTGTCTGTCTTTCTTGCTCGGCGAGCGCGAGTTTCCCGTTTCTTTTCGTTTCACCAATTTGGCCCAAGCGCAAAATATCCCAACTCAAGTTGAGTCCAGCGGAGGCAAAATCTTGGTTCAACACAAAGCTATTTGTGTTGTGGTTCGCCCCGAGGAAAAAACGCATCGCCGGCAGGTGCCGCCAAAGGTCTTCCTCATTTTTCAATTTTGTCAAATCAGACTGATAAAGTGCTTGCCGAATTTCCGGACGATTTTGGTAAGCCGTTGTAATAAGGTCTAGCGCATTCTTTTCCCCAAGCTCACCCAGGTTGGAAGGCAGACGCGTAGATTCTAATTCAAAATTAGTCCCGGCAGGCAGGTTCATCAAACGTGCGAGTTCAGGTTTTGCTGAAAGCAGGGATCGGTAAAGAGATTGATACCAGCGGTTGATGTCAATCAATTCGCGCTGGAACATTAATTCATGGAGTTTCGTGTCAGGGTTCTGATCTGCGTGCTGTTGTGACAGATCTAGCGCGTAAGCCACGCGGCTTTTCAGCCATGCGGATTTCTTTTCTGCCTGCTCAAACGCGACGGCCCGCCAATAGGCGTTTTCAACGTCGACCATCATTTTATTGCATTGATATTGGTTTTGCTCGCCTTGCGAGTAAGCATGTATTGAACGGCGGTTAGCCTTGAACCCACTCAGGCCAACCTCTAGGAGGTCCCAACTTGTCGTTAGATTTGACCTTGCAGCAGCTTGGTCTTGAGCCGTGTAGAAGTCTTTCGGCATCGTGCTGGATGTGTCGTCGACTTTCTTGCCGACAGAAGCACTCGCATTATTCCTCCATGTGCCATAACTATTGGCATAGGCTTGCGGGAGGAAATCTTTGCCCCGCAGTCCGGCTTTTCTAACCGTCTCCATCAACTGGCTTTGGGCGCGTGCATATTCGGAGTTATGAGCGAGCGTACGGGTCCGCACGTTGTCGATGTTTAGAGGCGCGTCTGTTTCCAGCGGAACAGCCTGGGACCGTAATTTTCTATCAGTAAAGTCAGAAACGTTCGAGGCGTCATACTTTACAGCTGTTGTGGAACATCCCCCCATTGCAAGGGTCCCAATTACGCCAAACGCCATAAGCGCTTTTTTTAAGGATGATTTTTTTTGCTCAATTGTCATATGACGACTCCGTTTTACGGATAAGTCATTGCAATCTAGAGACCATTTCGACACTCAATAAAAACAACCGGTTAGATGGTTAACGGAACCTGAATTTCGCAAACACTTAGCAATATGCATATCGCGATTTGCAATATGCAAAGCGACTGCTTCCATTTTAAGAAAGCGACGTTGAATCAGTCCAACGGGCGATAGAGCATTGCGTCATAGTCAATCATAACCCGCACATCTTCACCTGCGAGTTTGATCCCTATTGGCCATATGGAGTTCAAATTTATGGCGCTGTTTCTTCCGTTAATTTGCAGACGCTCAGGAGATGAAACATGCGTCCTTACTTTCTCGGATAGAGGAATTTGAAGGGTACGGACTTCGCCTGGGATCAAGTTGTTTTGTAAATAATATGGCTCGACCCACATGAGACGTCCTTCAGCGTCGATATATGAGAGTTTGAGCTGGAGCGTGCTCACAATTTCGGTGCCAGTATTCGTCGCGGTGATCGAAAGCATCTTGTGATCATCATTTTCCACGACACTTATGTCGGAGAATGCAACTGACTTATAATATACAGTTGAACAAACGGTCGTAGAAATAGACAGATCGACATTAGATGGAAGACTGTTAAATTCGGGCACGCTGAATTCATCAGGGTTGTAGGACGCATTAAAAGGTTGGTCTTGGATTTTTAAATAGCCTTCGAAATCAATTCGAAAAGCCGAGCTCTCTCCAGGAAGTTGCCTATGTGGCCCGATCCGACCTGTATGTTGCTTGAATTCTGCTTCGGTGTCTGCGCCTGAGGCTCGCGCGAGCACCTTTGTACAGGCTGGAAATTCCGAAAGGTTTTTTAGGCGGCCAATCACGAATAGTCTCCCATCGTCCTCAATGACTTCTGCCGCCATGAGCTCAATTTCAGGTCGGGCGAGCCTCTGAACGGGGTCTGTCGGGGTCAAATATTTTTGGCCAGTTAGATCGCGAAACTGTGGTGCGTTGCGCTTGGCCGTTAAGCTGGGTAAGTAGGTTTTTTCGGCGGGCTCATATTTGATTTGCCAAACTTTCTCGGCGTTTTGCAGTAAAGTCATTTCAGCGATGACTGGACGTATCCCGATAGAGGTTAGGTATGTCAGCTCTGATTTTACCCGTACCTGTCCACCCTCTATAGTTTCTACATTTAAAGGCTTTACAGATGTGAGTTTCCCGAAAGAAGGGACAAGGCCGCCCGTTAGCTTTTGTAGCTTTAGAAATTGGCCATAGTCTAGACTTGGATCATTTGCGAGCAATGAAAAAGCCTGTTCCGTTTCACGGAAGTCTAAGTGTTGATAGAAACGCTCAACAATAGTTTCGGGCAGTAAAGGTTTGCGTTGATTTTGGACCCCTAGGTTTATGATGATTGCAGCCATACATGTAGCCGCGAGAGGCAACGCTCTCACCAACCAGATCATAGTTTTCGGAGGCGTCCAAACCGCTGGCGTCGGTTCAGATTGAGTTATGGTATCAACTGTAAGCTATTGGCCAGGTTCAGGTAATTTGATCGTCATATATGGCGAAGGGGCTGTTCGCAGAAATGGCTTTGATTCAGATGAAATTAGTTGTTGACGGAGGGCAAGACCGATCAAAGTGAGTAGGCCGAGGATCAAAGATCCAATCGGCAGAATGCCCCACATCAATTTTTGGTATCGTGGCAAATCTCTACGCGGGCGTACCGTAGGCAAGGGAGATATGTCTGGTTTTTCCCAAACGCGAATACCGTTGTTCAGACGTGTGACTTGATTCCATCCCGTGTAATGGAGAACAGGGTCGTAGAACTCGTCATTTGAGAACACGTATTTGAGATGAAACTTCTCGGCATTGGTCAGAAATTGATTGAGTGACGCCAAACCAGGTACACCCATATATTTTGAATTTTCCAACCGCTCGACTGAGTAATTCATCAAACTCGGCAGACGCCTGGCCGAATGATAGTTACCGTCGACTGACTCGGCGTTGATGAGAGCACTGTGATAAGCGAATTGATCTCCGAAACCGAGGGTGAGATAGCGCCAATCCGAATGACGGTCTTCGTCCATAAATGTGACAATGGGAGCGGGATCAATG
>CALFWV010000112.1 GCA_937927825.1 uncultured Caulobacterales bacterium | reverse complement strand
AGACATCGTGTTTAAATTAAAAAAACCTATTTCAATGGCTCTCATTTTGAGCCTCGCGTTTTCCGCGCAGGCGGTGGCGCAGGGTGCAAGCGATCGGTTCTTTAGTGCCGAAAGCATTCCCTATGCAACGGAAGCTAAGAGCCTTCAGGCCGCTAATGAACATAAGGACGCCATTAAAAAACTGAAAAAGGCGCTCAAGCTTAAAAACCTGAAAGCCTATGAAACCTCCGCGATGCGGCAAATGTTGGGCGCGTCTTATTATGCAACGGGAAAGCCGGATAAGGCGATTGAGGCGTTTGAAGAGGCCATCGCGGCGGGCGGCTTACGCGATGCGGAGATCAAGGCTATTCAGGTCAATATTGCGCAATTAAATATCGCGGCGAAAAATTACGCCGTGGCCGCTCAGCAGTTAGAAACCTATTTCCGCGAAGGGGGCCCGCAAAAAGCCAGCCTTGTCAAACTCGCAATGTCGTCCCACATGCGCGCAGGCAACCGGCAAGCCGCTGTGCCTTGGGCGGATGTGATGTTGCGGAACGGTTTCGCAAAAACCCGCCTCGAACACGACACACTCTTATACCTCTTCGACTCGCCCGAAAAACGAAGCGACCAAATTCGGGTGGCCGAAAGAATGGCAACGCTCTGGCCGGAGGATACAGAGTTGCAGGCGAAGGTCGCAGGGTTGAAGCGCAAGGCAAGCTATGAAGCGTCAGGGCCGGGGTAGGGATTACAGGCTTGCCGTGTCGGCGAGATACATAGCCATATCGAAACTCAATCCCCGTTTGAACTTGTATTTCTAGCTTTCGAGATGAAAAAATGCAGTTGTAAAAACTGCTCTATCCGAACAGGTTACCTGTTCGGCGCATCTCTGAAAAATGTTTCGGGGACATTTGTTGGGCGCGATGCGTTCGCACTTCCAGATATATCCCACATATTACTCTCCGCGACGAAAAATGTGACGAAGTCGGCAGACGGAGAAATGGTCTGTAAGCGTCAGGCCGTTGTTGGGTCCAACTTCAAACGTAAGATTTGCATGACGCAGGATCAATGGGAGCAAATGCAAGCGGAAAGCCAAAGGACAACAGGCGATATTCAACGTCGTCAAGGACCAGGCGTCACGAACTAACACTCGATTGTAAGGGCAGGTTTTTCTGCCGTATTCAACTCTATTTTTCCTGCCAGATAATTCTCCGGCGGGGAGATTTCAGTCCGCGTTAACTGCATTTTGAAATGCAAGTGAAATACATTCTCGTTAAAATTGTGTATGGCCTTAGTTCAATACATTTACACATCGATTTTAATGACTGAGCTAACGGCGAAAAACGCCTTTGATACGTCTGAGATGAGCGCACGTGTGTGCAAGCAATTTGGGATTACGGGACGCGCTTTTGCTAATTGCCAGAAGGCTTGGGCCATCACGGAAGGCGAGGAAGAGGTCGTCAAACGCTATTTTACAGCGGTCGCCAGCGACCCCGTTGCCGGGAAAGTTCTGCTCCATGTCAAACGCCCTGTATTGGTACGGGAGTTTCAGGATTATTCTGTCTGGCTCAATCTAGGAAAGCCATTTCAATTTAACCAATATGTGAGGGAACTGACGCCCTCAAGCCTAGGAAATGCTTGGCCGTCAAACCTCTCCGCGAAAGTTCGAATTATGGCAGATGCTTACTTGGACCGGGACATGTTGGCCGCATAAATGTCATTAAGCGGCGCGCTTTGAAGGGCCAATTTTGGATTTAATATCGGAGGTCAATTCCATGCTTTTGATACGGGCCTTTTGGTCATAAAACGGCATGGAGAGGATAAATTCGTCAGGCTTCAACCGGTCGTAAAAACTGGACAGGCGCGTCGTGATTTGGTCCGGCGTGCCGACCGCGCTACCCGCTAACATCGGCTCTACATGGGCAGCGATTTGGGGCGGGACTCTCAGATTCTCAACGGGTGGCTTCACTAGGCCGCGACTATTCGTGACCATCCCAACGAAGGCTTGGACTAGCGTCGAGAAGTGAAATTGCGCCTCGGCTTCGGTGTCTGCTGCAAACACATTACAGGCCATCATAAAATAGGGTTTATCGAGAAAGGCGGAGGGCTTGAACTCGCGGCGATAGGTTTCCGCTGCGTTGAAAAGCTGCTGCGGGGCGAAGTGAGAGGCGAAAGCATAGGGCAGCCCTAGATGCGCGGCCAATTGTGCGCCGAAAAGGCTCGAGCCTAAAATCCAAACGGGGACATTCGTGCCCTCGCCGGGGATGGCGCGAACGGGCAGGGGGGCATCCGGATCATGCGGACCCAAAAGGCTAAGCAATTCAATCACGTCTTGCGGGAAGCGATTGGCGGCCGCGGGGCCGTCCTTGCGGAGAGCGCGAATGACATTTTGGTCGCCGCCCGGCGCGCGGCCGAGGCCCAAATCTATGCGGTTTGGGTGCAGGGTCGCGAGGGTCCCGAATTGCTCCGCAATGGTCAAGGGCGAATGATTAGGCAACATGACGCCGCCCGAACCCAGCCGGATTGTTCTCGTTTGTGACGCGACATGCGCAATGAGCACAGATGTCGCGGAACTTGCCACGTTGATCATATTGTGATGTTCGGCATACCAGATGCGGCTATAGCCGAGGCGTTCTGCCGCTTGGGCGGTGTTGACGCATTCGGCAAAGCTCTGCGCGATGCTGCCGCCTTCGACGACGCGGGCAAGATCGAGAATGGAAAAAGGTAAGGACATGCGCGCAAGGTAAGCGCTTGCAGGATGAAATCAATCCTGTGTCTCTGCGGTGCTCAAGGCCCAGCGGACTTGACACTTATCTGCTTTCCGCTAGTCCGCAGGCACATTAACCCGATGCGTCTGACCGTTTCTCAGCGCCGCATCTCAAGAGTCCCGAATAGCGGACTAAAGGACGATAAAATGCATGCCTTTCGTAGCCATACTTGTGGCGAACTCCGTAAATCCGATGTTGGCGAAATCGCGAAACTCTCCGGCTGGGTCCACCGCAAACGTGAACATGCCAATGCGCTCTTCATTGATTTGCGCGATCATTACGGCATCAGCCAAGTCGTGGTCTATCCAAATGAAGACTTCTACGAGACCGCCAAGCGCTGCCCGTCCGAGTCCGTCATCACGGTGACAGGTGAAGTGCTGGCGCGTGATGCGGAGGCTGTGAATGCAGAGCTGGCAACAGGTGAAATCGAGCTGCGCGCACAAACATTCCTGATTGAAAGCCAAGCCGACCCGCTTCCGCTGCCTGTGTTTGGCGAACAAGACTATCCTGAAGAAATTCGCTTGAAGCATCGCTACCTCGATCTCCGGCGTGAGACGTTGCACAACAATATCATCCTGCGGGGACGCGTGATTAACTCGCTGCGTAGTCGTATGATTGAACAAGGTTTTACCGAATTTCAGACGCCAATTCTCACGGCCAGCTCACCTGAAGGCGCGCGTGACTTTCTTGTGCCGTCTCGCCTAAACCCGGGTAAATTCTACGCGCTTCCGCAAGCTCCGCAGCAATTCAAACAGCTCCTTATGGTTGCTGGATTTGATCGTTATTTCCAGATTGCCCCTTGTTTCCGAGATGAGGACGCTCGCGCGGATAGGTCGCCGGGTGAGTTCTATCAACTTGATGTGGAGATGAGCTTCGTCACGCAGGAAGACGTGTTCCAAGCGATAGAACCCGTTATGGCGGGCGTCTTTGAAGAATTCGCCGATGGCCGAGAAGTCGAAACACCTTTCCCGCGTATTCCGTATAAAGAGGCAGTCGAGAAATATGGTTCTGATAAACCTGATCTGCGCATTCCCTTTGAGCTAACCGACGTGTCTGAATTCTTCAAGGATGAGAGCAAGACCGGATTTGGCATTTTCGCCAAAATCACAAATGGCGGCGGGAAAGTCATCGCAATCCCGGCTCCGGGTGCAACGGACAGCCAGTCCCGTAAATTCTTTGACAGCCTCGACAAATGGGCAAAAAAAGAAATGCAGGCCCCCGGACTTGGCTATGCGCGTCTGCGTGAAGAAAACGGCGCGGTCGTCTCGCAGGATCCTGCGCTCAAAAATTTTGAACCGGAACTCTTAGAGGCACTTCTCAATAAGATGGGCTTGAAAGCAGGGGATGGCGTGTTCTTCTCTGCTGGCAAGCAATCAGCAGCCTATAAACTCGCGGGCGCGGCGCGGAACAAAGTCGCTAAAGACCTAGACCTTATCCCGGACGGCATTTTCAAATTCTGCTGGGTCGTAGATTACCCGATGTATGAATGGGATGAAGACAATAAAACCATCGATTTCTCGCATAACCCATTCTCAATGCCGCAGGCTCCGCAGGGTAAATCCGCGATGGATGTTCTGCTCGAGGCGGACACGGATGAGAAGAAGCTCGAAATCCTCGCCTATCAATATGACATCGTCTGCAACGGCGTAGAGTTGTCCTCCGGTGCAATCCGGAACCACAAAGCGGACGTCATGTATAAAGCTTTCGAGATTGCAGGATACGGCCCGGAAGTCGTTGAGGATAAATTTGCGGGCATGATCAATGCGTTTAAATTCGGTGCACCGCCCCATGGTGGTATCGCACCGGGCGTCGACCGTATCGTTATGTTGTTGGCGGGAACAGAAACAATCCGCGACGTTATCCTGTT
>CALFWV010000111.1 GCA_937927825.1 uncultured Caulobacterales bacterium | reverse complement strand
CTGCGCACTCATACCTCACCCGTGCAAATTCGGACGATGATAAATCAAAAGCCCCCCATTCGTATCATTGCACCGGGCCGAACCTACCGCTCTGACTCGGACCAAACGCACACGCCAATGTTCCATCAGGTCGAAGGGCTCGTCATAGATAAGGGCATCCATATGGGCCACCTCAAAGGCGTTCTAATGGATTTCGTTTCCGCCTTTTTTGAAACCGATGTCGACGTGCAATTTCGCCCGCATCATTTCCCTTTCACGGAACCAAGCGCCGAAATGGATGTCCGCTATGAACGTGACGGCGCGACGATTAAAATTGGGTCAGGCGAGAAATGGATGGAAATTCTCGGCTGCGGCATGGTGCATCCCAATGTCCTGCGCAGCTGCGGGCTAGATCCGGACGAATATCAAGGCTTTGCCTTTGGCATGGGCGTCGACCGCCTCGCCATGCTGAAATATGGTATGCCGGACCTAAGGGATATGTTCGCCAGCGACCCACGCTGGCTCACCCACTACGGCTTTGATCCGCTGGTTCAGGCGAATTTGGCGACGGGGTTATCATAATGAAATTCACTCTCTCCTGGCTGAAACGCCACCTGAAAACTGATGCGACGATTGAACAAGTCGCCGAAGCGATGACGCTGGCCGGGCTTGAGGTCGAAGACATTATCGACCCGTCCAAGGCGCTCTCTGCCTTTACAATTGCCCATGTGAAATCTGCCGAGAAACACCCCGATGCGGATAAGCTCAGCGTCTGCACCGTCGACACAGTCGACGGCGAGAAACAAATTGTCTGCGGCGCGCCCAATGCGCGGGCAGGTATTGCCGTGGCCTATGCGCCAATGGGGGCCTATATTCCGGGCCTTGATTTCAGCCTTGATAAGAAGCCGCGTAAAATTCGCGGGGTCGAGTCCTCCGGTATGATGTGTTCCGGCAAAGAGTTAGAGCTTGGCGAAGATCATGACGGGATTTTGGAATTGGACCCCGCGGACTATCCCGTTGGTCAGCCCGTGTCGGAAGCGATGGGGGCAAATGACCCTGTCATTGATTTCGAAGTCACGCCGAACCGTCCGGATTGGCTTGGCGTGAATAGCATAGCCCGCGACCTCGCAGCGGTTGGTTTGGGCGAGTTAATTACGCCTGCAATTGAACCTGTCGCGGGGCAATTCCCTTGCCCGCAAGCGATTACAATTGAAGATACGGGTGGCTGTCCAGCTTTTGTGGGCCGCGTTGTGCGCGGCGTGAAAAACGGTCCGTCGCCGCAATGGCTACAAGATCAGCTCAAAGCCATTGGCCTGCGCCCGATTTCGGCGCTGGTCGATATTACCAACTTCATCACTTATGACCGTGCGCGTCCTTTGCATTTCTATGACCTCGCGAAGTTAAAAGGCGCGATCACTGTGCGCCGCGCTGTGGGCGAAGCTTTCGACGCGCTGGATGATAAATCCTACACGGCCACGGATGCGGACATCGCTATTACGGATGAGAGCGGTATTCTCGGCCTCGGCGGGATAGTTGGCGGCGTCACAACGGGCTGTGATGAAGGGACAACAGATATCCTTATTGAGAGCGCTTACTTCGACCCGCTCACCATTCGCCGTTCAGCGAAACGTTTGAGCGTGAATAGTGATGCGAAATATCGGTTTGAGCGCGGCGTGGATACGGGTGGATTAATTGACGGGGCCGAACTGGCCACACGTATGGTCCTTGAGATTTGCGGCGGCGAAGCGAGTGAAATCGTGGTGGCCGGCGAAATTCCTGCCGCGCCGCCCGCCATCAAATTCGATACCGCGCTTAATGAACGTCTTACGGGATTGAAGCTGTCGGATGCGGAGATGACGAAAATCCTGACGGACCTTGGATTTTCTGTTGGCAAAGACTGGACCGTCACAGTTCCATCGTTCCGCCGCGACGCGACAGAAGGCGCGGACCTTGTTGAGGAAATCGCGCGAATTCACGGGTTTCATAACCTCGAAGCCGTCAG
Organism: uncultured Caulobacterales bacterium; assembly: GCA_937927825.1. Lineage (GTDB taxonomy): Bacteria > Pseudomonadota > Alphaproteobacteria > Caulobacterales > Maricaulaceae > Litorimonas. The sequence goes on along the minus strand of CALFWV010000111.1, from coordinate 6,516 downwards.
TCTGCCCCCGCTACCGGGTCGCCGCGAACCGACCGCAACATTGACGCAAAACCGGACGCGCCTCGCGCGCCGCGCGTTGGCCGGACGCGGATTATCCGAAGCCATCACATGGTCCTTTGTTTTACAAGCCCATGCTGATGCCTTTGATGGCGGTCAGGAAAATCTCGCGCTTGATAATCCAATTTCAAATGATTTGAACTGGATGCGCCCCAGTGCGCTTATTCATTTATTGCTGGCCGGACAACGCAGCGCCAATAATGGATACCCGCGCGCGGCCCTGTTCGAACTTGGTCCTATCTTCCAAGGGACTGAGCCTGACGAACAATCCCTGACTTTAGCAGGGATGCGCCGCGCCGAACCGGGCCGCGATTGGGCGGGTGCGGAGGAAATTTCCGCGCTGACTGCGAAAGCCGACGTGATTGCGGCACTCAACGTCATGGGCGCAAATACGGATAACCTGCAAATTATGGAAGCCGTTGGCTCCTATTGGCATCCGGGACGCTCTGCCTCTCTACGCTTGGGCCCAAAAAATGTGCTCGCCAGTTTCGGCGAACTTCATCCGCGGGCCTTGAAAGCTCTAGGCATTGAGGGCCGGGTTGTGGCCTTTGAAATCGCACCGGATAACCTCCCCGCGCCGCGCAAGAAATCCGCTAGTAAAGCGAAGAAAGCTTTGACGCTTTCAGACCTCATGCCGGTCCATCGGGACTTTGCCTTTATTGTCGATGAAAGCGTCATGGCGGGAGACATTTTAAAAGCAGCTAAAGGCGCGGATAAGCAATTAATCACCGACGTCAGCTTGTTTGATGTCTACCGCGGCAAAGGCGTGGATGACGGCCAGAAAAGCCTCGCCATTGATGTGACATTGACGCCAAAAGACGCCACTTTGACAGATACGGATATCGAAGGCGTCAGCGCCAAAATTATTGAAAAAGTCATGAAAGCCGGCGGGCGTTTACGCGGTTAAAAGTTTAACTTCTCTTAGGGAAAGGTGCGTATCAGGATGAAATGAAAATTCTGACTGCATCCCAATACGTCTTGAAAAACCTGCGCCGTGCAACCGCATTATCTCCATTGATGATTTTGGCTGTCATGGCGGCGGAAGGCCTGCAACATGTCGTCGAATATGGGCTCGGCATGTATGAGTCACAGGCCGCGTTTCACACGCTGCAAAATCATCCTGCCCGATTGGGCTTTGGCCTTTTTAAAGCGATTATTATGCTGAGCGCCTGTTATGTGATTGCGAAAAACATTGCATCTGACACAGAAACACCGCCCAAATTCGGAACTTTTCGTGCAGACATGCTTCGGAAATTATGGGACCCAACCTTTGGGTTCACCGGGCTTTTGATCAGTCTAATTTTGGCTGCGCCGATTATTTTTTTGCATTATCAACTTTCTTATCTGGCGATGGGTCATTCGGCAGCGCCGCTAATTTTACTCTTGGACAGTTTTGTTATTGGTGTCTTGGCACTGGTCATTGGAACATCAATTTGGGCCGGCGATAAAGCCGAACAAGACTTGCAGATTGCACCTGGGAGTTAATCGCCGCTGCTGACCATATTACCGGCCGGATTGTCAAACTCGCTCATTGGTTCAGATTTGTCGCGGTGAATATTTTTCCCGCTGACGCGGTCTTGCGTTTTGTAAACGGGTTGAACGCGGCGCTTACCTGATTTGACACCTTTGGCTTCGGCCTTTGCGGCCTCCGCGATTTCCGGATCAGCCTTCGGGGCGGCTTGTGCAGATTTCCGGGCGTCCGCTTTTAACTGTTGCTCGCTTTTCATTATTTGTCTCCTTCATCCGTCCTAATTCCAAAGACGCCCCTCCGTTCCGTCAAAGCGGTTATGCGGAACCTTTTGTCGCAATGTGGACGAGTAAGGATTAGGTAGAGGTATGAAAGAATATTCGCAGGGTAAGACAGCGTGATGCAGGTCCTCATTATCGGCGGCTATGGGACGTTTGGCTTCAGAATTGCGGAACGGCTTTCAGAAGAATCCGGATTGAACTTAATTCTGGCCGGCCGTCATTTGGATAAAGCCGAAGCAGCCTGTTCAAGATTGTCGGGATCGGCAAAATTTACGCCCTTAGAACTCGACAGAAACAGCCTTACGCTTAACTTTAAACCCGATTTAATCGTCGATGCCTCCGGCCCGTTCCAAGCCTATACGGGGTCTCCTGTTTTAGATTATTGTATAGCACATGGCATTCATTATGCAGACCTGTCTGATGACGGCAGTTTCGTGAACGCCCTCTTGACCCATGAGCAATCCGCAAAGGCCGCAGGAATTGTCGCCGTCTCAGGCTTGTCAACCTGCCCTGTGCTCAGCGCGGTTGGGCTCCGCGAAATCGAAACCCGCATTGGGCCTGCGACTGAGGTTATGATTGGGATTGCGCCCTCACCCAAAGCGGAATTGGGGCGCAATGTCGTCGCGGCGGTGACACTTTATGCGGGGCAAAAGACCGTGCCTGTCAGGCGCGGAGGGCTGGATGTAAATGTGGCGGGACTCACGGAAATTCGCAACGCCGTAATTTGCGTCCCCGGCGGGATACCCCTGCCGCGCTTACCTTTCGCTGTGGCAGATGCCCCCGACGTCATAGTTTTAGGTGAGAGTTTCCCGGCTCTTTCAGATATTTGGACAGGTGCCGGAACTCGTCCGGTTTGGCTACACCGACTACTGATCGTATTGGCGCGCGGCGTTGCCAAGGGCCTGGGGCCTAATCTCTCACGCTTTGCTGATATTTTCCATTGGTCTCGGTCGTTATTTCGATTTGGCGAACATCGCGGCGGGATGATTGTCTCGGGCTCTCATGAGCTCGGCGCTGCGAGTTGGCATCTCGTAGCGGAGGGCGACCATGGGCCCTATGTACCAACCTTGCCCGTCGTCGCGCTTATCCGTCAGTTTCTACACGGCACTGCGCTCAAACCCGGTGCATATTCCGGCGACCAACTTGTCGGCTTGGAAAGCTTGGCCCCCGAATTTGCACAGCTAAATATCTCATATGGGCTACAATATGACGGTGCCAAACTCCCCGTGTATGTAGCCGTTCTGGGGAACGCCTATACGCGGCTCGCGCCGCCTGTTCAGGATTTACACCGCACGGATATGGGACGCCGCTTTACGGGGCGCTGCACTGTCACGCGCGGGCGCAATCCCTTATCGCAGATTGTTGCCAATCTGGTCGGCTTTCCAAAAAGCGCAGAGAATATGCCGGTGACAGTCACGGTGACGCCCGATGAAGCGGGCGAAACATGGGTGCGAGATTTTGACGGCCAAACCTTCCAGAGTCATCATAGCCTCGGCACGGGAAGATGGGCGCGGCACGTCACGGAAAAATTCGGACCTATCGCCATCCATATGGCGATTTTGGAAAATCAAGCAAAGCTACGCATAGAAACGCGGGGCTGGTCAATATTCGGCGTACCGTTGCCCAAATGCCTAAAACCCGGCGGACATGTTTATGAGACCCAAGACGACCAAGGCCGCTTTGTCTTTCACGTCGATCTCATCGCACCAGTTTTTGGACGGCTGTGTAAATATGAAGGGTGGCTCTCTCCGGTGCCAAACGATCCGGAGCTCACCAATTCCTAAATCAACCCATCCCTAAATTGGGATGAGGCCAAAGCCCTTAGGCTTCTTTTTTACATAGCTGGTATAACCGACATTTGCGCCAAGCCGAATACCGCCGCCGGCGCGAACAGGGGCCAGCGTAATTCCGTTGGCGCGTTGATAATTAACCGCCATACCCGCAATAAGATAGGCAGAGCCGTCTACGCCCGGGAAACGCCGGAAAATATCATCCGGGTCGTCCAAATCATAGACCAAGGTGAAAACGCGGCTGATTTCTGCGCCCGCATCCAACCCGACACTCGGGCCTTTCCAGTAAACTTTCTGCGTTTGGCCATTTTTCATCCAAAGCATGCCTTCGCCGTATTTTGCACCAAATATCAGCGCGCCGCCGCCCTCTTCGCCGGTAATATACCCGACAGGACGGCCGCGTTTTTTGAACAAATCCTCAATCGTCGAAGCGGCGCTTTCCGCGGTGACACCCATGTGATCTGAAATAGCAGTGGTCAGTTCTGCCTGATTAAAACCGCCCGATGTTGAGGTTTGCGCCGGAGCTTGGCCTTGCGGATATCCATTTGGATTATTCGTCTTTGGGGCCATGGAACACGCGGAGACGGCCAAGCCGGCAGCACACAACAACGTTGTGGTCAGGACAGAGCGATTGCATTTCAGGAACTTTTTAACAGCATTTTTCATGCCCAAATCTGTCACCCATTACGGTTAAGGCTACGTTAATTCGGGCTGTCGTCGGCCTTACGTTTTCGCAAGCTTGTGGACAGAAAACCTGCGGTTCCTACGCCCAACGAAATGAAAACCAAGGGGATAAAGACCGCAAATTTCAAGGCCGTAAAGACGCCTGCAAAAGTCCCGGCCAATTCCGAGGATGTCGCCAGAACCAAAGCGAGCGAGCTGTCTTCAAGAAAATCGAACAGCAAAAACCCCATCGGTGCCAGCAAAATCCAACGCCAACGCGACCCCATAAGGCCCATCGCCGTTAATCCATAGGCGATAACGGCTTCAAAGACCCATGTTTGTAAAACCATGTAAATTAGATCAAATCCCAGCTCTGTATATTTGAGTCGGCGGCCCTCCGGGCTTAAACTCTGGATTGCAGCGACAGCTTCATCTCCGCTATAAAAACCGCGGCCTTGAAGATAAGCGTAATCTTCTAATCGGATCAGCTCGCCAAAAGGGCCAATTGTCGCGAACCAAAGCGTATAGGCAAAGAAAACCGTCAGCAGGGCAATTAGCCGCCAGCCTGTAAATCGCTGATAATTATATCCGGTCGTCATACCCGTGGCCTAGCGCGTCAAATTCATTGGCGCCAGCAGGGTCGCAATTTCCTTTGAAACAGCTTTCATCAAAGGCTGCCGAGGGGCGCTCTTCCGATATGTCAGATTTAATTGCCGCGTTGCGCCTTGGCTCCGCAAGGGCTGAACACCGATGCGCGGACGGTCAAGCCAACCCGTCGCTTGGGCCAGTGCCGGGACGATGGAGATACCCTGCCCGGCAGCCACCAGACTTATGATGGTCTCTAGGCTGGTCACACTGGTTTCGGCCAATGTTGTTCCGCCTTGTATGTTGCAAAGGTCCACCGTTTGGTCGCGAAAGCAATGCCCTTCCGAGAGAAGAATCATTTGGTCCAGCGGCAAGTCAGACGGGTCCAACCCGTCGAGCGCTGCCAAATCATGTCCGATGGGATGGATTACCAAGAGAGGTTCATCATATAGCGGGAGTGACAAGAGATTCGGCGTTCCGGGCGGCGTTGCCAAAATCGCGGCATCCAAATCACCATTCAACAAATCTTCCGTCAAGCGTTCCGTAATGTTCTCGCGAAAGGCAAGCTGGAGCTTGGGAAAAGCGTGGCCGAGCGCCTTGAACATATTTGGCACCAAAAACGGCGAGATTGTCGGGATAGACCCAAAACGGAATTGGCCGGAAAACGGATCGCTCGCATCTGCCGTAATCTCTCGAATGGCATCGACAGCCCCCAACGCGTCCTCAGCGAGTGACAACACACTTTCCCCAATTGGCGTTAATCTGGCGGCGCGTTTGGACCGCTCTATCAGAGTGACGCCCAAATCTTCTTCTAATTTTTTCAACTGTACAGAGAGGGTGGGTTGACTGACATGGCAGCTTTCCGCCGCTTTGCCAAAATGTTTGTGGCGAGAGAGCGCGCGCAGGTATATGAGATCACGAAAATTCATAGGCACCACCTATCATAATCATAAAAACTATCAATTAGACATATCGTTTTATTAATCTCATTACGTCTCGGAACCCATGCGCAAGTGGGCACGTATGAACCACTATAAATTTATTGGAGAGACAAATGAACGATATGACAGTCAAAACAGGCGGGAAATGCCCGGTCATGCACGGTAGCGCCACGAGCAGCAAACCGACCTCCGTTAAGGATTGGTGGCCGGAAGCTCTGAATGTTGAAATTCTTCACCAGCACGGCGCGCGTTCCAACCCAATGGACCCTGACTTTGATTATCGGGAAGCTGTGAAAGCACTCGATTTTGATGCGCTGAAAGCCGACCTTCATGCCCTTATGACAGACAGCCAAGATTGGTGGCCTGCCGATTGGGGAACTTATGCCGGGTTAATGGTGCGTATGGCGTGGCACGCAGCGGGGACCTACCGCACATCTGACGGCCGCGGGGGCGGCGGTACAGGCAATCTGCGCTTTGCGCCGCTGAACAGCTGGCCGGATAACGGCAACCTTGATAAAGCCCGCCGCCTGCTTTGGCCGATTAAAAAGAAATATGGCAATGCCATTTCTTGGGCAGACTTGATGCTGCTTGCCGGGAATGTCGCCTATGAGAGCACAGGTCTGGAGACCTTCGGATTTGGCTTTGGCCGCGAAGATATTTGGGCACCGGAAATGGACGTGAACTGGGGTGAAGAGAGAGAATGGCTAGCGCCTTCCGAAAATCGCTATGTC
>CALFWV010000110.1 GCA_937927825.1 uncultured Caulobacterales bacterium | reverse complement strand
GGGATCTTGCGTCGCCCCGATAAAGCCGGCGAGTAATTCCATTTGCAACGGCTCGCCAAAATAATTCCAAATCATCGGCGCGCTGCTTAGCTTTAACGTCACATCTTTTGTCGTCATTCCATCGCGGAAACCCAAATCCGTGCGTCCGATAAAGGGATTTCGGCGCAGCGTATCCGTCAACTGCCCCGCGCCGTCCTTTTGATTGGCCGCGAACCGTTTAATATCTGCCTGAATTTGCGCCTCTGACCGCACCCCATTATATTTTGTATTCCGGATGAAGACTTCAAAATCCTTCACCAGACGCGCTTTGGTGGGGCCTTTGCGCCCGAAATAAGGGAACAGCGTGTTGATATGGCCGTGGATATGGGGCGTGCCGCTGCCCACGGGTTGGAGCTTATAAAAATTACACCAGAAATCTTTGTCGGGGCGGCCTGCACTGGTTTCGATAAATTGGTCCAGAATCGGAATTAAATGTTTTGTCCACCAGCTCAGGTCAAAAACCGCGAGCTTTTCCGCGCGCGCCCGAAGCGCACGCCAATCCTCTTCCGACCCTTCCAATGTCACGGACGGAAATCCGCAAGATGTGGTCATCCCAAATACGAAATAGGACTGCATCGCATCCATCAAGGCGACATTCATGGCGGCCTGTTCCACGGGGCCGGTGGTGCCGAATTTTCCTGCAATGAGATCATGGTTCGTCGCGCCAATATGGGGGCGCATCTTTTGGGAAAACTCAGCAAAGGCGCCTTCCCAATCATTGTCCGGATTGCCGCGGCGGAACTCATCCCGGGTAATTTCAATCAGCTTTTTCTTCTCATGAGCGACGAAATGATGGCGCAGCGCCTCTGCATTGGCCGTGACATGGCTGGCCAGTCCTTGCAGAATTTGCAGCCAAATCATGTCGGGCGAAAAGATAATCGGAAAGTGGTTATGATAAGCCGTCGTCACAGCGGACAGAAAAGGATGTACCTCTGGCGGGGCCAAAATGAGCTGCGGCGTACCGCGCGTCCAACTCTCCAGCGGCGTGTCAGGGGCCGCGAGAATGGTCTCTATCGCCGCTTTGGTCGGCTGTAATCGCAGGGCCGTCTTGCCGCGCGTCACATCATCAACAGTAAAGGTAATGGACGGAATACCGCCCTCGCTCGCAAAGCTCATCTGCGCAATCCCGGGCAATTGAATGATGGCGGCAGAGGCCAAGCTGGAACGGATAAGGCTACGTCGGTTCATGGGCGGGACGATAAAGCACTCACCTGAACGGGGGATTTAAATTTTTGAACCCGCGCAAAAATTAAGGCCAAAGCTGAGGGCGTGGCGACATTAATCGCAGCACGTTAGGTCACGAATAGGCCGCTACCGCTTTTTTGCGATTTTTATCTTGTCTTGTTTTGCGCGTTTTTTGGTGGAATCTTCGGACCGTGTGAGGGCTTTGGCTATCGCTTTCAAGCCCATCCCTTTTTCTGCGAGGCGGTGCAGTTTTTGAAGCTCATCCGGCGTCCAAGCTTGTTTATGACGCTCAAATCGTTCAGCCACTAAGCGACAACCCGATCGCGCGCCGGAAGCGCATCGGCGACTTCGCTCATTTTCACGAGGTGGTCAAAACCGAGGATGGCCGTAATATCCGTCCCATTGTCAGAAAGCGGCAGGCGCGCCCAAAACATGGCGAGATGTGAGCCGTTGGGCGTATTTGGACGGGTAACACCGACATAGGGTTTTCGCGTATCAATGACTTTATCGAGGACGCGGTGCCAATAGTCGACGCGGCACCCGATGGGGAGTTCATCCACATAGCGGCCTTGGATTTCCCCGTCATACAGGTTCCAAAATCCCGTCCCGGCCAGGCGGTGACGATACCTGCGTGCCGCCCCCTGACGCGGCTCTTCCCGCTCCATAATCGTCGTCATGGACAATTGGGCCGGAATTTCCTCCATGCGGATATCATCGCGCGCCGGAAACCTTCCCGCGCGACATTTGCTTCGCCAATAATCATAAAATTTTTGTTGTTGCGGCAGAATAATCTGATGCCGCAACGCGTTCCCCGATAACATAAGTCCCCTGAATTCCCCGACACTGTTTCTGATTGGAACACGCCCCCGACCTGTTCGCTGATAAGACGGGTATGGGGCCGCCAGAGTCGCCGCATCAACACTTCGTTAACCATATGGCTTCGGCATCTTGCAAAAAAACGGGTATTTCCGATTCGGTTCCGAATCAATTCCGCTACGCGACAGTGATGAATCAGGATTTGACGCCTAAAACCGAAAAAAAATCGAGTTAAGGCGCCGATTTTCCGAGGCCGGAGCGCTTCGCGAGGGCAGATCGTCGCCGTGCATAATCCGGCGCAACCATTGGGTAATCGCGGGGCAGCCCCCATTTTTCGCGGTAAGCATCCGGGGTCAGATTATATTTGACGCGCAAGTGTCGTTTGAGACTTTGGAATTCCAATCCGTCTTCAAGGCAGACCAGCGCATCATCACGTAAGCTTTCTTCAATCGGCACGGCGGGCGCCTGCCCATTGGCAACGCCGCCCTCGCCGCTCTCCGCCCGCAGCAGCGCCGCATGGACAACGCTAATCATCTCGGACAACTCTTCCGGGGACGCTTTGTGCGTGCCCGCGTGAGCGCTGACGATTTGCGCTGTTAGGGCGAGGATATCCGCGTCCTTATCCGGCGACATATTCCAGCAACAACACAATGAACAACAGACCCGCCGTTAGGATTGCCGCGATGCCCGAAGGTTTCGCTTCTGAGGCCGCGCCGGCCGGAGAGAAGGTCTGGTAAAGCTTGCGCCCCGTCGCGCCGAGCACGCGTTTTCTGAACCGTCCGGTTTGCACGGATAAACGGTCCCACATAGCGGATCCCCATTTCGCGATGTTCAGGCCCATCCGGCGATAGGTCCAGTCTGCATCGAGGATTTCCGCGCGGCGTTCCGCCGGATAAAGTTTGAACCGCTTCAGCAGGGTAAAGGCAAATATCGCGGCAAAGAGGAGCTGCATTTGGAAGACCACGTGATCGACCGTGTAAGGCTTATACGGCTTATCCATTTCATATGGCATCAACGCGTAAAGGTTTTGGAACCCGCCCCAAGGCCACGCGAGATAGATACAGAAGAAGGCGGCAATCCCCATTGCCGCGAGCATATTCCACGGCGCTTCTTTGACGCGGCGGCCACTGTCATGGGCAAAGAAAGTGAAATGCGGAACTTTAATCCCGGAATGTTCCATCACCCCGGCCGAGGCGAAGAGCATCATCAGGAAGGCCAGATATTCATGCTCATAAACGGCCGCCGCCAAAATCATGGCTTTGGTTACAAAGGCCGCAAAGAGCGGTACGGCGGCAATGGAGGCCGCCCCGATGAGACAGAATATCGTCGTGTAAGGCATGGAGCGGAACAACCCGCCCAGTTCTGACGCTTTGGCTGTGCCCGTGCGGTACATCACGGCGCCGATAGACATGAACAGCAAGCCCTTGAAGATAACATGGACAAAGACCTGTCCGACAACGCCGTTCAGCGCCAGTGACGTCCCAATCCCAATCCCGCAGACCATGAAGCCCAGCTGGTTATTCAGGGAATAGGCCAAGACCCGGCGCAGATCATTTTCAACCACGGCAAAGAAGACCGGGAAACAGGTCATGATTGCGCCAATCCAAATCAGGATATCTGCCCCGGCAAAGCCGCGCGCCAAGGCATAGACCGCAAACTTGGTGGTGAAACTGGCGAGAATAACCGTGCCCGTAATAGAGGCTTTCGGATAGGCGTCCTGCATCCACATATGCAGACCCGGGAACCCGACCTTAATCCCCATGGCCAGCAGCATGAGCCAGCCGCCGGGGCTTTCGAGGCCAATCGCATTGAACATGAAATCGCCGCCATTCGCTTGCGCATGGAGGATCGCTCCGGCGAGCAACATCACGCCCGATAAAACGTGAATTGCGAGATAACGCACGCCTGCCGCATACGCATGATCGCCGCCTTTCCAGATGAGGAAAACGGAACTAATCGCCGTTAATTCCCACATGATGAACAGCGTAATCATATCGCCGGACAAGACGCCGGCAATCGCTGCGCCTGTGTAAATCAACGCGGAACTATCCGTCATGCGGCATTTTTCATGCAGCGCATAAATGCCGTTAATGATCCCCGCGAGACAGAAGAGATAGCCCCAGACAACGGAGAGTTTATCAATCCGCAGCGTCGTCAGCTCAACCGGGCCAAACCGGAATTGGCCGCCGAAATGCGCGCCCGGATTCATCCCGTGAATTTGGAAAATGAGAAATCCTGCAAAAACGGGGGCGGCAATAACAAAAGCTTTGCGCGCCTGACCAATCGGCAGCAGCGTACAAATCAAGCCCGCGAGGATAACCCAAAGGCCGGGATTGATTTCAGCGAGTATCGGGAATTGCTCAATCATGATGGGCGTCCCCGGTTATCATTGGGTCAGTCGAATAATCCGGATCGGGCAAACCGCCCTCCCCGTAATAAGTCTCGTCGCGGCCCAAAAATTTGAAGAGCGTGTTCGCTGAGAGCACGATGAGACTATAGGCCAGGAACCCATAAATGGCCCAGCTTCCCGGAATATATTTCTCAATCGGCAGGGCTTTCGCCTGCGGATAGAAAACGCCGATAATGATGCAGATAATCATCCCGGCCAGCGGGAACCAAATGAAGTTTCGCTTCACCTTCTCATTTCCTAAAAACAGGAACGGACGTGCCGCCGGATGAATATCATCCGCGGGCTGCATCTCGACATTGGGATCGAGCGGTGTGTCGGTTGGTGCGCTCATTACAGGCCTCCTGCGGGCAGGATAGGTTGCAGGAAGTCAAGAATGCCGCCTGCCAAGAAGAACAAAACCAGCGAGCCAATCGCCGTGATGACGGGCGGGATAATGACCCACCGGTGTTTCTTTCGAACCTCCGCAATATGTGCATCATCTTCGGGATTTGCGGGCGGCTTCATAAAGCCGCGTATCGCAATCGGGACGAGATAGATAATGTTCAAAATCGAGGATGCAATCAGCGCCGCGATGAGGATGGCTTTGCCGCTATCCACCGCGCCCATCATGAGCATGAATTTCGGCCAAGAGCCTCCTAGAGGCGGGATGCCGATAATGGACAATGCGCCCACGAGGAACGCGCCAAAGACCCAAGGCATGGTCCGGCCCAAACCGTCCAGCTGTGAAATATTCGTGCGGTGCGCAATCGTGTAAATCGCGCCGGCACACATAAAGAGCGTAATCTTGCCCCACGCATGCATCACAATTTGCAGGCCGCCGCCAAGGATACCCATACTGACCGCGAGCATCGCGCCCAGCGTAACATAAGACAGCTGCGAGACGGTGGAGTAAGCCAGACGCGCTTTCAGATTATCCTGACGCAGCGCAATGACAGAGGCGAGCACGATGGAAATGGCCGCAATCCACGCGAGCCATGTTGAGGACGGCGTGGCCGCTGCGAGGCTGGGCCCGAAGGTGTAAGTCACGACTTTCAGCATGGTGAACACGCCCGCTTTCACAACGGCCACAGCGTGGAGCAAAGCCGACACAGGGGTCGGCGCAACCATCGCATTGGGCAACCACGGATGGGTCGGCATGAGCGCCGCTTTGCCAATGCCAAATGCGAAGAGGATAAGGAGTAATGAGGTCGCCAGCAAAGATGTCCCTTCCGGGAAAATTCCGCCGACCTGGAAATCCGTCGTCCCCGCAATGACATAGGTGCCGATAATGGCCGGCAGCAAGAGGGCCAGTGACGTGCCCATCAAAATCAACGCATATATCGTGCCGCCGCGTTTGGCTTTGTCATCGCCTTTATGCGTCACCAATGGGAAGGTTGAGAGCGTCAAAGCTTCGTAGAAAATAAAGAGTGTGATCAGGTTAGCCGAGGCTGCAATCCCCATGGCCGCCGCAATCGCAATCGCGACACAGGCAAAAAACCGCGTTTGGTTCTTTTCTTTATTGCCGCGCATATAGCCCAGGGTGAACATGGAATTCACAATCCAAAGCGAGGATGCAATGGCGGCAAATGTCGCGCCAAGAGGTTCTAATTTGAGGGTGAAATCAAATTGGCCGGCGAAGCTGCCGAAATGGAGTTCGGGCCTGCCGCCTTGCGCCACATCCACGCAGAGATAGATAACTGTGGCCAACAGAGCGAGTCCGGCGACAAAGGTGATGCCTTCGCGCATATTCGGGGACTTGCCAAAAACAGGAATTAAAACCGCTGCCGTCAGCGGAATAATCAGCAGCAATGCCAAGGCAATTTGCGGTGTCATAGAGAGATCCATCAGCCCGCTCCCAATAAGAGCTCTGCCGCGCGCGTGGCGGCCCCGACCATGGCATCTGATTTAAGACCAACAAAGATAGACGCGAGCGCCAATGTCCACATCGGCAAGAGCATCGCAATCGGCGCTTCATTTCGCGCCACGACTGTGCCGTTGACGGTGGGCGGAGACTGGAAATAGGCGAGGAGCAAGACGCGGCCAATATAGATGAGCGCCAAAATCGACGTAATCATAATCACGGCAACAGCCCACCACCAACCTGCGTCCGCTGCAGCGCCTGCGAGATTAATTTTCGAAACAAAACCTGCCGTGAACGGCACGCCAATCAGGGACAGTCCGGAAACGGTAAAGGCCCCCATCGTCAGCGGCATGGTTTTCCCAAGCCCGCGGAAGTCTTCCATGCGGGTGATGCCGAACCGATACCACATCGCGCCCAGCGCCAGAAACAACCCGCCTTTGATAATCGCGTGATTCAGCAAATGCAGATAGCCCGCCGCAACAGATGCAGTCGTCGCAATTCCGATACCAAGCAGCATATAGCCAACCTGCGCAACCGAAGAAAAGGCCAGCATGCGGCGCACATCGGTCTGGAAAATTGCCTGCAAGGACGCAAAAATCATCCCGACAACACCCATCCCGACAAGGATGAACATCAAGACATCCGCGACATAAGCGTAACTTGGGTCAAAGACGAAGAAGGTGAAACGCAGCAGGAGATAAAGCGCCGCTTTCGTCGCGGTCGAGGCCAAAAAGGCAGTCACCGGCGTGGGTGAATAGGCATACGCCCCGGGCAACCATGTATGCAGCGGGAACATCGCCAGCTTAAGCCCTAAGCCAATCACAATGAAACCAAAGGCCACTTTCGCCACACGAGAGCCGCCATCGAGATCCGCTAGGATTCGCGCCATATCTGCCATGTTAAGCGTTCCGGTTTCCATAAACAAAAAGCCGATACCGATTACAAAGAAGGTCGCGCCGATGGACCCAAGAATGAGATAATTATAGGCTGCCGAGAGCGCGCGGCGGTCCCTGGCTGCACCCATCGCGACTAGAACATAAGTCGAGATGGAGGAGACTTCGAGAAAGACGAATACGTTAAACGCATCGCCCGTTATCACCATACCCAAAAGCCCCGCCGTACAGAGCAGGAAAGCGGCGTAAAAAGGCGCGCGTTTATTGGGTTTAATTTCCGCAACCGTGGCCGGCATGGCGTAAATCACGGTGATGAAGCTCATCAACGCAATCAAGACCAGTACAGGTGCATTTAGCGCATCGACCACAAGAGAAATCCCATGCGGCGGCGCCCAGCCTCCCATTTTATAAATCGTGGTGCCGACCTCGGCATTATAAAGGGCAATGGAAAACGCCGTGACCGTCAATATGGCCGTGACAATAAATGTGCTGGCCCACGCCACACGTTTGTTCGGCAAAATCGCGGTCACCGCCGCCATAATCAGCGGGAGCGCCATAAGAAAAGCCGGCCCGTGGGTCAGGAGCCAGTCGGGGACGAGTTCAAGAAAGGACATCAGTCTGCCGTCCCTTCCAAGTTATAAACAAAGTCTGCGGCTTCAATCTCGTCTTCTTCAATGGTGCGGTAGACTTCCCGAATACGCACAGTGAGCGCCAAGCCGATGGAGAGCGTCGCAACGCCCACAACAATCGCCGTTAGAATGAGAACATGCGGCAAGGGATTGGAATAAAGAACATCGCTGCCCGGCCCGGGGAGGATATAGGCCGCATCACCCGCGGCAACTTGTATCGTGCCGTCCAGCAAACTGTGACCTCCGTCACCGCCGCTGCCGTAATCATCTCCATAGCCTTTATCTTCGATGAGAATAGGCGGCTGCCCGCCGGAGACTTTACCGATGGTGATATAGAGCAAGAAAACCGACGTTTGGAATACCGACAGACCCGCCAGTTTTTTAATTAAATTGCGCGATGCAAACACGGTATAAAGCCCCGTCATCATAAGGATGATAACGACGATATAATTATATTGAGAGAACCAGTCAGACATCTACCAATCCTCGTCCGATGTTTCAGGTTGGCGCGAACCGAACGCGTAAAAAATCGCTATCATGACCGTTGTCACGGTAATCAATACACCAAGTTCTACGGCCAGTATGCCGTAATGCTGGCCCGCTATCGAATCCTTGCCGAGATTGGAATAATTTAAAAACTCATCGCCCAGAATAAGGTTTAAAACACCCGTTCCGCCGTACAAAATGACGCCCAATGTCATACCATATCGAATAAGGCGCGGCGGGAAGGCTTTCTTCGCCTCAGTTAATCCAAAAATCAGCGCATAGAGGATGACAGAGGCCGCGAGGATGACGCCCGCTTGGAATCCGCCCCCGGGTCCGTAATCGCCGTGGAATTGCACATAAAATGCGAAAAGCGCGATAAGCGGAATCAAAAACTTCGAAATGACGCGCAACAGGACATGCGGATCACTTCCGATTCTTTCGGAGAGCGCGTCTTGCGCGTCTAATTTTGTGTTCGGGTCACTCATGCGTCCCCCTCCGCTTTTTGGTCAACGGTTCGGGTGTCTTCCACGCCGGCCGCAGAGGGCGCCGTGCGGTCATTGATAACCTGCCCATTCGGTTTGGCTTCCCATCGTCCGGCATTCCCGTTCAGGCCCAGCAATAGCAACACGCCCAATCCGGCAGAGAAAATCACAACGACTTCGCCAAAAGTATCATAGCCGCGATAGCTGGCCAGGACTGCCGTGACGACGTTTGGAATTTGTATCTCTTCCGCCGTCTTCGCGATGAAATCCATGCCGACATATGAATTGGCGGGGGAGTTCACATCCCCAAATGCGGGCATATCCCCGACAGCATAAAGCATGGCAACGCCCGCCAAAATAACAACGGCCAATGCGCCCAATTGCCGACGCATGGGGACAGGCGAAGATTTGCGATCCGCCAAAAGCATGGCCGAGAGCATCAGGACAGTTGACACCCCTGCACCAACGGCGGCTTCTGTAAAGGCCACGTCAACGGCGTCCAGCGAGACAAACCAGGCCGCCGAGACAAGCGAGTACACGCCTTGCAACATAACAATCCCGAAAAGAGATCGCATCCGGACAATGGCGATGGCGACAATGACGAGCAATGCCAGCAGGCTAATATCTAAAAGCAGAACCGGGACGACAAAGGCAGGTTCGGCCGCAGCAGCGATGAGGTTCACGATGCGTCCTCCTCAATATCAGGCGCGCGATATGGCCCTAACAGCGGCTTCAACCCCGCGCGATAAGCCGCGTGCGCCACGGCATGGGTGGCGGTCGGCGATGTGACGAATAAAAAGAACGCCACTAATAATAATTTGAGCACCATTTGCAGATTATCCGCTTGGAAAATCAGCGCGAGCAAGATGAGTTCTGCGCCCAGCGTATCCGTCATACCCGCCGCATGCAACCGTGTGTAAAAATCGGGCAATCGCAAAACACCAATCGTTCCGGCCAAGACAAAGAACAGCCCCGCACTCATAGAGATCAGCGTCCCGATTGTGGAAATCACCCCCCACCAATCTGTGTGATGCGCGGCATCTGCCGCGTGTGCCGCCTCTGCGGCGGCCGCGAAAATAAGGCTCATGACGGGTCTCCCCGCCGCGTTTCATCGCGTTGCATCAACCCGACGTCCAAGGCGCGGTAATTAAAGAATTTCAACACCGCAATGGTCGCGATAAAATTCATCAACGCATAAAGCAGCGCAATATCTACGCCGTCCGGACGGCCAATAATAAAGCAAAAAACACAGAGGAACAAAACGGTCTTCGTCCCAAAACTATTCACGGCCAAAAGACGGTCATAAAGTGTCGGCCCACCAATGAGACGCATCAGCATCAAAGCCATAGAGATGATGAGGAGAAAGGCCGACCCCAACATGAAATATCCCATTAACGGGCTCATGACGCGTCTCCTTGGGCTTGGACCGGGCCGCGCGGAACATCGATATCTTCCCCTATCGCCCACGCCGACCGCTCTGCCATTTCCGCAAAATCGGACGGGTCTGACATTTCCGACAAAAGCGCATGGACGAGGATATGGTCGTCTTGAATATCCACACTGACCGTGCCCGGCGTCAATGTAATTGAATTGGCGAACATGACTTTGCCAATGTCCGTTTTTTGCGGCGTCGGAATACGAACCAATGTCGGCGAGACCGCCATATCAGGCGATAGAACCGCACGCACGACGGCGATATTGGCTTTGATAATTTCAATGAACAACCATCTGAAATAAGAGAGGGTTTGCAAAATCGTGAGATAAGGCGCGGTTTCGCCGTCCAAAATGCGCATGCGCTTCGCAATCCAGACTGTCAGAACAATCGAGATGACCCCCAAGGACAGCAGCATCGGTTTAAAATAACCCGACAGCGTCATCCACGTCGCCCCTAAGGCAACAATCAATATCAAAGTAAACCGCAGCAGAACTCGCTCCCATAAAAACGTCTCTCGTCATAGCGAGGGAATCAGGGCGATTAAAGAGTTAAGAGAGATGAAAATTGTGGAGTGAATTTGGCGTGCGGGCCTGTGTCCCTTATAGAGCCGGTAAGCTGTCACCCCCGTCAGTTGCGCCTATATGCCGAGCAAACGGGCCATCCAGAGGACATGAAATCTTACGGTTCGCTCTCATATCGAAATTTAAGAAAACAACTTCCTAACGTCAGAGCCAAATAATTTTACTTATTTTGGATTCTCTTCCACCCAAGCCCTAGCCTGTGCCTGGGCTAACTTCACATCCTCGCTCGGTAGGCCCGTGATAAAACGTTTGATCCCTCTTTCCCCTTTAATCGACAGCTCGCCCGACCGAGTGTGATTTGATATCAATGCCCATTTCAACGCACCAATCTCATCGCGCAGCGTCATCGTGCCGTCTTTCAAACGTTCAGCCAACACTTCTTGCGCACGCCAATTCCCGCCCTGCGCGCCGTCCGTTAAGAGGCGCATAATTCTTGTATCCTCCACATCGGGGAAAACGTCGTAATGTTGGAAATAAATCTCCCCTAATCGGAAAGACGCATCGACCGAAGGCAGGCTCAATTCAAGTGCTGACGCCCCGAGTCTCAAATCCTCCTTTGTCGGGCGAGGTTTCCCCAAGTGATATTGTCCTAAACGAAAATAAGCGTCCCTCTCTCCGCCCTCGCCCGCACGTTTCAATAGTTCCGCCCCTCTCGCAATCTTTTCCGTGTCGAGACTATTCAAATATTCTTTCCCCAATAAAAATTGGGCTTGCGTGTCGCCAAGGTAACTTTTCACTCGAAGCGTATTCTCTTTAACCGCCCGCGAGCTTTGATAATGCTGCACACGAAAAATATGCAAATTTGACGTATCATAAGCGTCGCTGACGCGCCTGTTGAGGGTTTTTAGCTTGACCTTACTTATTGCCTTGGAGTGAAGTTTGAAGGTTTCCCAAGCCTGCGGTTCGGAAAACGAAATCGCGGCAAAAATTGCATCTTGGACATTAGACGCGCCATAGCGCTGATACCTTGAAAGCAAGGGTTCCCGCACGCGTTGAAGTTCCAACGCCGTGATTGGGTTGTCTTGAAAACTGGCGATAACGTTTTGAAACCCATCATGAGCTGCAGTTTCATTCTTGGGGTCGACCTGTGCATAAAGACATAAAAATCCAAGTTCAGGAAAGGCGCGATTACGTTGACGCATAATTTGCGGAGAATATGTGACGCCGCGTTCATGGCGGAGGTCATTGAGTAGCCGATTTCTAAAAATATCTGATAGTAAATCCATTTCGGAGCGGTCTTTCACATCGGCCAGTGCATCTTCCGGCCAGCAATAAAACAGCGCCATCTGATCCGCTGTGCCGTTATATGTGAGTGTGGTTAGCCCGGGTTCGATGAGGGTGACGTCCTCATTTTGACGCGGAGCGCCCCTGACAACATCAGGGCGATTTGGCATCGCCCCTAATGTCGCTGCGAATATGCGCTCCAATACATCCGCCTCAAAATCACCAACAACGCCAACCTCAACAAAGCCCGTCTTTAAGATGCTGTCGATTTGTGCCTCAACCTTTGATGCAATGACCGGCCTATTGATTGACTCAGATTTGTATGCATTAGCCTGACCCGAATAGGCAAAGGTCAGGTCTCGAACACCCTTGGTCGCCGGAGACCGCCGCGATGAATTTTTCACTTGTTTAATTTGGGTCTTAAAAGATCTTTGAAAGTCGGTTGATTTGGGATCAAATTTGACGAGGAAAGTGGATATTAAATCCAAGCTCTCTCGTAGAAATTCTGGTGTTGTGGACGCCCTCAAAACTAAACGATCATCAATGACCTGCAGAGAAAAATTTGCTTGTTTGCCTACGAATTGACGATCCATGCTGATCGCATCCGTGTCTAAAATATCCGCCCGCGAAATCGCCGCGACTTTTTCTGCAATGGCGGCGTAGTTTTTATGGATGAATTCAGGTTCGACCTGACGCAGAAATACTGCAATTTTGATGTCATCGGCCACCTCTTCATTGACTTTATAATTCAGACGAACGCCATTTTCAAATAAGAGCCTCTGCACGTTTTCAGGACGATAGAGATCGCGATCTTTTATTTTTCCACTGCCTTCAAAACGTGCCTTTTCATATTGCGTGTCAATCCACGCCACGGGTTGAGAGAGATCGGCGTCGTTTACACGTGCACGCGCGGCTTTTACGGCCTTCACAATGCCGCTGATAGGGCGGTCAGATTGGCTCCAATATTTTGGATTAAAGTCGGTCCAGACCTCACGCGCGACCCGATTGTATTCCTCCAGCGCGAGCTCCGCTGAAATTTTGTCGAACATATCCAAGTCTTGTTTAGCATTCTGATAGACGAGGCCCTTGGTAAATTGGGTTCGTAACGCATTCGCCTCACGCCACGCGTCTCCTGCCTCGGACGACGCAGCCACTCGCTCGAAAAACGCCCGTTGCTTTGTGAGTTCATACTGCAAATCTTTAGCGGTAAAGCCAAATTTAACGGCGCGCCTGCGCTCTTCCTCAAATATGGTCATTGCCAAGGGCAAGTGAGTTGCAGATAGTTTCACCCCGTCGATATTATGCTCCGCCGTTCTTTGCCGCACCAGTTTAATCCAAGAGACGCGGTTTTCCGTCTCAACACGGCGGTCCAGCCTCGTTTCTAACATTGACGTGACCCGGTGTTCCGCAAATGCCCGTTTGCGAGAGTCAAAACTATCGGGTCGCCATGTCGGCAGTCTATGCTCTATCGCATTGAGTTGACGCTTGGTTTGGGAGGCAACATAGGACACATCCTCCGACGGGTAAGCGGTCGGCAGCATCGGCGGAACATTTATGTTCCGAGGCGCGAGCGGTCCCGGTGACCAATTAGAAAACCGCTTCCGAATAAGAGATTTAGTCTTCGAAAAATCTACGTCGCCCGCAATAATGAGGAGCGCTTTATCCGGCACATAATGCGTGTCTTTAAACGTTTTCAAATCTTGAAGGCTAATCGCTTCGAGACTTTCAACAGTTCCAATTCCGCTGACGGTGTCGCGCGGTTGCCCGGGATTGGCGAAGGCCTGGTAGGATTGGGCGGCACGGCTTTGCACGGAATCTCGCCGCCTTAATTCCGCCAAAACAACACGTTTCTCTGCCTGCATATTCTCTACGGTCAATTCAGGCAAATCGACCAAAACTCTCATACTCTGAAGGGCCGCGTCTATATCTTGGCTATTTCCTGAGCCCAAATTCAGACGATAATAAGTATTATCCGGCTGGGTATATCCGTTAAAGTCAGATCCATATCCAACCCCGCTTGCTTGTAAATTGTGAATAATAGAGGTCTCATCCCCACCCCGTTTTCCGCGAAATGCGATATGTTCCAAAAGATGCGCGACGCCGTAAACATTTTCCGGCTCCTGATTAAATCCGGCTGAAATATTCAGTTGAACAGATGATACATTATTCTTGTCTTGCATGGGCAAGACCGCATAACGCAACCCGTTTTTCAAACGCCCATATTTAACACGTGGGTCAGCTAGGAGGTCAGAGGTCTCTTGGGGCCAATCGTGATTATCCGGTGAAAAAACGTCACCCGAGGCACTCTGGCCCGAGACTATCGTTGAGGCTAAGGCGGCTGGTGGCGTCTCGTCATTTTTCGCGCAACCCACTACCATAACGGCAGCCACAAAACTAAAAACACAAAATCCCGAAAGACGTGTATAAATAGAAACACCCATGGGTGAACGCTATGGGGGTAGCCCGCACGCTTCAAGGCAAAACACAGTCATTATCCAGTTTGTGGTGAGGATATGTTTAGAATAAATATCCCATTCCCAGAGCGTCCCTATCCCCGATGCGAGAATACGAGGGCGGCGGTAATCGCGGCTGCGCCGAATTCTTCTTCTCTTGGGATAACGCCGTTTTTGATATAACGCAGCACATCCGCATTGAGGGACGCGGTCAGGGACCAGTTCCAATAGCGCAGGACCGTTTGCGCCTTATCCGTTGAAATCACGTCATAGGTTTCCATGACCCGGGCCAAGCTGGGATGTATAGACCCATCGGTTTCATGCAACGGACGTCTGAGCGCACGCCAGATTTTTTCGATATGCGTGCGTTTGAGTCCGGGTGCTTTGCAAAGAATGGCAATCCCTTCCCCGCCCTTATCCGTGAGAATTTGCGCGCCTGTGGCGGGTTTTACACCGGCCATGTAGGAAATTTCTTCGGTCAGTTTCCGCGTCAGGCCTTCGGTTTCCGCCGCGTCAATCGCTGCCTCCAGTCCCTCATATTCAGACCGTTCAATCGCGGCGCGATTGCGTTGCCGGCGTTCAATAAATTGAAGCGCCTTGCGCACGCCTGCATCCGACCACCCGTCGGCCGCTGCCTTTGGAAATAAATCTGAGCAGCTTTCCTGCAGAACATTTCGCGTCACGGCAAAACGATGCAGGATTTTCTTACGGTTGGCCGTCGTCGCCCACCAGAACATGGTCAAGCCATGAGAGGGGCGCAGCTCGTCCCGTTTAACCAAGAGGCCGACATAGGGTTGATGCGAGCGGGAGACTGTCAAAATACGCTGAATCGCGGTTTCAGAAAAATGCGCATTTTTGTTCTTTAAGAGGGCTTCAACAACATCTTCTTCCAAAAATTCGACCATCGCATCGACCACCGCATCGGAGATATTTCGACGTTTTGCAATGACCGCCCGATGCGCGCCGGATACTTTACGGGCGATTTGAATCAAATCGGAGTCGGTAAGCGAGCGACTGTTTTCTAAAACATGCCGTGCAATTTTAATTTCATCCTTGGCCAAAATCACGAGGATTGTGCGCGGCGCTTCATTCAACATGACGAGACGCTTGGCCACGGATTCCCGCACATCGGCATCCGCCGTACGCAGCAGTTCCACGAGTACATCCCCCGCCATATGGCGTTCTTGCGGAGTCAGCTGACTGGCCGGAATACAGATTACATCGGCGAGACGTTTGGCGAGTTGCCGGCGCACGGCCTTATCGTCAACGTCAACCACAGCGGGGTCGAGCGTGAGCGGAGCCTCGCTTGGCAGGTCACTTTTTTGTTGAATGGCTAATCCGGCCATAGGGCTCACTTCTTCAGGTTATGTGCTGCACTGCAATAGATTCGTAAGAAAGCTTACCGTCATAGGGTTAATGGGAGGTGACTTCGGCAATCGCCCCTACACTTTTCAATCTGCCGTCCCTATGTCCTGTCTTCCAAAGGAGACCCCGCATGAAAATCCGCCCAACCCAACCCGCCCCAAAAGCCGAAAAACGTGCCAAAACGCAGACACGTTTCGAGACGAGTTGGACGGATGATTATGCCTGGATGCGGGATGATAATTGGCAAGCCGTGATGCGCGATCCGTCCGTGTTAAATCCGGATATCCGGGCCCATTTGGACGCCGAGAACGCCTATACTTCCGCCGCATTGGAGCCTGTCAAAGCGTTGAAAGACGCCATTTTTGCAGAAATGAAAGGCCGTCTGGAACCCACCGCGCGTGACGTGCCCATGCCCGATGGCCCTTATGCCTATTATCATTTTTACCGCGAGGGCGATCAACACGGCGTTTATGCCCGGCATGAGGTGGCGGCCAAGACCCCCAAAGACGAATATATTCTGGATTGCGATGCCGAAGCCAAAGGCACGAAATTCTTTGACCTCGGCGATGTCTCTCACAGCCCGGACCATAAATGGCTCGCCTATTCCGTGGACAATAAGGGCAGCGAGAATTACCACGTCTTCCTGCGCGATTTGGCAACGGGCGAGACGTCAACAACGGGCATTGATCGCTCAGCCGGCGCGCTGGTCTGGGCCGCGGATAACCGCACATTATTTTGGGTTGAACGGGATGAAAACCAACGCCCCTATGCCGTGCGCTTCCGCGATGTTTTCGACGCTCGCGGGAAAATCTTCACCGCCTATGAAGAACAAGACCCCGGATTTTTCGTCAGTGTTGGCAGCTCGGATGATGATGAATATATAGAGATTAGCGCCCATAACCACACGACGGGCGAAATCCACCGCATTCCCTCCGCCGTCCCGCAAACGCCGCCCGTGTGTTTCTCGGCGCGACAGGACGGGATAGAATATAGCCTGCATGACCAAGGCGGCGTGACTTATATCCTCACCAATGCGGGCGACGCCGTTGATTTTCAGGTGATGACGGGAGTATCCGGCCAATCGCCTGCCGAATGGACTGAATTCCTGCCCCATCAACCCGGGCGTTTGATTTTGGGCATGGAAGCTTTTGAAAATTGGCTTGTCCGATTGGAACGCGAAAATGCCCTGCCCCGCATTGTTATCCGGGATATGAGCCCCGGGCCGCGCTATGGAGAAGAACATGCGATTGCTATGCCCGAGGCCGCCTATGGCCTCGGCATTAAATCGGGATATGAATATGCCACCGATACGCTTTATTTCAGTTACGCCTCCCCGTCCCGTCCGGGCACGGTTTACCGCTATGATATGAAGACGCGGCAGCGCGTCACCGTGCGCGAACAAGTCGTGCCGAGCGGGCATCGTCCAGAGGATTACCGTGTCGAGCGAATTTCAATAAAGGCGCGCGACGGCGAGACAATTCCGGTCACGATTTTGGCGCGCAAAGATGTGAAAACGGACGGCTCCAACCCGCTGCTGCTTTATGGTTATGGGTCTTATGGCATTACAATTCCGGCCAGCTTTCGCACGAATATTCTGTCGCTGGTCGATCGCGGCATGGTCTATGCGATTGCCCATATTCGCGGCGGTATGTCGAAAGGATATCAATGGTATTTAGATGGCAAGCTCGAGAAGAAGGTCAACACATTCAATGATTTTGTCGATTGCGGACGCGCGCTTGCGGACCTCGGCTGGACCAGTAAGGGCCGCATTGTCGCCCATGGTGGATCCGCCGGCGGTTTGCTCGTGGGGGCGGCGCTGAACCAAGCGCCGGAGCTGTTTGCGGGCATTATCGCGGCGGTGCCATTTGTCGATGTGCTGAACACGATGAGCGATACAGAGCTGCCGCTGACCCCGCCGGAATGGCCGGAATGGGGCAATCCGATTACGGACGCCGAGGCGTTTCACCGCCTGCGGAGTTATTCCCCTTATGATAATGTAACGGCGCGGCGCTATCCGCCGACTCTCATCACAGGCGGGCTCACCGACCCGCGCGTGACCTATTGGGAACCGGCGAAATGGGCCGCAAAACTGCGCGAACATCAGACAGGCGACGCGCCGATTCTGCTGAAAATAAATATGGACGCAGGCCACCAAGGCGAAAGCGGGCGCTATGACAGCCTAAAAGAAACCGC
>CALFWV010000109.1 GCA_937927825.1 uncultured Caulobacterales bacterium | reverse complement strand
CGCCACAGGCCATTTTTAATGTGTATGGCGCGTCGGGGAATTTCATGCCTTGCACGCTTCGGGATGGGACGTTCCGCAATGTCACGCCGCGTCCGCCGAATAGATTGGCTGAACCCGGTAGAATGTGCAGGGTGGTGACGCCGCCTTGCAGCGCTTCGTCAAAACCCGGGTCTTGTGGCCAGACACCATGTTCCGCAAAGACTTCTGAGGTGATGGGACTCGTGACTTCGTTTCCGTCACCATGGGCTTGAACGCCGGGAGATGGGTAATTTCCGAGATGCGAATGAATGTCGATGATCCCCGGCGTGACATAGCGACCGTCCAGGTCCAATTCTGTTATCCCTTCAGGAATTTCACCTGTTCCAACAAACCCAATTTTCCCGCCAGAGATAAGGAGGTCACCTGAACGCTCCTCATTACTAACGCCGTCGATGAGGGTCGCATTTCTGAGAAGGACATCAGTGGACGGTTGAGGTGAATAGGTACTGGCAAAAGCCGGGCGTTTATCCGTATTGTCAGTTTTGGAGGCGGTATCACCCTGTGGATTGCAGGCTATCAACGCGACCGAGGAAAGAAGGAGAGGAATAAGATGTTTCATATATGTCTCTTGTGCAATCTCGGCAGGCGGGTCAATCAAAACGGGCGTCGGTTTCCAAGGCCACGTTCAATTTTTTGAGATATTCGGCCTGAGGAATTTCAATTGCGCCCAATGATTTCAAGTGATCCGTTAAAAATTGAGTGTCCAATAGGGTGAAACCTCGGGCAGTTAAATGTTCAATCAGATAAATTAGAGCTAATTTCGAGGCATTTGTCCGCCTCGAGAACATGCTTTCTCCGAAAAATGCGCTGCCCTGTGTGACGCCGTATAGCCCGCCCACGAGCGTCTCATCATCCCAAACTTCGACGCTATGCGCCTGCCGCCGATGATGCAGAATAGTGTATAAACCTTCAATCGAGTGGCTAATCCACGTGCCGTCATGATTTGTTGCGCAGGCTTGAATGACGGCGGGAAAATCCTGGTTAAATGTAACTCGCAGTGACGTTTGCCTCCTGAATTTTCGCATCGATTTAGAGATATGCAGATTGTCGAGAGGCAAAATACCTCTCTGCTTTGGCTCTACAAGATAGAAAAATTCGTCTTCGCGACTGTCCGACATCGGAAACACACCGCGCCGATAGCAGGCAATAAGATCATCAGGTCCGAACTCGTGGGACAAATGGGGTTATTCCGCTTGGTCTGATTGGAGCGACCGGCCTTGAGCGGCCATGTTGTTTTTCAACTCTTCTTTGAGCGTCCTGACATCCTCTGCCCAAATAAATCCAAAGCTGACACAGCCCTTTTTCGTGTGGGCAGCGTGGTGAAGGCGATGGGCCTGGACGAGTCGTTTCATGTACCGACCTCTTGCTTTGCGCGGAAAGGGCAGGCGGCGATGTACGAGACCGTCATGAACAATGGCATAAAGTATGCCGTAAATTGTCAAGCCAAGCCCGACATACCACAGCCAGGTTAAACCCATGGAGCCGACAATAAAAAATCCGGCCGCGATGAAGCTAAAAACAACGGCATAAAGGTCATTCTTCTCAAATAACCCGTCAGTTTCTGTGTGATGACTCTCATGCCAGCCCCAACCGGGGCCATGCATCACATATTTATGGATCGCCCAAGCAAATATTTCCATGCCGATAATCGAACCCAGAACGATCGCGCTATTGACCAACAGAGTCATGAGCTTGTGTCCCGCTTTCGCAAAGGCAGTCGCCACCAAGGCTCGTGCGGAAAGAGATGATGTTCGTGATGATACCCGAAATGAAAACAAGCGAGCAGAGACGCCAGCCGATTGAAATCATTCGTCCGAGCATTATGGTCATCCGGAAAGGCGTCAGCATGTCTGTGAGTGAGATAAGTCCCAAAATAAAAAAGCTGAACGGAGGAAAAAATCGCCGGAACGGCCCACATAACGATAGTGTTCAGATAACTCGCGCCCAGCAAAATATAGACCAGGGTAAAACCGACCAAAATCAAAATTTGTCGCCAACCGAAATAGGTCAGGAAAAACTTCAGATACCAAGGCCAAAATGCGCGCGGGTTTGGTGCGTTAAAGTCAGGATCTTTATCTGTACCAGAATATTTGTGATGGTCGTGATGGGCGGCCCGCATTTTTTTCCAGTTAAATCCAGCGTACACGAATAAGATTGCTGTTCCGATGGCGGCATTCAACCGCTCCCGACCCGGCATGAGGGAGCCGTGCATCGTGTCATGCGCAACGATAAAAACCCCGGTGTAGAGCCAGCATTGCAACGTAATCAAACCTACCGTTTGCCAGAGCGGTGCCGAAAGCGAGTGAAGAAACACGCTATAAATATGCACGGCCGCCCAAGCACCGAATATGAGCGCCGCGTAAAGCGGACCCAGATTCACACCATTGTCTGTCGACGTGACAGTTTTCACTTAGACCCTCATCAATTTATGCGACAGAAAAGCTGCCAGGCCGAGGCAAAGAAAGCCTCCGCCGAATAATATACCCCAGACCGATAGCAGGTCCAAAACGGACTGTCCCCGTGCCAAAATGCCATAGAAGGCTTCAATAGACCAAAAATTTGGCGTGACGACGCCAAGCTGCTGCAACCAACCCGGCATCATAAAACGGGGCACCATAGAGCCGCCAACGGCAGATAATAGCAAAACAGCAAAGGTGCTGACTGTATTCATTTGGGTTTGAGTCTTGCAGAGCGAGGCGACAAGTAAAGCCAATCCGGAGGCCAAAACGGCGGCACCCAGACAGCCTAAAGCCAGTGGAAACAGATGCGGCAGTACAGGCACATCAAAAAATAATGCTGCGACAGCGCAAATGATAGCTGCCTGAAAAAAGCCGACAATGGCTAAAAATACAAATTTCCCGCTCAACATGCCAAAGGCGCCGGCGGGACCGACCATCAATCTGTCACTGATGCCATTACGGCGTTCATCAATAGATATAGCGGCCCCTTGCATGGCGGAGAACAACAAGAAGAGAATTGCCGTTGCGCCTATATAATAGGTCACTGTGGGGTCCTCTAACGTTGTTGATTCGGCGGTTCCGAGGGCAGACACGGTTTCAAAAACATCCGCACCCGGCGCGCCTGACTTGGTAATTAAAGTCTGGCGTATTTGGCCTTTCAAAACGGTTGCGGCGACCTTTCGGCTGGGGTCCTGGATGATGCGAATTGACGGCGTGTTCGGGTTAACCACCGATCCGAATAAAACGACGCCGACGTCGTCTTGGCCCAAACGGATACGATTGGAAATATCGGTTTCGGTCCACGTTTCGTCATAAGTGACTGAAATCAAATCACTGTCTTGCAAGGTTTTGGCGAATGAAACGGTTTCTTGAGCGGAAGAAACATTTGCCAAAGCCACCCTAAGGTCAAGATTTCCACCTGACGCATTTGAAAAAATGGCGGCGAAAACCGCGAAAATAAATCCGGGGAGCACGAACGCGAGGATTAGCGCCCCTTTGTCCCGCCACAACCGTAACCACATGGTTTTAAAGACAGCGAAAATCATGCGGAGAGTTGCCCTGTTTTCTCGATACGATGCATTAAGGCCGTGAGACCGGGACGCCGAACGCTGATTTCGCGGATTAAATCATCTCCGCCTCTGATAGCGGTGAGAAAAGCGGAGACAAAACTCACCTCGTTTGACTCTGTCAAAGCGACCCAAATTGTAGGGAGTTCGCTTTGTTTGAATTCAAAAGGTTGCATCGCTGTAAAGACATTAGGGTCAGGTGGCTGACCGTACCTTACCATAATCTCTCTTTGTCCATGAAAGCTTCGTTCCAGAAGACGGGCAGGCGCTTCAAAGGCTAAACGCTTTCCGTTACAAAGGACCAATACCTTGTCGCAAAGCGCTTCTGCTTGATCCAACTCATGCGTTATCAGGATTACGGCTTTCCCGTCATCGGCCAATTTACGGGCGAGCCGATGGACTGTATCGCGCGCGGGGGCATCTACACCCGCGGTCGGTTCGTCAAATATGACAAGGCTGGGTTTTGTGAGAATTGCCGCCGCGACATTAATGCGGCGCTTCATTCCGCCTGACATATCAGCGACTTTCAAATTAGCGTGCTGCTTCATTTCTACAGCGTCAAGAGCGTCCATGATGCCTTGTTTCTTTTTCAATCCGAGCAGTCGACCAATGACATCCAGGTTCTCTTTGGCGGTTAGGTGCGGGTATAAACCAATGTCCTGTGGGACGAGGGCAATATGTTGCCGTCGATCGGTTCCCCGTCGCAGAGATTGTCCGCATACCGCGAGCTCACCTTGTAATTTCAACCGTCCGCATAGCGCCTTTACGAAGCTCGTCTTTCCGGCGCCATTTGGACCTATAACGCCAACGAGTTCGCCCTCCACAATATTGAGCGAAAGGCGATCCAAGGCTCTGTACTTTCCGTAATCGACGGTGAGGTCGCTTACGGAAAGAACCTTTGGACGCGGGGGCGTATCAGCTGCGGAGAAAGGCAAATTGGTGGTCCAAAATGGCATTCATCACAGCCAGGTTTGATAGCTCTGCCCGTTGAAGCGCAGCCTTTGCATGGGATAAATATTCATTCAGTTTTTTGCGCGACGCTATCGAGCCTGCGACGGCCAGAATTGTCGCTTTGCCGACATCGCGATTGACGGATTTTTCTGCTTCGGCATCGTTCATAACCGCATCCTTGACGTCATCGAGCAGCTGAAAAGCAAGTCCGAGATGATAGGAGAAGTCTTTCAGCGCCGAGCGCTGTGAAGCGTGCATGCCGGAAAGGATTGCGGCAGCGTCAACACTAAAGTCAAATAAGGCACCGGTTTTCAACGTATTGAGGCGTTCAATTTCCGCTATGGACGTACCTTGGTCCGTATTTGCTAAATCCGCCATTTGGCCCGCAATCAAACCCTTTGATCCAACCGCATATGACAGCAAGTCGATGATCTCAATGCGCCGGTCAGCCGGAACTTGAACCAGCCGAGACAACGCGCCAAAAGCGCGATTCAATAAAGCGGTGGCTGACAAAATGGCTGTGCTTTCGTCAAACGCTATATGGGTCGTCGGCTGGTTCCGCCGCAGGTCCGCATCATCCATACACGGTAAGTCATCCAAGATTAGCGAGGCTGCATGCACCATCTCAGCAACACAGCCCGTTGTTATAGCTGCGTCCAAATCTTCGCCATCTTTGATTCCGCCGCCCTGTGCGATAAAAACGCAGAGCAGTGGGCGGAACCGCTTTCCCGGCGACAGCAGGGCGTGGCGCTGCGCCTCATGTAGGCGAACCGGCCAAGTCGTTTTTGACGGAATGATTTCGGACAAGCGTGCCTCGATGAGACCACGAATGGTCTCAATGCTGCTTGGAATGTCTTTTGCGGGAAGCGAGGTGGCCAAAATAAAGTCCTGATTGAGAGTCGCATGCTTTTTGCACAGTGTGGCCTTTTGTAAAAGCCTCCTCTACCTCTCGTCTTCCAATCGTTTTTCATTGACTAAAAACAGTAACTCGGCCGCAGCCTTTGCATCGCACAAGGCACGATGGTGACTTTTCAAATCAATATGAAACTCACGGCAAAGGTTTTTAAGGGAATAGGATGCGTGCCCGGGATAGAGTTTTCGCATTGAAGAGCAGGTGCAAATTTTGGGGTGGCGGAAGCGTTTATCAATCATCTGAAACTCAGCGTTGATAAAACCATAGTCGAAATTGACATTGTGAGCCGCAAAAATGGCATCGCCCATAAAGGCTTCAAAGCTCTTGGCGACTTCGGCAAATACAGGTGCATTTGCAACCATATCCTGAGAAATGCCTGTGATTCGCGTTATATTTGCAGGGATTGAGCGTTGCGGATTGATAAGGCTGGACCATTCATCGATGATTTTGCCGCTGCGAACCTTGACCGCGCCTATTTCTGTGACGCGGTGAAGCCCGGGTCGACCTCCTGTTGTCTCTACATCGACGACAACATATGTCTGATCAGGGTCCACCCTCCAATTGACTTGTAGGATCTCCGTCCGAAATCCTGCGGTGCGAAGTTGCCGCAAACGCGCTAATTGGTTTCGCCGGATGACGTCACCCGCAGCCTTAATTTCTACAAACCGACAAATACCGTCCTCTATGATCATAAGATCGGGAAACCCGTCTTTGGTGCCTCTCCAGTCTTTCGCCATGAGCCGGAGGATATGCGCCAGCGCGCCTTTGGGCGAAGATTCGACCATGGCTTGTAAGCGGTCCAGTGATCGAGAGCCCCAATTGACAATTTTTTGGTGTTTGCCAAAGTGTTTCGTTAGCGTTTTAAGCAATTGTATCATCACCAAATGTGGTGTGTCTAAATCCGCCAGTTTGCCTTCTATCTCATTCGCGTTATCACTGTAAAACGAGCCGGACTTCAGTGCGATTGGAACATCCTGAGGGGATGTTTTGCCGTAAAGTTCGTCCCAAAACAGCAAGCCAAAGAGGTTTCGCCACGGTACATTTTCTGTTCGATAGCAGGCCATACCTTGTTCGCGAAAGTAATGCATGGCGGCGCGTTCCGGTTGGTTGCGAAAGGCTTCATCCAGCTGCAATGTTTCCGCATCCCGTAGGATATCCGTCACGACGGAGGTCCGTTTCTTTTTAAACTTCCGCGCATAGAAGTCTTCCGCGAAAGCATGCTCATCATCCGAAGAAGGGTTTTCTATCATCTCTTCCAAGCGGGTTTTGACCCAGGTTTTGTCACCGGTTTTATACCGCAGCCGAACGACTCGTTCATTGCACAGCGAGGTGTCAGATTGGGTGTAGACCCGCAACGCAGCCGAAATATCGCCGCGGCGTTCTAATAATCCGCCAAGTTTGTGTAGCAATTTATCCCGGTTGCCTGTGCTTACGGGGCAAAGCGGCTCAGGCCATGACTCAAGCGATGCGGTTAGTTCGGCAAGTCTTTTTGTGTTCTCTTGGCGAAAGTCCCTGAGGCCTGCTGCATAGAACCAAGCGGTTTTCGCACTGTCGTGGCAGTCGAATCGCGCGCCGTATTTTCGCTCAGACTTTGGGGTTTTTATCAGGCCAAGCTCTTGTAGTGTGAGACTTTGTAGATTGTTCTCAACCTGACCGGAATGAAGAAATAAGATGTATTCTAATGCATGTGTTCTGGATTGAACCCAGATCGTTTTGGGCAAGGCCAGGCAATTAAAGTCTATTTCATCAATGGCGACGTCGATGAGTTTGTCCTTTTTCCATGATTTTTTATAAACAGAATCGCACAGATTATCTGAAAGCAACAAAATGAGATCTGGCTTCGTAAGACTGCAGAGATAAGATCGATACTCGGCGGGTCCAACCGATCTGACGAACCCCTTGGCTTTTAAAATTTCGAACTGTGCCGAGAGGGCATCGATCTCAGGATAGTCAAATTTTTCGACATTAAAAACAACACCCTTTCGGCCACACATACGAACATAAGCGCATTGAGCGGGGAAGGGCAGGTTTCTAAATTGACTTAAAAAGCTCAGGCTTGGCTTGCCTAACAGGTGGCCAAGACTGGCCTCAACGCCGTAAAGAACGTCACAAAAATTACGATGATAATAGTACTTTGGCAGATCTTTTATTGACCATGCGCGTCCATCTTGCGCGCGTCGGTAGCGTCTTTGTTCCGTACGAATATGTTGTCGTGACGCTAGGGGTGGCACGGGTCTAACTCACAAAACATATCGACCTTAATTCCAGACCTATCCAATATCAGTATGCGAACAAATACGGAACGAAACCTCGCGTCAAGAGGGCTTAGTGAAATCAGGGTCGTTTTATCGTTAAGGACTATTGCTTTGAGTCAGAATGCCGCCGTTTAGAACGGCTGCTGTCCCCGTCTCAAATCTTGTTCTAAGCGATTGGGAGTCGTGTCATTATTCAACCGCGCGCGATAAACTTGCATGTTTTCCATGACACGCATGACGTAGTTACGGGTTTCCGAAAACGGTATCTTCTCAACCCAGTTGATCGCGTCGACGTCCCCGCTTCGGGGGTCTCCGTAGGTTTTGATCCATGATTTTGCACGATGCGGTCCGGCATTATAGCTGACGGCGGCCAGGATATATGACCCGTCCCATTGATTGAGCAAATCGTTCAAGTGCAAGGCGCCCATTTTGGCCGCGTAATCTCCATCGCTCGCCAAGCGATTGAGGTCATATTTAATGCGGTGTTTTCGGGCCGTGGCTTTGGCCGTGCCATTTATCATTTGCATCATACCATAAGCTTTGGCCGAGCTCACGGCATTGGTCGCAAATTCGCTTTCTTGGCGCGCAATAGCATAGACAAAGGGCTCTTCAAATTTCCGCTTTGGCAGTGAGTCGATTGCCCCGACCAGCGGATAACCACTTTCAGTCAACATACTTTGGAAGCGCCCGGCTTGTTTGGCAGCGCGAAGAGAGGGTCGCATGAACCCATAATCCTCCGCCAACTCGCTAAGCAGAGAGAGCTTTGACAGGCTGTCGACCTGATCATCGAGATGGTAACTCATTTGAGAGAAAAACCGTTGCTCCCCCGCTTCTCCTAAAAGATGCAGCGCTCGAACCCGATTATCTGATATAAATTCAAGCCTGTCCGGCTCAGATATATATTCGGGAGGTAACGAGATCCGATGCCCGGTTCCTTCGGCTTTCAGCCCCGCCAGCATGCCGTAATAAGTGTTTGGGTATTGAGCGGCCAATCTGTAGCTATTGTTCGCTTGCGGGTGATTATTTGCCTCTTGCGCCCGTCCAACCCAGTAATGGGCACGGGCCAGTGAAATCGGCGATCCTACGCCGTCGCGAAGTCGCGTAAAGTGACGCAATGCGCGGTCAGCTTCGTTCATGCCGGTTAGCGCAAGCCAGCCGGATAAAAACTCAGCTTCGGCAAATTCAGTCCCGCGGTCAAATCCGTGGTGTAGTGAAAGTTGGTAGGCTTCTTTATATTTCTTTTCGGAGATCGCCCAATAAGCCATGATTTTCTTCTCGCGCCATATGGCCTTTTTGCCGAGATCCGAAAGGGGCGCGGTGCGGGCGGATAAATAAACGGGCAGGGCATATTCTTTTGACCGCTTTTTCCGCCGCCACTTAGCACGTTCATAAACCAGTCCTGGATCGGCTAAGTTCGCGCTGGGCACGGCATTGACGGCGGCGTCCATGCCCGACGCATTGCGGTTCAAAGTCATGCGCGCGTTCATTAGAGCTCGGTCCGTCCGGCCCATGTGTTGCAACAAAGCCCGAGCCTTTTCGAAATGCCGATAGCCAGACCAAATCAGATGGTCAGCGCGGGCGGCATGGTCATCTTTTGTCAGGCGATTTTTATAGAGACGGAAAAGCGTTTTTTGTCGGTCACGCGTTAACCTGCTTTCCCGCCACGCCAATCGCAAATATTTATCGCCATTCTCCAAATCACCTTTTGCGAAATAGGCCCGAGCCAAGGCCGCTCGGCCTTCGCCGGAAACAGGTTCTACCCGCCCACTGAACCAGTCAAAGACCTGTTTAGAAGTCCAGCTTTCATCAAACATGCGCCGCTCGGCTGTGGCTTGAACGCGGACCATTCGCGGCCAGTCACTCAAACTTTTATGCACATATTCTAAAAGAGCCGTCGGTGCATTTTTGTCATTTGCGGCTTGAAGCCAGCGCAATGTGTCTTTCGCCACTGGGTCGTTGATATTGTTTACCGTCCGCGCAACTTCGGACCATCTGCTGGAATTTGCTGCGCTCAGGCCTTTTCTAAACAGCTTTGCATCTGACTCGCTCATATAGGCCGACATCGCCGGAGGTGCAGGTTTAAGCCGGGGTGCGGGAACCGTGGCCGAGGCCGCAAAAGAAAAGACAAGCAAGAATACGCCCAGTAGCATGGCCGCAAAACCGCCCAGTCCGGGCCTTAATTCAGACTTTTGATTTTGCCACATATTATGCGTCCCACACAGTGAAAAGTGAAGAAACGATGTCTTGAACCCATGTCCAAAACGACGCTATCACCCGCTGACTTATTTGGGCCTACACAACCGCATTGCGAAAGACAAACATGATAAGAGGGTCAATTACAGCTCTGGTTACGCCATTCAAGGACGGCGGCATTGATGAACAGGCATTTCAGGATTTTGTTGAATGGCAAATCGATTCGGGAATTCACGGTTTAGTGCCCTGCGGCACAACGGGTGAAAGTGCTACTCTCACGGATGAAGAGCATCAGCGCGTTATCCGATTAACGTCGGAAGCCGCCAATGGCCGCGTACCGGTGATTGCGGGGGCAGGCTCGAATGAGACGAGGGTCTCAATCAAATATGCTCAACATGCAAAATCCATGGGGGCGGACGCCGCCTTAGTGGTGACGCCTTATTATAATAAGCCAAGCCAAGAAGGTATTTTCCAACATTTCAAAGCGATCTCAGAATCCGTGGATATTCCAATCGTTGTCTATAATATCCCGGGGCGCAGCATAGTTGATATTGACCAAGACACTATGGAGCGCCTGTCCAAGTTACCGACGGTGATTGGATGTAAAGACGCAACCGGCGATATTGCGCGAGTTGCAGGATTAACCGTCAGGTGCGGGGAAGAGTTCATCCAGCTGTCCGGTGATGACCCAACAACGCTTGGGCATAGCGCACATGGGGGGAGAGGCACAATTTCCGTGGGTTCCAATATTGCGCCAGCAGAATATGCGGCCTTTCATAACGCGCTGTTGGCAGGGGATTATCAAACGGCGCGGGTTTGGAACGCCAAGCTTGATCGTTTACATAAGGACCTTTTCGTCGATCCGAGCCCGGCACCTACAAAATATGCCCTCTCTCTTATGGGGAAAATGCAGCCGAATGTTCGGCTTCCCATCACGGAGTGCCGCGACACAACCAAGGCGATTGTCAAGGCGGCAATGGCGCAGGCGGGTATTCAGGTCTGATATGTCCAGCAAAGCAGGCGGCAGAAAGAAAAAAACGGGGGCGACAGACACTGTCCTCGCAGAAAACCGTAAAGCGCGGTATGACTATTCCGTAGAGGAGACAATGGAAGCCGGCATTATGCTCGTCGGTACCGAGGTCAAAGCCTTGCGTGAAGGCCGCGGCAATATAGCCGAAAGTTACGTCTCTGTGGAGAATAATGAGGCCTGGTTGATAAATGCAAATATTCCGATTTACGCGCCTGCCAGTCAGTTTAATCATCTTCACACGCGCCCGCGAAAGCTTCTTTTAAAACGAAAACAAATCAATGCTTTATTGGGAGAAACTCAACGTAAAGGCCGCACGATTGTTGCCTTGAAAATGTACTTTAATGAGAAAGGGAAGGCGAAACTCCTCATCGGTACAGCAACGGGTAAGCAAAATTACGACAAACGCCAAACGGATAAGGCTCGGGATTGGCAGAAGCAAAAAGCGCGCCTCATGCGCGAGAAAGGTTAAGCGTCACAAATTTCGCGCGCGCGCTGGAAAATCTTGTAAAACATGTCCTCGGTTAGCCGTTTGGTGTTCGTATTATAACGCGAGCAATGATAACTTGAGAGAATAATCCGGCCGTTTGGATCTATATATTCAGTCCCATGCCCAAACTTATGTGATGCGAGACGTAGACCTAGAGCCCTGACCGTACTGTCGTGGCTGATTTTACCTAAACATAGCAAGACCTTCGCTTCCGGCAGTGCTTTTAATTGGCTTTTATGGTAAAGGTCGCGACAGGTGTTAATCTCGGTTGCTATGGGTTTATTTTGGGGGGGAAGGCATCTCACGACGTTTGTGATCATGGCTTGCTGGAGTTCTACGCCGTCATCCGCGTGTTTGTCATACTGCCCGGTCGCGAAGCCATATTTATTCAAGGCCGCAAAGAGCAAATCCCCGGCCCAATCCCCCGTAAAGGGGCGGCCCGTGCGATTCGCCCCGTGCATACCGGGCGCGAGTCCGATGACGACAAGTTTTGGGTTCGGGGCGTAAAAGTTTGGCACAGGTCCGTTGAAATAATCGGGCCGTAGCTTTCGTTGTTCATCCAAGAAAGCCGCGAGGCGAGGGCATTTCCGGCATTTATAGGGGGCGTTGATGTTACTCATCGTCATAATCTGCATATTCGCGGCGTGGCCGTCCGATGAGGGGCTCCATATCCGAGACCTCTATAACATCATTAACTTGCCGTCGAAGTTCATCTGCGAGCATGGACGGGGTAGTGCGCATTGAGGATAAGACCGAAACCCGGGTGCCTTTACGTTGGCAGGCTTCTACTGCGGCTCGAAAATCGCCATCGCCACTACATAAAATGATGTGGTCGACATGTTCGGCAAGCTCAACCATATCCAGTGCGATTTCAATGTCCATATTACCTTTGATACGGCTTCGACCCTCTCTGTCCGTGTAAGATTTGGCGGGTTTGGAAATGACCTGATAGCCATTGTAATTCAGCCAGTCGACCAAAGGGCGAATCGGGGAGTATTCCTCATGCTCCAGTATGGCGGTGTAATAACGCGCGTTTACCAGACGGCCCTTTTCCTTAAATAGTTCAAGCATTTTCTTGTAATCCACATCGAAATCGAGTGATTTACAGGTTGAATAAAAATTTGCACCATCCACAAATAGTGCAATGCGTTCCTCTGGATAGAAAACCATGACTGAAACCGAACCTGAGATTGGTATTTAATGACTGAGACACTCATTGCATTTGGTGGTAACCTGTCCAACCCCAAAGTCACCTTTCGGATAGCTTTGGACGAGTTGTGCGAGAGAGGTTTTCATTTGAGACGGAGATCAGGGCTTTGGCGATCACCGGCGTGGCCGCCGGGGTCTGACCAGCCCGATTATCTAAATGCTGTTGTCCAAGGTCATTTTGAGAGTAATGCAAAAGATTTGCTCAAACTCTTGCAGTCCATTGAAAATAGGCATGGCCGGATTCGTAGTGTCCCAAATGCCGCGCGCACTCTGGATTTGGACATTCTGACTTTCGGCGACGATGTTCTGAAGACTGAGGAGCTGGAAGTGCCGCATCCCAGAATGTTAGAACGGGCATTTGTATTAATCCCTGCCTCTGAATTACAATCCAAGTGGCTTCGATATGTGCAGCGATTGCCGCAGGCTGATATTGAGGCCACCCGTTACGCCGGACCGTGGTAAAACATGTTGATTGCGGCCGATAAAGTGACTAAGTATCCGAATGAATTTGAGGCCGTCCTGTAGCGGCCTTTTTGTATTGGAGTTCCCATGGCCCGCGTTACCGTTGAAGATTGCGTTGAAAAAGTCCCTAACCGGTTTGACCTTGTTCTGCTGGCGTCACATCGCTCACGCAATATTGCGGCGGGGTCAGAGCTGACTATCGACCGCGATAATGACAAAACCCCGGTGGTTTCGCTACGCGAATTGGCCGAAGAAACATTGGATTTGAACGATTTGCGCGAGTCATTGGTTGTTGGTCTGCAACGGGTCATCCAGGACGATGACCTGCCAGACGAGAAAGAAGACGCTCCAGTCTTGGCTCTCGAGCACGGCGACGCACAGCCCCAAGCGGAAATGTCGGAAGCCGACGTTCTGCGGGCTCTGCAAGGTGATCGCGACAACGATAGTTCTTCACGTTTCTAGATTAAGACAGAAATTGCTGAGAAAGCCGTCCATTGAGGCGGCTTTTTTATTGGCCGATGACGTCTTATCGGACTATATCGGTTGTCCGTGAACAAGCCAATCGACATAGCCCCGCCTAAAACGTCTCAGAAATACCTGCGGCAATATGAGCTCGTTGAGCTCGTCAAAAAATATGACCCGTCTGCGAATGAGGCCTTACTGAACAAAGCCTATGTCTATTCCGTGCAAGCCCACGGGAAGCAACTGCGCCATTCCGGCGACCCCTATTATGCCCATCCCATAGAGGTGGCAGGCATTGTGGCGTCGCTTAAGCTCGATATTGCCACGGTCTGTACCGCGCTATTGCATGACGTTCTAGAAGATACCGACGCCTCGGTCCAAGAACTCTCCGACGAATTCACCCCTGAGATTGCGGAACTCGTCGACGGGGTGACCAAACTCGGACAGGTCGAAATGTCCCGCCCTAATCTATCAAGAGAGCGGGCGCAGGCTGAAAATTTTCAAAAATTCATTCTTGCCGTGTCCAAAGACGTTCGAGTGTTACTGGTGAAGCTTTGTGATCGACTGCATAATATGCGGACCCTTCAGTATCACCCTAAACAGGCCTCTAGAGAAAGGATTGCTAGGGAAACGTTGGAAATTTTTGCGCCCTTGGCCCGCCGGATTGGCGTTGATAAAATTTGCACAGAACTGGAAGAGTTGTCGTTTAAACACATCAATCCTGCCGCGCATGAGAGTATTGAAAGGCGTTTGGAAGAATGGCGTTCAACTCAAGGTGAGGCCATCAGTCAGGTCTTCACGTCGCTGAAAAACACACTCAATGACGCCGGTTTAGACGCCCGGGTTTATGGACGAGAGAAACGCGCCTATGGAATCTGGCGAAAACTGCAGCGTCAAAATATTAGCTTTGATGATGTCGCTGACATTTATGCGTTTAGGGTCATCGTAGAAACGCCTGCGCAATGCTATCAAACGCTCGGAATTTTGCACGAGGCATATCGGGCGGTTCCGTCGCGCTTCCGCGATTTTATTTCAGTGCCAAAGCCCAATGGCTATCAATCTCTGCATACAACAATACGAACTGAAGAAAATCGGCGGGTCGAAATTCAAATCCGAACAGAACGTATGGAAGATGTGGCCAATCGCGGTGTGGCGGCACATTGGGCATATAAGGACGAAAGCTATGCCTATGATCCGGCAAGCGCCCAAGCCTCCGGCGGCGACCCACTCAAACGTATTCGCCCACTTATTGAAATGATGGAGCAGAGCGGTGATGCGGATGAGTTTTTAGACAATGTGAAGCTTGAGATGTTTACCGATCAGGTCTTTACTTTTACGCCTAAAGGTGACCTCATCGCTCTGCCGCGCGGTGCCTCCCCGATCGACTTTGCTTATGCCGTACATACGCAGGTCGGCGACACGTGTATCGGCGCAATCGTCAATGGCCGTGATGTTCCTTTGCGGACACATCTAGATAATGGGGATGTCGTTAAAATTGTTCGCGGCGGCGCGGCAGAACCCCCGCCTAATTGGGAAAGTATCGCGACGACCGGACGGGCCCGTCAAGCTTTGCGGCGACTGACCCGCGAAGGGGAGACCGAAGAGTTTCGCCGTATTGGAGAGACACTCGCCATTCATGCTTTCAAGCGCGAAGGCAAAGATTTGGATTCTGCCGTACTGACCGACGCGCTTAAGCGCCTGAAAATGTCGGATGAAGACACTGTTTTCGAAACGCTCGGACGGGGCGAACTGTCCATGACCGAATTTGTGGAAGCCGTTTTTCCGGGCCAACATGACGGAGAAGATGAGGGCGGCGTTCAAGGCTTAGATCTGATAGATGATGATAGCGTCGGCCTGTACGTGAAGGGCGAAGGATTGCACCCTGGAACCGGTTTGCATCTAGCGAATTGCTGTTCCCCAATTTCCGGTGACCGAATTATCGGCGTTCAGGAGCCCGGACGCGGAATTATTATCCACACGATCGACTGTGACGAGCTCGCAGCGAAAGAAGACCAG
>CALFWV010000108.1 GCA_937927825.1 uncultured Caulobacterales bacterium | reverse complement strand
GGCGCGGTCTACCCGTCCGCCCGGGAAGACATAGACGCTGGGCATGAAATCATGACGTTTGGAGCGCTGCCCCATCAGGATTTTCAAATTTTCGTCGGACCCGCAGGTCAGGACAAGCGTTGAGGCGAGGCGGGGGCGGGGCGCTCGGTCCAGCTCTTTGCGTTTCGCGCGTTCCCCATCGGTAATCTTCATTTTGCCCACTAGGACGGGGCCGGAATCGTTGACGGGGTCGGACATGGGGCTGTGATGGCGGTTCAGAGATTTGAAGACAAGCGAAAGTGGCTGCAGCTGGTCTGGGCAGCTGCCGAGGTATAAAATAAAGCAGGACTTGCCCGCGTGGTGGTCTCCGCGATGGAGTACCAAAGTGAAAAGTTGTTTTACGCAAAGACCGTGTCACTTGTTTGCTAGGCAAATGACACAAACCACGCGGCGGCGGTTGTAGATGAAGCGGCCCGTCTGTCCTACCAGTTGAGGCATCTCTGGCCCCAGGCATCGGCTCTCACTCCAAAAGTCCCGGCACAGTTCCGAAGTCACTCGAAATGCTCAGACCCACCGTCTCTCAAACGGGTAGATGACGTCCTACCTAGTCCCGTGTTTGAAAGAACAGATGCACTATAGCACAGGTCCCAAGCGCCGAGGATTATGTTTTTGCATTTGATGGACGGAGTTTGAAAAACCTGCAGTAAGCTTTGGAAAAGCGGAAAATAATATGAGGATACGCAGATTTTGAAATGGGGATGCGCAACGTCCGTATTTGACGTGGGACGTCAAATGCAGCGAACCGCCGAACCGCTATCCGGTTCGGTTCCTCGTCAATGGGGCCCTCGGACCCATCGTCTTCGTCATCCTCTCCTTGGGGAGAGGTCCGCGCCGCTTCAGCGGTCCCAACGTTTTCGTAAAACGTTAGGGGGGGAGAGAGCAAGAACTACAGACCCGAATTCGCTTATCTTCGCTTGCGCTTATGCTTCGCGCCGCGAGATTTATGGGCGCTTCCGCCGCGGTGGTTTCGCTTTGGCGGTTTGCCTTTTTCGGGCTTGCTGACCATCTCAAAAACGAGGCCGCCCGTCACGGGTGTGGCTTCTTCCAGCTTGGCTTTGACGGGTCGGCCAAAGCGGTAGGTGTCGCCGCTTTCGGTCCCGACCAGCGCGCGGTTTTTTTCGTCATAGGCGAAATATTCATAGCCGAGATTACGCGCGGGGATCAGGCCGTCTGCCCCCGTTTCGTCCAGCGTGATGAACAGGCCGAATTTGGTGACACCCGTAATCCGCGCATTAAAGACCGCCCCGACACGGTCCGATAAATAGGCCGCGATATAGCGGTCTTTGGCATCGCGTTCTGCCACCATGGCTTTGCGTTCCGTGGCGGAGATATGTTCCGCGATTTCCTGCAGGCGGGACGCGCTTTCCTTGTCCATGCCGTCATCGCCGAGGTTGAATGTATCAATCAGCGCGCGGTGGACGATCAGGTCGGCATAGCGGCGAATAGGCGAGGTGAAATGGGTATAATCGGCAAGGTTGAGGCCAAAGTGCCCGCCTTTGTCAGAGCTGTAAACGGCTTGGGATTGGCTGCGCAGGACGGCCATGCCGACGGTCTCATTCAGATCTTTCGCATCGGCTTGCGCGAGCAGCTTATTCAACCGCGCTGTCGTTGTCCGCTCTCCCATGCTGAATTTGAGGTCTAGCGCGGGGAGAAAGTCTGCGAGGCCTTTGAGTTTTTCTCCCGACGGGACATCATGGAAGCGCATAATGGCGGGCGTCTTTTTTGCGATGAGACTCTCTGCCGCGCAGACATTGGCCTGCACCATAAATTCTTCGATCAACTTATGTGCGTCAAAACGATCCCGCAGTGTTATACCACTGACTTTGCCTTCATCATCAATATGAACACGTCGTTCGGGCAGTTCAATCGCGAGAGGCGCGCGAGCATCGCGGCCCTGTTTCAACACCTTATAGGCGGCGTAGATGTCTTGGATAATATCCAGCACGGGCTCTGCCGCATCGCCAGCGCGGCCCTCAGCAGCGTCTTGTGCTTGCTGATAGGTGAGGCGGGCATGGCTGCGCATCATGCCGCGTTTAAAGCTGTGGCGCAGCTTCACGCCCGTTTTATCAAACACCATGCGCACGGCCATACAGGCGCTGTCTTCATTGGGGCGTAGGGAGCAGAGATCAGACGACAGCTCATGCGGTAGCATCGGCACGACCACGTCAGGCAGGTAGACGGAGTTGCCGCGCTCGCGCGCTTCTAAATCCAGCTCTGACCCGGGCGTGACGAAACCTGACACATCGGCAATCGCGACCCAGACAACCCAGCCGCCTTTATTAGTCTCTTTCTCATCCGGATGGGCGAAGACGGCATCGTCGAAATCTTTTGCGTCTACTGGGTCAATCGTGATGAGCGGCAGGTCGCGAATGTCTTCGCGCGCGCCTTCTATCTTTGGCAGTTTCAGCGATTTGGCTTCCTCAATGACTTTATCGGGGAAGGCGACGCGGATATCGTTTTCATGCAGGCTGATCAGGCTCGCGGATTTCCCGCCTTTGGCTGAGCCGATGATCTCTTTGATTTCCGCCAAGCGCATATCGCCTTGGTTGCGACGGCTGGATTGGAACCAGACGAGGTCTTGGTCTTCGGCCTCTTCCGGCACGCGAACGGGTTTGTAATCATGGCGGGCTTTTTTGGAGACAGGCTGGATACGCCATCCGCGTCCGCCCTTATAAAGCACGCCCAGATGCGCCGTAGGGCCGCTGCCGAGCTTCTTCATGACGGTGGCGACGGCCTCGCCATTATCGCGCATTTTAATGCGGCAGAGGGCGCGGTCGCCCACTTTCAGAACTTCCTTTTGGTCGCGTTTTGCGCCTTTCTTGCCGCGGGGGCCGTCGACGCGGATGAGGAGTTGCGGCG
>CALFWV010000107.1 GCA_937927825.1 uncultured Caulobacterales bacterium | reverse complement strand
AGAAAACCGGGAAGACCGATAATGACGTGATGGTCGATGAGATCGTCGCGGCGGTTGAGGCGCGGGCTGCTGGGTTAGGGGATTAAGAGAATGATTCACAATAATTTCAGAATGAGAGTTAAAAACTTTCGGGGCTTTCGCGACACGGGAGAGGTTGAGCTCAAGCCGCTTACGATTTTATTAGGCTCAAACAATGCTGGAAAGAGCTCGTTTTTGGCCCCAATAATAATGCTCAAAGAAACAGTCACCAATTCGGACACTGAGGTCCCAATTGTTTCGAGAGGTAAAAACTTTGACTATGGCTCGTTTAAAGATTTTATTAGAGAGCATAATCTCAAGAATAAATTAGAAATTGATTTTGGATTTCACGTTCATCAAATTGATGAATTTGACGAGACTGTTAGGGAAACTAAACTTGGGAAAGTTGGTGAGCAGTCCCCCGGAGGAATGAGGGTTGAAGTTTCTTATGACGAAGAGTCAAAAACCACCTTCGTTTCTAACTACATGGTATATGATTTTCTAAAAAGACAAATGCTAGAGTTAAAGTACGAAGATGGTGGATATATCGTCAA
This sequence comes from uncultured Caulobacterales bacterium, assembly GCA_937927825.1. GTDB lineage: Bacteria > Pseudomonadota > Alphaproteobacteria > Caulobacterales > Maricaulaceae > Litorimonas. The sequence goes on along the minus strand of CALFWV010000107.1, from coordinate 7,420 downwards.
ATATTTTTTCAAAGATCAGTTCAAGAAGGAAGAACGAGAAGCTATTTTTAAATCTCTTCCTTCAAATTTCTTCTTTTCACCTTCAAAAACAATTTATCAGCTTCGTCGGGCATTGATGGATAATGATGCTGATAAAGGTCATGAAAGTTCTGCCGAAGTTGATTATTCGCCATCGTTTGAAGCGTACTTAACCTTGCTAAGTTTCTCGTTAGAGTATTTTTCGACCGAATTATTAGACTTTTTTCATATAGGCCCCAGTAGGGATAAGGCTAAAAGGATATATGAATATCATGGAGATAGACCGCAAAGTGTTGGTGATCAGGGAGAAAACGCTGCCTCAATTATTCGTCGTGAATACAATTCCATAAAACCAAAGCTGGACTATTGGATAAAAAAAATGGGCCTTGGGAAAGGCTTGTTTATGGATGAAATTACTGCAGAAGTCTTCTCCCTATCATTAATTTCAAAAACAGGTCGAAAGCATAATATTACTGATTTAGGGTTTGGAATCTCTCAGTTTCTACCAATTTTGGTCCATATGATTACAGCTGATGAAACTTCGCTCACATTAATTGAGCAGCCCGAACTTCATTTAAATCCTAAATTGCAAAAGAATCTTGGCGACTTTCTTGTCCAAATGGCAAAGGAAGATAAAAGGCTAATCGTTGAGACGCATAGTGAGCATCTCTTGCTGCGGGTTCGAACCTTAATCGCACAAAATAAAATTGCGAATGATGATGTGGGACTCTACTTCGTGGAAAAGCGAGGAAAAAGTTCGAAAATACGCGAAATCAACATTAGCGATTTGGGTCACATTAACAAAGAAAATTGGCCTAAAGACTTTTTTGCCGATAAGCTGGCAGGTTCCTTGGAATTGGCCCAAGCTCAGAGAGCTGCGATTTCAAAAAATGGATGATATCGTTATAGACACTAATGTATTTGCCCATGCTTCAAATCCTGAAAGTGGATTTTTTATCTGCTCATCAAGCCTTTTGGAGGCAATTGAGTCAAGCGATGTTGTTTTGGCTGTAGATGAATTCTTCTTCGAAATTGAAGCTGAAAACACAAGTGGTATATATTCGGAATACATCGCAAATCTAAATGGATGTGATTTAGCCCAAAGTGTTCTTGCTACATTAATAGATCACAGAAGAATTAAGAGTTTGAGTACAACAGTTTCTAACCAGCACAGAGCGATAATTAATCAAGGTGTCCCTGACCCTACGGACAGAAAATTCCTTAAGGTTACTACTAATTCTATCGAGAAGGTTCTGGTCTCAAATGATATTAATGACTTCAAACCGAAGTTTCGGAAGCTGAGTGAAAAGAGGCTTGGAGTGAAAATAGATACTTCGACAGAAGCCCTCGTTTACTTTTAAACATTTGACAGAAATCATGTTTCAATATTTGGGGTCAAAAAACTGTATCCCCGTTTCGAACCTACTTTACCTGACGTAATTTGGTTAGGTTTCAACCGTTTATAAAATCCAAAAAACTCCGTCCTCCCCTTACCTTTTATACCGCATATTTAACTCGTTCCTTCTGACATAGGACAGGTGAGCGCTTACTTAGTGTAATTTGCCAAAGGCAAAATACACCATGTGCATTTTTTCTTCGATAAATTGCACGGGCTGGTCTGGAGGACGGTGGGCTTGAGCGTCCGGGTTGTGCGAATCGCGTTTTGCGAAATGCGCTGAAGCCCCCGGAGTGTGCCGGAGCTTTTGTGGCGAGAGACGACCGCTGGGTGTTGAACCGGGTCATATCCAATAAAACGGGTATGGGTGACCGGAACGTCCAACTGCGGGACCTGGTGCATTTCGCGAATACGAATTGCACGACCCGGTTCATCAACAACCATCGCCGCGTGTTGTTGTGGAATGATTTTACAAATCAATCCACGTCCTCGCGTAAAACAACTAACTCTTCTGGTCTCCATCGCGGGGGCCAACACGCGGGCCGTCCTACTTTACAGGATTACGTGCTTTGACTGACTCCAAGTTGAAACCATAGTTTCAAAGGATGGGCAGTAGGAAATTCACCATGCCTATATCTCTAACATCGTGGCCGAACCCTTACGGGTTAGGCGCTCCGCTGCATTTGGTCCCCCGGACCAAATGCGAGCGCTACGCGTCCATCGCGGAGATCACCACGCGGGCCGTCCTTTTTTCGAGGGCTTTCGCCCTCTTTGGCGGTTCGCCGCTTCACTGCATTTGACTCACCGGGTCAAATGCGCACGTTTCGCGTCCGGGAATTCTTCAGAGACACAATGAGGTCACGGGGGCGAATAAAAATGGTGGCCCGTTCACTTAAGAACGAGCCACCCGGGGGCTTCCCTGGAGGGGAAGCTGTTATCGTGCCTAAAGGCCTTAGTCTTTAGACATGATAATACGCGTTTGCGGGTAAGGCGTGGCCATGCCAGCTTTGCCCAATGCGGCTTTGATCTGCTCCGGTACGGAATAGGTCACGTCAAAGTAATGTGCGCCATCCGTGAACGGACGAACCAGGATTTCGACAGAGCGTTCGCTCAGGGTTTCAACCTCGATAAACGGCGCCGGGTCAGATTTAACATGCGGGTGGTCGGCCAGAACTTTCTGGATAACTTCGCGGGCCTTCTGGACATCGTCTTCATAGGCGATGTTAAAGCGCATATCGACGCCGCGCACCGGATGGTGGCTGTGGTTGATAATCTTCTCGCCCCAGATTTTGCTGTTCGGGATGATGATCTGCTGATTGTCAAAGGTTTGCATATTGGTTGTGAAGAGATTGATTTCTTCAACATTACCAAAAGATCCGCCGCCATCGACGAAATCGCCAACTTTATAGGGACGGAATACCAGAAGCATGACGCCGGCGGCCAAGTTAGACAGCGACCCTTGCAGCGCGAGGCCAACCGCAACAGTTGCGGCACCCAAGACAGCGACGATTGATGTTGTCTCAATCCCAAAGCGGCCCAGAACGGCCATACCGACAACGGCTAGGATAAGGAATTTAACGATGCTGGCCAGAAAACGGAAAAGCGTGTCATCCAAGTGCTCGTGTTTTTTTGACATCTTGATGATGGCATTGCTGACGCGTTTCGCGACCCACAGGCCAATGATGATAATGATGATGGCAATGACAACATTTGTTGCCAATCCGAGACCGGTCGAGGTCAAGCTCTCGAGTCGATCGGGGTTCAAAAATGATTTTAAGTTATCCATGGGGCCCTCCAGCCAAAGTTTAGAATTGCGCGGTGTGTAACCCAAAACACGGTGAATGAATTATGAACGCCGGAAAACAGCGGTGTTCATCTAGCGTACAGGCTGGGCGAAATAGGAGCGGCTCCAGAATTTTAACCCCTGATTTAACGGTCATGATTTAACCTCGGAGATTTAGAGATATGAAACTCTTATCAAAAACATGTGTTGCGCTTTTGGCGACAACAGCCCTCGGCTTTGCGACGGGCGCGGCTGCGCAAGACGGGTGGTCGGGCGAAGCCTCACTGGCCGGGTCCAAAACAACCGGTAACACCGAAACAACAGATTTGGGTCTTGCGCTCAACATTCAAAAAGAGACCGACGTTTGGCGTCACACGGTTCGCGGCTCTGCCGATTTTGGCCGCGTTTCGGGCGTCAATAATAAAGAGCGTTTCACACTCGGCTATCAGCTGGACCGCGACATCAATGATCGCCTCTATGTATTTGGCAATGGGGATTGGTATCAGGATGATTTCGGCGCGTTTCAAACCGGCTATTATCTCGGCGCGGGTCTCGGGTATAAGGTAATCTTGCCCGACCCAATCGGATGGGACGTCGAAGCGGGTCTCGGGTATCGCTCGCAAGAAACGCAAGACACACTCCTCGTGCCGTCTGTGACAGAAAATGAGCTGGCTGCACGCGGTGCGTCAAAGTTCAAATGGGACCTGAATGAGAATGTGTCCTTCTATAATAACTCCGAAATCCTCTATGCGGCCAGCGATACATATCTCTGGAACGAGGCCGGCATCACGGCGACTTTGATGGGGAATTTGGCCGCGCGGGCGTCGTTCCGTGTCGACCACCATACAGACGTTCCTGTGGGAACCGAGAATACGGATACGATTACTCGTTTTGGTGTTGTTTACACGATAAATTAGGCTGAGACTGCGCGCAGACCGCGCCGTTCTATGCCCTTACAATGATGCGTGAAATCCTGTACGAATCGGTAACGATTCATGCAGGATTTTTTTCATGGCCGATGCCGCCCCCAATACGCCCGCTTCCACCCCTGATTATGGGGCCGATTCGATTAAAGTCCTCAAAGGCCTGGACGCGGTACGGAAACGCCCGGGGATGTATATTGGCGATACGGATGACGGGTCCGGCCTGCATCATATGGTCTATGAAGTTGTCGATAATTCCATTGATGAAAGCCTCGCCGGACATGCCGACCGTGTAGAGGTTGTCCTGCATCCCGACGGGTCCTGCTCGGTTAGCGATAATGGCCGCGGCATCCCCGTCGCTATGCATACAGAAGAAGGCATCTCCGCCGCTGAGGTCATCATGACCCAACTCCATGCGGGCGGGAAATTTGACCAGAATTCTTATAAAGTCTCGGGCGGACTCCACGGTGTGGGCGTGTCTGTCGTAAACGCCTTGTCTGTCTCCTTGCAGCTAACCATCTGGCGCGACGGGAAAGAACATTGGATGGAATTCAGCCACGGCGATTCCGTTGCACCGTTGAAAGTTGTCGGCGACGCTCCGCAAGATAATCGCCGCGATGGCTCTGTGAAAACGCTCACAGGAACCAAAGTCCGCTTTCTCCCATCCGAAGAGACCTTCACCATGGTCGAATTTGATCGGGCCACCTTGGAGCGTCGCCTGCGAGAGCTGGCGTTTCTCAACTCCGGCGTGATGATTATTCTGACGGATGAGCGTCCTGAAGAGCCCATTGTGACGGAGCTGTTCTACGAAGGCGGGATCGAAGCGTTTGTTCGGCATTTGGATGCGAATAAAACACCCATCCTCGATGGCCCCATTAATATCCATGCTGAAAAAGACGGCATCACAGTCGATGCGGCGATGTGGTGGAATGACGGCTATCACGAGAATGTCCGCTGTTTCACGAATAACATCCCACAGCGCGATGGCGGGACACATTTGGCGGGCTTTCGCGGCGCGCTGACCCGGACAATCAATACTTATGCGCAGGGCATGGCGAAGAAGAATGACAAGGTAAAGCTTTCCGGCGATGACGCGCGCGAAGGCCTGACCTGTGTGCTGTCGGTGAAAGTCCCTGATCCGAAATTCAGCTCCCAGACCAAGGATAAGCTTGTCAGCTCCGAGGTCCGCCCTGTTGTCGAGAGCGCGATGAATGAAGCGCTCGGCGAATGGTTTGAGGAGCATCCCTCTGAGGCCAAAATGATTGTCCAAAAAATCGCAGAGGCCGCCATGGCCCGCGAGGCCGCGCGTAAAGCCCGGGATTTGACACGGAAGAAAAGCTCTCTTGATGTCGCGTCTTTGCCGGGGAAACTCGCCGATTGCCAAGAGCGCGACCCGGCTTTGTCCGAAATTTTCATCGTGGAGGGGACTCTGCGGGAGGCTCCGCCAAACAGGCGCGTGACCGCCACAACCAAGCCATTTTGCCGCTCAAAGGTAAAATCCTCAACGTTGAACGCGCCCGGTTTGACCGCATGCTCTCCAGCCAGGAAATCGGCACGCTGATTACGGCGCTGGGTACAGGCATTGGCCGCGAAGATTTCAATGCGGATAAAGCGCGTTACCATAAGATTGTTATCATGACCGATGCCGATGTTGACGGCGCGCATATTCGAACCTTGCTGCTGACATTCTTCTATCGCCAAATGCCGGAGCTCATCGAGCGCGGCTATCTCTACATCGCGCAGCCGCCGCTTTATAAAGTGGAGCGCGGCAAGAACACGCAATATATTAAGGACCAAGAGGAGCTCGATGAGTATCTCATTGATGCGGGGTCTCGGGACGCGTCCCTCACGCTGGACGACGGCTCTGTCATTGCCGGTGAAGATCTGAAACGGGTGGCCCGCGAAGCCTTGGCCGTGCAGCAAATTTTGAACCGCATGAAACACCGCGCCCCGGATAGTGCGATTGCGCAAATCGCGATTTCCGGCATTTTGGACGTGGAAGAACATCCCGAGTTAATCGAAAAAGCCGTGGCCCGTCTGGACCTCATCGCCGATGAAGGCGAAGACGGTTGGTCCGGCACCTATGATGATGACGGGGCCTTGGTTTTTGAACGCGATGTGCGCGGCGTGATGGACAGAGTCGTCATGCGGCCAAGTTTCCGCGACAGCTCCGATGCGCGGCGTTTGCAAAAACTCGCCCCGTCCTTGGGCGAGACCTATTCCGGCACGGCCACATTCCGCCGCGGCGACAGCGATCCCATCTATGTCTCGGGCCCCGCGCAACTGCTCGAGGTGATCTTCGAAGGCGGGCGCAAGGGCTTCAAAATCCAGCGCTATAAGGGGTTGGGCGAAATGAACCCGGACCAGCTCTGGGAAACCACGCTCGATTCAAATGCCCGCTCTCTCCTGCAGGTTAAAGTCGAAGCGCAAGACGTCACGGATGATCTGTTCACCAAGCTGATGGGCGACGTGGTTGAACCGCGCCGTGACTTTATCATCGCCAATGCGCTCGATGCAGAGGTGGATAGTTAAAACCCGCTATCGCGTCGTGCGATAGGCGCGCTTAATCATTTCATCCATGCGTTTTGTCTCGGCATCTAGTTCGGCTTCGATGGAGGCTTGCATTTGCATTTGCGCTTTTTCAAAATCCCGCTGTGCCTCCTGTTGGAGACACGCCAGATATCTTGTGATGTCCGCAGAATAGCGCTCAAGACTCACCTGCGCAGATATCGTGGGGGACCTGTTTTGTATAGGTTTGGGGCATTCCGTTGTCCGCCATCTAAACTCACTCGCGGGCGTCTCGCGCAATATCTCTCCGGCATTGGCGACGGGCGCGGCGGCGAATACGCCCAATGTGGACAAGCAGAAAAGATGAAAAATGGCGCGCTTCATAACGGACTCCCAATTGATAATATAACATCTTTAAGGTGAGTTGAGCCCGCTTGGCTAGCGGCGAATCTGTGGTTTCCAGTTTAGGTGCAGCCGTTCGGCTTGCGATATTAGAGATTTAGACATGTATAATGTCCTACCGCCCCGTTGAAACTTAGGTTTCAACTTGGGGTCAGCCGAGGTCATCATACAAAGCAGGACTTGCCCGCAGAGTTGTCTTCCCGATGGAATACCAGAAGGAAGAAAGAAATGTTTTACGCGAAGACGATGTCCACCGATTGTAAGACGGTAAACAAACCCTGCGGCGATGGTTTTTGAAGAAACGGCCAGTCATAAACCCCAGAGTTAGCCCACTTGGAACTACTGGTCGGCTCTCGTTCCTAAAGCCCCGGCACAGTCCGATGTCTCACC
>CALFWV010000106.1 GCA_937927825.1 uncultured Caulobacterales bacterium | reverse complement strand
CATTGGCGTCGCCGCCGTATATGCAATGCTAGCCTTGGGTGAAGGCGCGAAAAAGCAGGTCGAGGAAAGTCTGAACTCTATAAGCACGCGAACCATGCAAATTTGGCCGGATTGGGACAGAGGCCGATCGTCGCAAACTCGACCATCAATGCCGTTCACCGAAGAAGATATACGAGAGATACGCGCAATTAACGGCGTTTATGCCGCTACAGGAACATTAACCGGGCGAAACTATACAATCGCAACAGACACAAATGACGTAAGCGGAAACTTTCTGGGTGTTGATCCGGACCAACTTAAAGCCAGCGGCAGTGATCTTAAAATGGGTGAGAATATTTCATTTGCAGACATAGAAACACGACGGCCTGTTATTGTCATCAGTGAAGGTGTTCAAAACCGACTGTTTGACGGACAAAATCCGCTTGGCGAAACAATTAAAGTTAACAACGTGGCCTTCACGGTCAAAGGGGTTGTAACCAAGGCGGATAGCAATTTTTCATTCGGCAATGATGACACTTTCGCTTGGGCGCCTATTAATGTGGCGCGAGAACGCGTCATTGGCGGTAACCGCTTTGTCCAAAATCACGTCAGCAATATCCGTGTTGTCGGCGACTTAGGCCAAAATTTAAACACCGTGGAAGAAGAGATTAACATTGTCCTACGACGATCACGTGATTTGAAAGTTGGCGCGCCACCCGATTACCGTATTTTCTCATCCCGTGGCCGCCAAGAACAAGTTGCCGAAGAAACCAGAGCTTTGAGCTTTCTGTTAGCAGCTATGGGAGCAATTTCCTTGCTGGTTGGCGGCGTCGGAGTGATGAATATTATGCTCGTCTCAGTGACGGAAAGAACCAGAGAGATTGGGCTCCGTATGGCACTGGGGGCAAAGAAGTCCAACATCATGAACCAGTTTCTGACGGAAGCGCTCTTACTTTGCATTTTATCAGGTATTGTCGGCCTTACCTTGGGGTTTTTCATGTCTAAACTGGCGATGGATACAATGGATGTTGAGCTCGTCTTCAGCTCTTCCGTCGCCCTTATTTCATTCGGCTCCGCATTAATGATAGGCGTCGTTTTCGGGTTCCTCCCTGCACGCAGGGCAGCCGGTCTCAATCCCATTGAGGCGCTTCGTCATGAATAGGACCGTTATGCCTTTTCTCAGGTTTTTACTCACTTCGGCAGTGTTAAGCACCCTCACAGCCTGTGCAACCTTGTCCCCTCCGCCATCGCAATCGGTCGAAACGGGCGCCGACATACCCTCGGCTTGGCTCCTGGAACTTGGCTCGGACATGGGCCTTAGCGTGTCTTGGGCCAAATTATATGATGACCCAATTCTATTGAGGTATTTGTCCGTGGCCGATGCGCAAAACTTTGACATCAAAACCGCGCAAAAACGTGTAATTGGCGCTGAGGCCGAATTAAGGCGGGCAGCGTCACGCTTGAAACCAAACCTTACCGCCAGCGGTTCGGCTTCCGGCTCAGCAATCCTAAAAACTATTGATAATCCGTTGGACAGCTACAGCCTCGGCTTAAACGGCCGATGGGACCCTGATATATTTGGGCAAACTCGGACCGCGGTAGACGGCTCTCGCGCCAATTTTCTCGCGCAAGAGGCTTTGGCAGCCGACACGCGGCAAGCGGTATTAGCCGCGACAGGACGCGCTTATATTCGCGCCGTAGAAGCGTCGCTTCAAGTTGATCTTGCGAAAACAAATCTCGACTTTCTGACCGAGAGTCGCAGAATATCGGAAGCGCGCTATCGTCTGGGTGACACGGCGAAAGGGGATTTTGCCTTTGCCGAAGCCAACTTTCAAAGCGCCGTTGCGAGCTATGAGAGCACTGTACAGGCCGCCCGCGCCGCTCGCCGGGCCCTCAGCATCCTTCTCGGCGATTATCCGGATGAAGATATTGAACTGGCGACCGAACTGCGTGAACCAAAGTCCCTGCCGGCAAGAGGACTTCCGGCCAACTTATTGGAAAGACGACCGGATATTGTGGCGTCTCGCGCTCAATTGGCCGGAAGGATCGCCTCTTTACAAGGCGCGAAACTTGCCCGCTGGCCAAGCTTTGATTTGTCGGGAAGCCTATCCTCTGGGTCGGCCTTCTCGAATCTATTTGATCCCGGCGATTACATCGCGCGTTTGGGGGCATCGCTCTCTCAGATAATTTTTGGCGGCGGCGCCATTGACGCGGGCATTGACAGCGCGAAAGCAGAGTTGGATATCTCTCTCCTCGCTTATGAACAACGCTTACGCAGGGCCATGAACGAGATTTCGGACGCCTATGATCAGGCAGATACACTCCGGCGCACTCTGGTCAACCTCGAGGCCTCATCGGAGGCTGCAAATGAAGCGTTAAGATTGGAATCTGTACAGTTCGACCTCGGCGAAAGCTCCCTTCTCGATGTTTTGCAAGTGCAAACAAGAGTGAATAATATTGACGCATCTCTCATACGGACGAAGGCTGCCCTTTTGGAATCGGTTCTAACCGCAAATGAAGCCGTTGCGGGATTTTAACTGCGCGGCGGACTTCGACGAGGTTGAAGATTTTGTTTGAAGGACTCACTATTTGAGCTTGTCACTCGGTAAGGAAATATTGTAGCAAGCCGCTTCGGTTCGGAACTTTCTCTTGCTTTATTACGCAAGAGTCATTTTGTCCAAATCTTGTCAGCTATATGACACACCGATTAGCCGCGGTAG
>CALFWV010000105.1 GCA_937927825.1 uncultured Caulobacterales bacterium | reverse complement strand
CCGGCGCCTTTGCCGCGGATGCGATATTGGTCGCCATCGTCAAAATCGAATTCGGCATGGGCCTCTTCGCCGTCGGCTTGGGCGAGGAAATTATTTGTTGAGAGGTCTTTGAGTTGCAGGGCGGAGGAGAAACCGTTCTGGTCTTTCCAGAGTTTGGAAATGCGTTTCCATGCGCCTTTGGCTGGCTCTTCCGGATTGAAATCAGCGATGCTGTCGAGCGGAATATCATCCAGTGTGATGGCCTCATCAAAGCCGAGCATAGCGATGAGGCGGATTTTTGCCGCTGCATCCGCGCCGCCGACATCGGCCGTGGGGTCCGCCTCGGCAAAGCCCTTATCCTGCGCGTCTTTCAACGCTTCGGCATAGCTTTTCCCTTTGCCGATTTCGTCCAGCATATAATTTGTCGTGCCGTTCAGCAAAGCCTGCACGCGGGTAATGCGGCCCGCTTCGCGCAGACACATTTCCAGCACAGGCATGCCGCCGCCCGCCGCAGACGAGAACCGAAGCTGCGCGCCGTGACTTTGGGCAAAATCGAGCAAGTCCTGACCGCCCGCCGCGATGGCTTGTTTATTCGCCGACACCACATGGACGCCGGTTCCCAGCATCGTTTTGCAATGTCCCAACGCAGGTTCAATGCCGCCTGAGACGTCAATGAAGACATCCGGTTTCGCCGCGACCAAATCCGAAAACTCCGTCGCCAACACGTCAGGCTTATATCCCTGATCGATATATTTATCGGGATTACGCACCATAATTTTTGTGATTTCAAACTGATCTGCATGGGCGGCCACGCGGCGATAAACGCCGCCGCCGACAACGCCGAGGCCCATCATGGCAATGCGGAGCTTCTTAGGCTTCGGCGCGGATTTCATTGCGCCCGTCTTGGCCCCGACGCGCGTATAAGACGGAAGGCCCGGCGTCCCAACGCTGAAAGGCACTTGATTCTTCCGTGCAAAGCCGAGTGCGCGCGGGGCAATCAGCGGGCCCGCGACCTTCGTTGCATCTTCCCATGAAATTTCTTCATAGCGCGCGGCGTCTGGATTGGACTTTGGGTCAACCTCATAAATGCCGTTCACATCTTTGAGCAAGACCGCCTCGACGCTTAGCTGGTCCGCCACATAGAGCGCCGTCAAATCTGCACCACCATCACCCAGCAGAACGGCGCGGTCTTTTTCGCCAATCGCCACAAATCCCGGCATGACGACAATGTCGTGGTCTTTGAGGTCTTGGAGTAATTGCGGTGTGTTCAATCCCGTCAGGCGCGCTTCGGTAAAGCTGCCCTCTGCGGTCAGGCCCAAATCCCGCGCTTGGCGGACAAAGGCGGGCGCGCCGATACGTTCGAGCGCCAATGCCAATAGAGCCGCCGAACGGCGTTCGCCAAGCTGCAGCAATTCCGGCAGGTTTTTGGCCTCACCTTCCGGCCCGATACGCCGCGCTTCGGCCATCAACACATCGGTCTGGTCACCTTGAGCGGATGTAACAGCTACGACATTTTGTCCCTGCCGATAATGACGGTAGATTTCGGAGGCGGCCTGGGTGTAGTCCTCCAGCGAATTGAGGACGGAATGACCGAAATTCAGGACGATGACAGGAACAGGCATGACAGGCTCTCAAAAACTTAAGAGGGTCAGCTAGGCCTGCCCCCGTCAACTGTCAATCGGAGACCGACATGGAAAATGATTCTAAATCACCGGACTTTGGCCCGCCGCCACAGCAAGGTTCCATATGGCCAAGGCTTTGGCGCGGTATAAAATTGCGCTGTCCCCGCTGTGGGGATGGCAAACTTTTTCGCGCTTTTCTGAAACCTGTGGAACACTGTTCCGACTGTAATCAGCCTTGGGACTCTATTCGTGCAGACCTTGCCCCGGCATGGGCGGCTATGACAATTTCCGCGCATTTGACGGTAGCAATCTGGCATTTCGTTTTTTGGGGCACGAATTTACCGAGCTGGCAGCTCATCATTTATCTTTGCGTCATCGCAACAGGGATTGCTCTGGCGGCGCTTCCCCCGATGAAAGGCCTGTTCATGGCCATCATCTGGGCGAAAGGCACAACGGACTCCTGACTTGACGAAAGCGAGACGAGACCGCATAGGCCGGTCATCATGAAGACCGGTGGAGGGACAGGCCCTCGGTGTAATTTGTGTTTATTCAGATTATGAGGAACAAAAAAATGAACTTACTTCGTTCATTGTTTTTTTCAATTTTTACACAAAATACACGGGTCGGGGCAACCCCTAACGCTTTTTCATAAAAGCCGTTGACGGTGCCAAATCCTGCAGCTTGGGCTCAAGCGGCGAAGATGAGGATTTGAACGGCCAATCCGTTCCCTCCCTTTTCCGTTAGTCCGCAGAATAAAAAGGCGGTCCATGGCAATTGGTCGTGACATAGAAGCAAAGCTGGGCACGCACAAATTGGGGCGCGGATGCGCGCTGGTCGATGATGTTGTACACGGGCGCGTTTACGGGAATCCCGATGGTCCCATCATTGTGGTGATGGGCGGAATTTCCGCCACGCGTTTTATTGCTGATGGCGGAAAATTAAATCGTGGATGGTGGTCCCGCTTGGTGCGCGAAGGCGGCGCGATTGACCTGACCCGTTTTAAAGTCATCGGCTATGATTTCGCGCCGAATGACGGCGGCGACGCCTGTCCGGAAACCATCACAACAACAGACCAAGCCCGCCGCCTTAAAGCCTTGCTCGATGCCCAGGGCATTTTAAAAGTCGCCGCCATTATCGGCAGTTCCTATGGCGGCATGTGTGCCCTCGCCTTTGCGCGGGATTATCCAAACGCATTGGACCGGCTTTGCGTGATTGGCGCAGCACACCGGCCCTATCCGATTGGGGTGGGGTGGCGGGGAATACAGCGCCGCGTCGTGCGTCTGGGATTAGAAGCGGGGAAACCTGAAGCCGGACTAAAGCTCGCACGCGAGCTGGCGATGACGACATACCGCACGCCCGAAGAATTCGCAGATCGTTTTGATCTAAAAGAGGCCGAATCCACGCCTATTCAATTTGATATTTGCAGCTACCTGGGCTCTCGTGGCGATGTATTCGCGGAAAATATGGATCCGCAGCGTTTTCTGGCGCTGTCAGAATCTATCGACCTCCATCGCATAGAGCCGGAGAGCATAAGCACGCCGACTCTATTGATGACAGCAATTTCAGACCAGCTCGCCCCGCTCCCCGATATGCGTGAACTCCGCGACCGCCTGTCGGGGCCGAGCGAGCTTTACACCTTCACCTCTCTTTATGGGCACGATGCGTTTTTAAAGGAATATGACGCGATGGACCCGAGACTGGCTGAATTTTGTAAAGGCTTAGCATGAAAGCCCTCGTTGAATTCCTCTGGTTAACCGCTCGCTGCATTGCCTTCATTTGGGCGGTCACGGCTGGCCTTATTCTTATCCTCTTTGCTATTGGCAGCGAAGCTGAGGGGTATAGCTGGGGCGAACGTATCATTATTGCGATAAAATATGCGGGGTATGTGGGCGGAATATTCGGCGGATTGCTTGCTTTTTATCTATGGTGGAAAAACTGGAAAATCACGCGCGCCAACCGTAAGAAAACTGAGCGTTTGGCTGATAGGTCTCCGAGTGACACAGGGGGTAGGTAAATAATTTATATGGCCGTACCTTATTTGTCTAAATCATGACCAGACTACTCAACATCTTTATCTTTTGGATAAAGGTCGTGGGGATTGTTTTCATCTTCACAGGAGTCATGGCTTTCGTGATTCTTTTATTTGCTGGCAATTGGAATGAAGTTTCTTTGTTTGAACGCGTGTATTATGCGTTGATCAGCGGGCTCGCCAATGGCTTATTTCTCGGCACAATTGCCTCAATTTGGATGGGCCTCAGAACATGGCGAGTAATTCGCATGAATAAAAAGAAATTGGCGCGACGTGAGATAATGACCCATGACTGATCGCGAAGACACACAACACAAAACCAAAATCGTCCAAGCCGGTATTGGCTCTGACCCGGCACATGGGTCTGTCCCGCCGCCGCTTTATCTCTCCTCGACCTATCTCTGGCCGTCCCCGTCAGAGAAAGGTGAATATGATTATGGGCGGAGCAATAATCCGAACCGGACGATCCTCGCTGACGCCTTGGCTGACCTGGACGGCGGCGCAGGCGCAGTTGTGACCTCTTCGGGCATGTCGGCGATTGATCTGGTCTTAAACCTGATCAAAGCAGATGATCTCGTCATCGCGCCGCATGATTGTTATGGTGGCACCCACCGCTTGCTCACGCACCGCGCCGCACAAGGCCGCATCCGTGTTGAATTTGTCGATCAGACAGATTCCGCAGCCCTGAAAGCGGCGCTCTCCAACAAACCCGGCCTCGTCATGATTGAAACGCCTTCAAATCCACTGATGCGCGTTGTCGATGTCAAAGCGATATGCGCGGCGGCGAAAACTGCGGGCGCGATCACCCTTGTCGACAACACATTCCTGACCCCGCTGCGCTTGCGCCCGCTGGATCTCGGCGCGGATATCGCGCTCCAATCCACAACGAAATATATCAACGGTCATAGCGACATCATTGGCGGCTGCGTGGTCGCGAAATCAGAAGATCACGTGGAGCAACTGGCGTGGTGGGCCAATGCCGCGGGCGTGACCGCCAGCGCCTTTGATTGTCACCAGACATTGCGGGGCTTGCGGACTTTGGCGCTACGCCTCGATGCCGCAGAGGCTAACGCAATGGCCATTGCGAAATTCTTAGAATCACAAGCGCAAGTGACGGCCGTCAATTTTCCGGGTCTACCGAGCAATCCGGGATATGATTTAGTCAAAACACAGCAATCAGGTCCCGGTGCCATGCTTTCCTTTGAGATTAAAGGCGGATTGGATGCCGCGACGCAGTTCTGCGAAGCGCTGGACATCTTTGGATTGGCCGCCAGCCTCGGCGGTGTAGAGTCCCTTATTTGCTTGCCCGAGACAATGACCCATCGCGGAATGGCCGAAAAGGCCCGCCGCGAAGCTGGAATTAGCGAGAGTTTGCTCCGACTTTCCGTCGGAATCGAAAGTGAAAGCGACCTTTTGAACGATTTAGAGAAAGGTTTTTCTACAATTTCTTGATTTTATGGAAAATTAATATCTCAATACCGCCAAATTTGACGGCTTATTCGTAAATTTTTGCTTGAGGGTCCACGCTTGACTCGTTAACGCAACGCTATCAAAGGAACATCATGCATTCGCACAACCAAAATGAAATGAAAGTGAAAGTCGCCGCGCGTCAACAAACGCTCCGTGATGATGCGGCTCTTGTGGGCAGCCTCCTTCTTCTCATTCTTGTGTCTGTCGTCGTCCTTGTGGGACGAGGCGCGGGTGGTATGTAGGGAGAGCGTCCCGAACATGAACCACCCGCTCCGAGAGGACGCGGGTTTTTTTATGTTTAGGGCTTGAGGAAATGAATATGTCGAAACGCAGTGATGCCATTGTTAAAGGACGCGACCGCGCCGCCGCGCGCGCCATGTTGCGCGCTACGGGCATGGATGATGAAAATTTCGCAGGCCCAATCATTGCCGTATTTAACACTTGGACAAATATGGGTCCCTGTAACATGGACCTGGACAAGCTGGCCGTTCCGGTTCGGGCAGGTATTCGCGCCGCCGGCGGCACGCCCGTTGATTTTAATTCCATCGCAGTTTCCGACGGTATCACAATGGGCAGCGAAGGCATGCGCGCGTCGCTAATGTCACGCGAAGTCATAGCGGATTCGATTGAGCTGGCCGTGAAAGGCCATAGTTTGGATGGCGTGATTATTCTCGTTGCGTGCGATAAAACAATTCCAGCCGCAGGCATGGCACTGGCAAGGATGAATATTCCGGGTGTCGTACTTTACGGCGGCTCCATCATGCCAGGCAAACACAAAGGTAAAGACCTGTCTGTCCAAGACGTGTTCGAAGCGGTTGGCGCTTGCGCGGCAGGCATTATTGATGATGCGGAGTTGAAAGAAATCGAAAAAGCCGCTTGCCCCGGTGCCGGTGCGTGCGGCGGTCAATTTACCGCAAATTCAATGGCGATGGCGATGACCTTCCTAGGCCTGTCTCCCATGGGTGCAAATGATGTGCCGGCTATCTCTGACGATAAAAATGCCAGCGCTTACCGCGCCGGGCAAATCGTTGTTGAGTGCGTGAATGAGAACCGTTTGCCGCGCGAAATGGTGACTAAAAAATCCCTGATGAATGCCGCGATTGCCCTCTCCGCAACCGCCGCCTCGACCAATGCGATATTACATCTTTTGGCCATCGCATCCGAGGCCCAAGTCGAAGGATTCGACATTGACGCTTTTGACGCCATCAGCCGCTCTACGCCTGTCATCGGCGATTTGAAACCTGGCGGAAAATATATGGCCTTTGATTTATATGCTGCGGGCGGGTCAGGTCTCATCGGCAAACGCCTTGTCGATGCAGGCATGATTGATGACCAACCGACGGTGACGGGCCGTAGTCTTTTCGAAGAAATTTTGGACAGCAAAGAAACGGAAGGCCAAGACGTGGTTCGCCAATTCTCTGATCCTGTGAAATCACGCGGCGGTTACGGTATTCTTTACGGCGATCTCGCCCCGGAAGGTTGTGTGGTCAAGCTCGCCGGACATGGCGCGCTCTTTTTTGAAGGTCCGGCCCGCGTCTTCGAGTCCGAGGAAGATTGTTTCGAAGTCGTTCAGAACAATGGCATCAAAAAGGGCGATGTCATTATTATCAGAAATGAAGGCCCCGCAGGCGGTCCCGGCATGCGGGAAATGCTCGGCGTGACGGCGGCCCTTGTTGGCCAAGACCTCGCTGACCATGTCGCTTTGATTACGGATGGTCGTTTTTCCGGCGCCAGCTATGGCTTTGTCATCGGACATGTCGCCCCAGAAGCCTATCATGGCGGTCCAATCGCTTTCGTGAAAGACGGTGAGATTGTCACAATCGATGTGGAAGCTAGGACCATCAACGTAAAAGCTGATTTGCAATCGCGAATGGCAGAATGGGGAAGTGACTACAGTCATGTAAGGCCAAAAAAGAAATATCGTACAGGCGCTTACGCTAAATTCGCCAAACTCGTCGGCTCCGCCTCCAAAGGCGCCGTGACCTCATTCCCATTTGACACTTAATTAGAAAACCTAAGGACCAACCCTCATGTCATCTCTCGATATTTATTACGATAAAGACTGCGACGTCTCGATCATTAAAGGCAAAAAAGTTGCCGTGCTGGGCTATGGCTCGCAAGGCCGCGCTCATGCGCTGAACCTGAAAGATAGCGGCGTTGACGTTGTTGTCGGTCTGCGTCCTGAAAGCTCTACGAACAAAAAAGTCATCGCAGACGGCCTTCTCGCCAAAGCGACAGCCGACGCGGTCAAAGGCGCAGATGTTGTCATGGTTCTGACGCCGGATGAGCTGCAAGCCAAAATTTACCGCGAAGATATTGAGCCGAATATCAAAGAAGGCGCAGCCCTCGCCTTTGGTCATGGCTTTGCCATTCATTACGGACAAGTCGCGCCGCGCCGTGATCTCGACGTGATTATGATTGCCCCGAAAGCACCGGGCCATACTGTCCGTAACGA
>CALFWV010000104.1 GCA_937927825.1 uncultured Caulobacterales bacterium | reverse complement strand
AATCCTGCGCCGCATGACATCCTCGCGATCATGGGTGTCGAAGCGCTGGCTGAATATCTCGTCGACGAAGTCCAAGGCGTCTACCGTCTGCAGGGTGTTCCGATTAACGACAAACATATTGAAGTTATCGTGCGTCAAATGCTGCAAAAGGTCGAAGTCTCCGATCCGGGTGACACGACGCTTCTGCGCAATGAGCAAATGGATAAGATTGAGTTCAACAAGGTCAATGCGGCCTTGCTGGCCAAAGACAAAAACGCGACGCCAGCCGTTGCCGACCCTGTCTTGCTCGGGATTACCAAGGCCTCGCTGCAAACGCGCTCCTTCATCTCTGCCGCGTCTTTCCAGGAAACAACACGCGTCCTCACGGAAGCGTCGGTGCAGGGTAAGGAAGATATGCTCGAGGGTCTCAAAGAGAACGTCATCGTGGGACGTCTCATCCCGGCGGGCACAGGTAGTAACTTGCGGAAATATCAGAAGCTCGCCAATGAGCGGGATCAGAAATTCCTCGAAGACCGCGCGGCAGCCGCTCCGTCCTTGGAAGAATTCCCAAGCGAGATTGCCGACGACGCTTAGCGCGCGAGAGGCAGATAAGACTAAGAAAAGCCGCTTCTTTCAGGAGCGGCTTTTTGTTAGGTGTTATCAAGCTTTGTCCTCGGTGGGTTTTGGACTAACCTCAATCCATGACCCAATATGTCGTCTATGACGTCTTCACCGATGTTCCCTTTGGCGGGAACCAGCTCGCCGTGTTTCTCGATGCGAAAGACATTCCCGAAGACAAGCTGCAATCCATTGCGGCGGAGTTTAATTTCTCTGAGGTGGCCTTTGTTTACCCGCCGCGCAATCCTGCTCACACAGCGCGGGTTCGGATTTTTACGCCAAATAACGAAATTGATTTCGCGGGCCACCCCACCATTGGCACGCTGATTGCGCTGTCAGACCTTGGGTGTAAATCGCCCATGGTTCTTGAACTTGGCATCGGGCCGCTCAGGGGCGAAGTCACAGGAGCGGAGGCAAGCTTCATCGCGAGGCAAAATCTCAACATCCTCTCGTACCCCAATCTTGCATTAGTTGCAGAGGCTCTTTCGCTTCCTCAGTCGGAGGTCAAAACGGAGACACATGTCCCCACTCTGGCGAGCATGGGGTTGCCCTTTATCTTAGTTGAATTAAATAGCCGTGCATCACTCTCTGCCTGCGCCCCCAATGTGGCGGCCATGAGAAAGGGCACCGCGTTACATCCGGAAAGCCACGATTTCGCGGTCTTCGTATATTTTCGTGACGGGAATAAAATTGAGTCTCGCATGTTCGCTCCGCTGGACGACATCCCCGAAGACCCCGCCACGGGCAGCGCGTCCGCGACTTTAGCCGCGCTTCTCACGGAGAGGCTGAACGCCCCGCAGAGCCTCTCTTTCACCCAAGGCGTGGATATGGGCCGGCCATCTTTTATACAGGCTGCAACAACTCAAAATCCTCTTACGGTCACGATAAAAGGTCAGGCCGTTAGGACGATGTCGGGTGATTTTATCATCTAAAAACGAAAAACCCGACATCGCGAAGATGTCGGGTCTACTCATTTATGTCCGATGTCGTCTAACCCGTTACTCGGCGACTTCAAAACCACATTGGCGTTGTTCCATCTTAATTTGTTTGGTCAAGCGAACCGCATTTTGCGCATAGGCTTCGGTCACAGACCCGGAGTTCACATTTTTACCACGCAGCGTGCTAACGCCTTCGCAGAGATGGAAGACCAACTTAGAATCTGATTTTGTTGCCCCGTCTTTCGGCGCAATCCAATAAACCGTGTCCAATCCGCCCGTCGCTTTTTCAACGGCTTCAGAATCTCGCACGATATCTTGCGCTTGTTCCGCCACAGCCGGAGAACAGGCTGTTGTCGGCAATTTTGCTTTTATCTGGCGCGCACATTCATTCATGTCCTGCGTATATTGCTCTGTTGACGGGGGTTTAAAATCAATCCCGACGGTGGTCGCTAAGAGTGCCAAAGCCACCCCAACACCGCCCGCAATTTTCTTATTCTTCGGGTCCATATCCTTATCTAAGAAGATCAAGGCGAGCAGGGGTAAGAAGGCGATAACGGTAATAATCGCGCCGAGCTGGTTTTGAACAAAAAATTTAAACGGTTCTGACTTTGTCGCCGGATCGTGACGATTGGACTTTTTCCAAAGGATGCTGCCCAATATTGCAAAGACGGCGATCACGACCAATAAACCGATGAGAAGCACCAAGCCGCCGCTGTTGAACGTATCTTTCATCAGCAAAACAATGGCCGCAATTTCTGTCGCTATGGCAATAAACCAAGAGCCGCCCGCCATAAGGCGTAGCTTCTTTGCTTTGGCTTTTTGGTCATTCGACGCTTGCCACGCATTGGTGACATCTATCTCGGATTCGGCGGCTGCCGTTGGTTCTGTGTCGCTCATCTTATCCCCCTCCAGGTCATAGTCTTTGCAAAACGTTAACATAATTTAGCGTCGGGATAATAGCAGTTTTTCCGCGTCAACCCGGGCCGGAGCTGGTCTGTTAGGCCTCGTTCACCTTCGCAGACAGACCCCGACTTAAACCTCTCCGTCCAAAACGAAAACTCGTATTATACGATGGCGCTTTGCCGTATCAACGCTGGATAATAGACACGGCGTCCTATACGCTTCGCGGTGGGAGTAAGTCACGCTTCCACATCAGGAGATTTGTCATGAGAGCCCGTTACACTTTCGCCCTTCCGCTACTGGCCTCACTTTTACTAAGTGCCTGCGCGACAACGCCGGGGGACGTGGACATCGCGGCATTGCATGACCGTACGCTGACGCTGGATACGCATATTGATATTCCGCTGACCTATATGGGCGAGATTAACCCCGGCGGCATGACCGAACTACAAGTCGATTTGCCAAAACTGCGGCAAGGCCAACTCGATAGCGGCTTTTGGATTGTCTACACGCCGCAGGGTGAGCTGACCTATTCTGGGATCAAGGCGGCGCAGGAAATATCAGAGACCCGCCTTAAGGCCATTTGTGATATGTCCAAGGCGTTTCCGGGACAGGTGGCTCTCGCCAAGACAGCCGCAGATGTTCGCCAAATCGTCTCCGAAGGCCGCCATGCCGTCTTAATCGGAATGGAAAACGCCTATCCGCTGGGACAGACGGGATTTTCGGAAGAACTGAAAATATATACGGGTGTTGGCGTGCGCTATGTTGGCTTGACCCATTTCGGGCATAACCAATTCGGCGACAGCTCTAATCCCCATCCCACACGTGATAATGGCCGTCCACGTTGGAACGGATTATCACCGGCGGGCTACCAACTCATCACCGCGTTAAATAATGCGGGCGTCATGGTGGATGTCTCTCATGCTGCGAAATCAACCATGATGCAGGCGGCGGATTTTTCCAGCACGCCAATCATTGCGTCACATTCAGGCGTGAAAGCGGTCGCAGATAGCGCGCGAAATTTAGACGATGAACAGCTCCGCAAAATCGCCGAAGTGAACGGCGTCGCGCAGATGGTGGCGCTGGGCGCTTATGTCAAAGCGCCAACACCCGAGCAAAAGGTCGCCCGCGACGCGCTCGATGCCGAATTTGGCAGCAATAAAGCCCTATGGGGCACCTATAAAACACAGCGCTATGAAGCCCGCCGCGCCGAGATAAAAGCCATGGCTCCCGAAGCCACAGTCTCTGACTTCGTTGACCATATCGACCACGCTGTCGCGGTCGCAGGGATAGACCATGTTGGCATCGCGTCGGACTTTGACGGCGGCGGCGGAATTGATGGGTGGAAAGACGCATCAGAAACGCAAAACGTCACAGCCGAACTCGTCTTACGCGGTTATAGCGAAGCCGATATTGCTAAAATCTGGGGCGGGAACCTGCTGCGTGTGATGGAAGCGGTCGAGGCGGCTTCAAATTAGGGAAAGCGGAAATCCCTTTAACGCTTTTACGACCCCAATTTCACATATTCTTAAGCGGCATTCTGAGCTCTCATTGAGGCTGGAAACGTGCCTTATAATGCGGATGTCGATACAGAAAACCGTTCCTGCCTCTGGGCAGAAACGGTGACTTAAACTTCAAAGTATTTTCCTAAATGGTTACGTGATGAAACGGAAAAACTAATCTCGGTTTTTCTTGTCAGCGCGGCGTTCACGCCATCGTGCAAACCAACCTTTTTTCTTGCCTTTGCCGTTAGACTCTACGCCCTCTCGGTTTTCACGTAATTCATCAGTGAAGCCGCCATCCCGGCGATTTTCGGCATCGCGACGTTTGTCGCCATCTTGCCGCCTATTCGTGTTCTCATCTTGATTATTGTTTCGCCGCGAGGCCCCATCGCGGGAACGTTCACCGTTTTGACGACGGTCAGAATCTTGACGGCGTTCACCATCACGGCGGTTTTCTAATGAGCGTTCCTTTGCGTCTTTGGCCCGCGCTTCGCCGTCCTGACGATGGTAGCCATCCATTCGATGATCTGAATCCTGGCGATGATCTGAATCCTGGCGACGGGTCGCGCGATCGCGACGACTTTCGCGGCCAACCTGTTCGACGCGTTCTTTAACTTTTTTCGCCTTATTCTTCCCCTTCCCGGGAGGCGGTTCTGCAAAGGCTGCACTTGCCATTAGGCTCATTGTAGCGGTCATGGCGGCTGCCATCATAATTTTTTGTCATCACCAACTCCTGTGATTTGATATTTTCCAATCTACACCTTTTCCCTGAGCCTTATCTGAAACCTGCGACAATCTGTCATTTTGCGTCTTGTTTCGCTTTTTCTGGATGGGATTCTTAACACTCCAAAGCCGCTATCCTCGTTTCAAATTTTCACTATCCCGAATTTTGTCACGCCATTTCAGGGGCTTAAATATCTCTATCCACCAAACCCAAAAATATAATCCGCACATCCTCATTTTACCCGCATATTAAATGGGTTCTTTCTGACATTGGACAGGTGAGCGCTTACTTGGTCAATGTATTGTAACGATACGGCGACACTGTGCATTTCATCTTCGATGAATTGCATTGACTGGTCTGGAGGATTGCAGGGTTGAGCATCTTGGGATAAGAACCGAGACTGTGCCGGGCCTTTTGCGCTGAGAGTTGACTGCTTTGTCTTAAACCGGGTCTTGTCCAATAAAACGGGCAATTCTGACCGGAAGGCATAACTGCAGGACCCCCAACCGGTGCATCAACAACTGCTGCCGCAGGGAGTGCATTTGACTTACAGTCATTCGCACATCGGCCTTTGCGAGAAACACTTTTACTATTCGGTCTTCCGTCGTGAAGGCTGACCCTGCGGGCTGTCCTAATTGCCCAAAGCGAGATGTCGGCAGACCCGCCCGTAAAAGGATGATGGGCTGTGAGCACTCTCTGCTGCCTAAACCTCAACAAAATTATAAAGTTAAAAGCCTATGGCTCGTAAATCTAAGTTCTCAACCCAAAACGTCCTCGCTGCGACATCGCTGCGGCCTCATACGCCCTCTCGGGATTTGAGCTTGGCTTGACCGGCTGATTGCAACATGCTTGCGCAGTGAGCAGGCGAAGCTCGCGATGCTGGAGGCAGAGACGTCAGACCCGGAGCCGAAATATACGCGCTATAAAATTTTGCCGCCGCCCTCGCCTGAATAGAACGCCGCGTTTGATGTAGAATTTCAGAGACTTTAGAACAGTTTATTTGATGGACCGGATGACCCGATGTGTCCGGAGACCGGGGAAAGCGTTCAGGATTGGCTGACACATATGGGCGCCACCCTCCCGGATGTGCCCGAATGGAAGGTGCCGCTTTATCTGGAAAAATATGGGCTAAGACAGATTGTGCCAGACGGTGAAGACCGCGCATAAAAAAGCCGCTCAATTTCTTGAGCGGCTTCTTAAAATCTAGGCTATTGGGGAGCCTAACACTTATAATACATATCAAATTCGACCGGATGCGGATGCATAGCGAGACGGTGTACTTCTTCCATTTTCAAATCGATGTAAGCGTCGATTTGATCATCGTCAAAAACGCCGCCGGCTTTCAGGAAGTCCCGGTCGCCGTCGAGGCTTTCAAGGGCTTCACGCAGCGAACCACAGACTTGCGGGATGTCTTTGGCTTCTTCAGCTGACAATTCATACAGGTCCATATCCATTGGGTCGCCCGGGTGAATTTTGTTCTTGATGCCGTCAAGGCCCGCCATAAGGAGCGCCGTATATGTGAGATACGGGTTACCGGCCGGGTCAGGATAGCGAACTTCCAAACGCTTACCATTGCGCGACGCTGTCCATGGAATACGGATAGACGCAGAGCGGTTACGGGAGGAATATGCGAGCATAACAGGCGCTTCGAAGCCCGGGACCAAACGCTTGTAAGAGTTTGTAGAGGCGTTGGAGAAAGCGTTGATCGCTTTGGAATGTTTGATGATGCCGCCGATGTAGTGGAGGCATGTTTCCGACAGACCGGCATATTCGTCACCCGCGAAGAGCGGCTGCTTGTCTTTCCAGATCGACATGTGAACGTGCATGCCTGTGCCGTTATCATTGTGCATTGGCTTCGGCATAAATGTCGCTGTCTTGCCGTAAGCGTGGGCGACGTTGTGGACGATGTATTTATAAAGTTGCATGTTGTCGCCCATTTGAAGAAGGGTGTCGAATTGCATGCCAAGCTCGTGCTGCGCCGGAGCAACTTCATGATGGTGCTTTTCTGGGCGAAGCTGAAGTTCTTCCATAATGGAGAGCATTTCGCCGCGCATGTCCTGAGCGGAGTCAACAGGCGGGACGGGAAAGTAACCGCCCTTTGGTCCGGGGCGATGACCCATATTGCCGCCGGCATATTGTGTGCCGGTATTTTGAGGTAACTCGGAGGAGTCGATGGAGTAGCTGGTATGGTTCTGGTCAGTGTCAAATCGAACATCGTCGAAAACAAAAAATTCGGCTTCCGGGCCGAAAAAGACATCATCGCCGACTTTGGCGGAGCGCATATAGGCTTCCGCAGCTTTGGCAGTGCCGCGTGGGTCACGATTATAGGCTTCGCCGGTGTCGGGCTCGAGGATGTCGCAGAAAACCGCTAGGGTATCTTGCTGGAAGAACGGGTCCATCTTGGCTGTGCTGGCATCGGGCAGCAAAACCATGTCGGACTCATTGATGTCTTTCCAACCGCTGATGGAGGAGCCATCAAACATAGTTCCGTCAGCGAACAAATCTTCATCGACCAAATCCGAATGGAAGGTCACGTGCTGCATTTTCCCTTTCGGGTCAGTGAAGCGGAGGTCGAGGAATTTAATATCCTCATCTTTCATTTTTTTAAGAAGTTTGGACGTGTCTGACATGTCGATTTTTCCCTAGTCGTTTATAGTGTCGTTAATGCGTTATGAAATTTAAAGTGCTGTATCGCCCGTCTCGCCCGTCCGGATACGGATGGCTTGCAAGACGTCAGAAACAAAGATTTTACCGTCGCCAATTTTACCGGTTTTTGCGGCTGTTTGAATGGCTTCCAAGGCGGCTTCAACTTGGTCGTCAGCCACGACAAGTTCGAGCTTTAATTTTGGAAGGAAGTCTACCACATATTCTGCGCCGCGATAAAGTTCGGTATGGCCTTTTTGACGCCCGAAACCCTTGGCTTCGACAACGGTCATACCCTGCAACCCAACGCCCTGAAGGGCCTCCTTAACTTCGTCCAATTTGAACGGCTTAATAATGGCTTCAATCTTTTTCATGTGGTTGCTCCGCTATGTCCCTTTAGGCGTGGTGAACGTTTGATGACTCCCGTGTGGGCGAGAGTCGAGGGTCTGGTGTGGAGACATGGCTGTGCGTCTCCATAACCCAAGATATTGCACAAGTTTTGTACGCCGCACAGGGGCCTCGCTGAAAGGATGGGCAGAAATATGTGTGAATCTTCTCGAAAAGCCAGTTTAACCACCTCTTATTAGGCGTTGAAGAAATGCCATGATTCATTAAACACGGGTTTGGAGATTGAAAATTCCACGAAACACATGTTCGCGACTGCAGTTCATGTGCGGAAATAATAGGTCCATTTGAAAAGACAATTCGTCAACCCATACGCTATCCTGGCGTATGACGCTTCATCACAAACCGGCTGTTCGCGACTGCAGTTCATCCGGCGGAGATTACCATGAAAAAGCTCACACCTCGTCCCCCGAAAAAAACGTTTATTACAGATGAACAGGCCTTGCGCTTTCATGCTGAGCCCACACCCGGAAAACTTGCCCTTCAGCCCACCAAACCGATGGCAACGCAGCGTGATTTATCGCTTGCTTACAGTCCGGGCGTTGCTGTTCCAGTGGAGGCAATCGCCGCTGATCCAGACACGGTTTATGATTACACATCCAAAGGGAATATGGTGGCCGTCATTTCAAACGGAACCGCAATCTTAGGACTGGGAAATCTGGGTGCAATGGCTTCAAAACCCGTAATGGAGGGGAAGTCCGTTCTTTTCAAGCGCTTCGCGGATATTGATAGTTTCGATATCGAGGTTGAAGAAGAAGACGCGTATGCCTTCATCGAATGTGTGAAGCGGTTTGGAAATACATTTGGCGGCATTAATCTTGAAGACATCGGTTCTCCCGAATGCTTCATTATTGAATCGGAGTTGCGCGATGTGTTGGACATTCCTGTTTTTCACGACGATCAACATGGCACCGCCATCATTGCAACGGCGGGGTTAATTAATGCGTGCCACCTGACAGGACGTAAGTTCGAAGATATCAAACTCGTTCTTTGCGGCGCTGGTGCGGCGGGTCTATCTGTCTTGAACTTGGTAAAACATTTGGGCGTTAAAGATGAGAATGCGATTGTGGTGGATAGCCGCGGCATAATTTACAAAGGCCGCAAAGAATATATGGACCAATGGAAAGCGCCGCACGCCATCGAAACGGAGATGCGAACATTGGAAGAAGCCATGGTCGGAGCTGACGTCTTTTTCGGTCTATCGGCGGCCGGCATTGTCTCGCAAGATATGGTTAAATCCATGGCGCCAAATCCAATTATTTTTGCCATGGCTAACCCGGACCCGGAAATTCTGCCTGAAGATATCAAAGCCGTTCGAGATGACGCCATTATTGCCACCGGGCGGTCTGATTACCCAAACCAAGTCAATAATGTGCTCGGGTTCCCCTATATTTTTAGAGGAGCTTTGGATGTGCGGGCACGCAATGTGAATGAGGAAATGAAACTAGCCTGCGCCCATGCGTTGGCAGATTTGGCCCGCCAAGATGTGCCGGAAGAGGTGGCCGCAGCCTATCATGGAAACCGCCCAAAATATGGTCCCGAATATATTATTCCTGCGCCATTTGATCCGCGTTTGATCTCCGAAATTCCGCCATATGTCGCTCAAGCCGCGATGAACACTGGTGTTGCGCGAAAACCCATTGAAGACATGGAAGCCTATAAAAAATCTCTCGCCCGCCGTCAGGACCCGACGGCAGCCATTCTCCAAGGGATTACGGCCTCCGTTCAAGAAGAGCCGAAAACCATTGTCTTCGCAGAAGGTGAAGAACCTGCCGTTATTCGCGCCGCGCAAGCCTTCCAACAGCGGGGTCTTGGAAAAGCAATCTTGATTGGGCGAGAAAAACCAATCTACGATAATATGAAATTACTGGGCGTTGAGAACCCTGAGAGCTTGACCGTTTTGAACGCTCGTTTGTTCGATCGGAATGCGGAATTTACGGAATATCTATATTCGAAATTGCAGCGTAAGGGCTTTTTGAGACGAGATGCACAACGCCTCGTCAACAATGATCGGAACGTATTTTCTGCCTTATTGCTACAGCATGGGTTAGCGGATGGCATGGTTTCCGGTGTGACGCGGTCTTATGATGTTGTCCTTCGGGATGTTCGCCTTGTCTTGGATCATCGTCCGGAAGAACGAACAATGGGTGTTTCTGTTGTCGTGAACCGCGGGCAAACTTTATTTATCGCAGACACGAATATCACCGAACTACCGGATGCGTGGGATCTCGCCAATATTGCGGAATCGACGGCACATTTTGCCCGGGAATTTGGCTTTGAGCCGCGCGTGGCGTTCCTTTCATATTCAACGTTTGGAAACCCGGTAGGCGAGCGTATGAAAAAAGTTCGCGAGGCCGTGCAAATTTTAGATGAGCGGGAGGTCGATTTTGAATATGAAGGTGATATAGCGGCTGATGTGGCGCTCGACCCCATGCATATGCTGACCTATCCGTTTTCGCGCCTCACAGACTCTGCGAATGTTTTGGTCATGCCGGCCATTCACAGTGCGTCTATCTCGACAAAATTACTCGACACGGTCGGCGGTGCAACTGTACTCGGACCTTTCTTGACGGGTCTCGAAAAGCCGGTTCAAATTTGTTCACTCGGCGCGACTGCGTCGGAAATCGTTCAAATGGCGACATTGGCAGCTTTCGCGCCCTCGCATCGCGATTTAGGCTAACGAGCTGGCGTCACCACAAAAGACCAATGTCCTTGAAGGCTCTATCACCAAACATGTGTTTCGTATGTTGGGGCCGTTTTCGATTGCAGTTATTGCGCTCATTTCGACAGGAATTGTTGACACGATTTACCTGGGCCGATTGGAAGATCCAGCCCGGCCCGATTTGGCCATCATGGCGCTTGCGGCGATTACATTTGGTTTCCCAATAAGTTTCATAGGCAATAGTGCAAATATCGGATTGGGTGCGGGGACGATGAGCGCGGTGAGCCGCGCGCTGGGGCAGGGGGATATCGAAAAGTCTCGGCGCCATGCGGCCTCGGCTATTCTGCTCGGCTTATGCGTTATGAGTGTTCTCGTTACTTTTATGCTATTGATTGCACCCTTCGCGCTGCCTTTCGCGGGGGCGCGCGGTGAAGTGGCCGTTATGGCCTATGAGTATCTGCTGATTGTTATGCCGGGTCTTGTACTCGTCTCTGTTGCGTCGATGAGTAACAATATCCTTCGCGCGGGCGGGGAGGCTCTTCTGCCGTCGTCAATCATGATTTTGGGGGCTCTAATAAATATCGGTCTGAACCCGTTCCTGATATACGGATGGGGGCCTTTTCCCCGTTTGGAATTGCAGGGGGCCGCGCTCTCAACCTTTATTGGCAATGCCATAGCGGCCGGATACGGATTTTATCTGGTCTTCCGGCATAGAAAGGCCGTTGATTTTGTAGGAATGACCTTCCTCTCCATGAAGCGGGCTTGGTCCGTTATTGGTAAAGTCGGGGTACCTGCCGCCGGAACAAATATAATTGTCCCTGTGGCCACATTTGCGGCCGTTGCGATCATAGGGAATGTGCTGGGTGAGGTTGATGTCGCGGCTTTTGGAGTGGCCAGTCGCGCGGAATTGATTTCCGTTGGGCTTCTCTATGCGCTGTCCGCCTGTATCGGTGCGATTACCGGACGTAATGGCGGCGCGGGAAAAACAGACCGTGTGCGCGAAGCCTTCCAGGTATGCTACATGATATGTCTCGTTTGGGGGACGGGACTAGCTGTGTTGCTCGCACTATTTGCGCCGCAAATCGCGAGCGTTTTCACAAGTGATGACGTTTTAATTGCAAAAATTATTCCCTATTTTTACATCGTCCCTGTGACCGTTTTTGCCTATGGCTTCGTCTTTGTCAGCGCTGCGGGACTAAACGCTTTAGGTCGTCCGATGTTTGGGTTGATTTACACAATTATTCGCTCACTCATCCTCTATATCGGTTTAATTGCAATTGGCGTTTGGACCGCGGGTTTAGTCGGGGCCTTTGTCGGCGTAGCTTTCGCCAATATTGTATCCGGACTTATAGCGGTTTTTTGGACCTTAAAGAAAGCACCCATGACCGCGAAAGTGAGTTGACGAGTATAGCGCTAAACGCTAACTCGCGCTCGCACCGTGCGGGTGTGGCGGAATTGGTAGACGCGCTAGAGTTAGGTTCTAGTATCTTAGGATGTGAAGGTTCAAGTCCTTTCACCCGCACCATTCTCCTAAGGGTTCAATTGGCTTAAGCCTTTGGAATTTAAGGGGAAACTTCTTGCATCCTCTTCGTTCCTCTACTCGCCTAAGCGATTTGCCCTACTTCTTGCCCTACATTGGGCCTTACAAAGGAGGTGGTGAAATGAGGTCTGTTCAACGCTTTGATCAATATCTGCGTTTACGTCGCGGTACTTGGTATTATGTAAGGCGCGTACCTAAAGCTGTTCGACATGCAGAAAATCGAAATTCAATCAATCATCCCTAGAGACTGATAGTCTGACGGTCGCGCGACAGAGGCGGGACGTCTGTGCCGCTGCCGACAACCAGCGTTGGGCCGAAATAGTACCTAAACGCTTCGGGGAGATACCCAGAGATGCCATCCAGAAAGATATGAACCTACGGGCTCGGTCCTACGGGTTTACATATCGCCCTGCAGTAGACATCGCAGAGAGGGCTAATCTAGCAGAGCTCATTGATCGGTTGAAGGCTGTTGTCCCGAGTAAAACTCCTATGACTCCAGAGGTTCAGCGTGACACGGATGCCTTGCTTGGTTTGGCAGAACCAACTGCTTTTACTATCACGCAAGCAATGGACCTATATCTCTCTGAGATCGCGTTGGATGAGCTTTCTGGTAAGTCACCTGAGCAGGTAGCTAACTACTCTAAGGTCAAACGTCGCGCCGTCGGTAACTTCGTACGTATGAACGGCGATATGGATATGCGTGAGATTGAACGTGACCATGGACGTAAGGTTTACCAACACTGGGCCGCAAAGGTCCACCCGACTGACGGCTCAAAGCCTATGAGCGGAAATAGTGCCAACCGCGATCTCGGAAACCTACGAAAACTCTATCGGCGCTATTTTGAACATATTGGCGAGGAGGACAGGCAGAACCCGTTTCGAAACCTGCGTTTCTCGGATACCAAGCTAAACGAGGTGAAGCCATTTTCAAGCGATTGGGTATAGTCTCGTATTCTTGAATACAATAATTTCCTTAATTTCCTTGAGACAAATAAGCTGCCACTCGCCGTAAAGCAGCGAGTTGCTAAACTTCATTCACCGAGTAAGCGAAATTTTGCTCCCGTCATCTCTTCTACAGACAGATGATGAAGTTATAATCAAAGCCACTTATGAGCTAAAATAAGACCGGACCTTCTATTCGGGCAATTGTTAAACACGAAAAA
>CALFWV010000103.1 GCA_937927825.1 uncultured Caulobacterales bacterium | reverse complement strand
GGGACCCTTTTGGTACAAAGCGCCCCGGTTTTATTCGCGGAAAATAGCAACCTTCTGGGAACACATTGGAGACCGGATAAAGGACAATTCGGCGTTTTGCCGATGTTGTTCGGATCTGTCTTTGTTATGATTATTGCCGTCATAGTCGCTTTCCCGCTTGGTTTAATGGCGGCGGTATATATTGCCGAAACCCGTTCTTCTAAATCAAGACGCCTTATCAAGTCCTTTCTCGAAATGCTGGTGGGTATTCCCTCTATCGTTTATGGTTTAATTGGTGTGGCTTATTTGAATATTTGGGTCGCAGATTTATTTGATTTGCAATCCGGCAGGGTTATTTTGACGGCCGGCATTTTGCTTGGGATAATGATCTTGCCCACGTTTTTAACCTTATCAGAAGATGCGATTTCTTCGATCCCAATAAAATTTAGGGAAAATGCAAAATCTCTCGGCCTTTATCGGCATGAAGTTTTCTTTCGGGTTATTCTTCCTCAAGCTAAAACAGGCATCGCGGGCGCGGGTCTTTTGGCATTGGGCCGTGCGCTGGGCGAAACAATGGCCGTGATGTTGGTCATCGGCTCATTGGACCGATTGCCCTCTCCTTTATTTAACCCTTTGTCATCCGGGCAAACAATCACGTCCAAACTTGGCCGGGAAGTTGCCGAAAGTGCCTTTGGCTCGGTACACTTCAGCGCCTTGGTTTTTATGAGCCTCCTCCTCGTTTCCATAACGGTTGTTCTAACAATTATGTCTCGAAATTTGTTCAGAATAAAACAGATCCATGATTGAGTCGGCGCGCATACGGCAAACTAAAGAAAAGTGCTTTGCTATGATGTTGCGTGTGTCTTTATTGATATGCGCCGGCACATTAATTTTCTTATTGGGGTCAATCTTCGTCAAAGGCATTGGCGCGATTAGTTTAGATTTTATTTTTACGCCGTCTAAAGATTTCGGAAAATCGGGTGGAATTTTTTACCAAATTATGGGCAGCCTATTAATGGTGTTTGTCGCCGCGGCATTGGTCATTCCGTTAGCCATCGGGACATCATTGTTTCAATATGCCTTAAACACGCGAACAGGTATCGGATATTTTCTTGAACAAAGCCTCTATGCCCTCAATGCAATTCCTTCGATTACCTACGGCATCTTTGGACTTATATTTTTTGTAAATGTTCTGAATACGGGTATTTCTTGGTTTGTCGGCTCAATGATACTCGCCATTATGATGCTTCCCACCACGACCTTGTCGACCTATCAAGCGATGGTGGCGATCCCGAAAATCTATCATGAAAATGCCGCTGCTTTAGGGTTGACCAAAACAGAAATCATGCGGCGCGTGACATTGCCACAGAGTTTTCATGGTATTGTCACGGGTTCGTTAATTGGATTAGCCCGCGCAATCGGCGAGACAGCGCCCATCATGTTTATCGCGACCGCATTTTCCGGAGTTTCTGTCCCCAAAAGTCTGGTGGAGCCTGTTTCGACCCTGCCGACACATATTTTAGAGCTCGCGCAACAATCAACAGACCCTCAAGCGCTACAAAATGCGTGGGGCGCGAGTTTAATTCTTGTGCTCTTGGTGGGCAGCTTTGGCCTTTTAGCTCTTCTGGCCCGAAGTCGCTTTAGTCGTCGGAGTCCAAAATAATGAGCCCTGCAAAATTATCATTGGTAAGCGATAATCAATCCTCCAATCCTGACGTGGAGGCGCATTCCATTCGTCTCGATGATTTTTCGGCTTATTACGGTAAAAATTGCATTATATCTGACGTGAATCTAAAACTTCCCAATAAGGGCGTGACATGTTTAATCGGACCGTCCGGTACCGGGAAATCTACAATTCTCCGGTGGCTAAACCGAATAAATGAGGATACCGAAAACGCCTCTTTCTCCGGAACCATTAAAGTCTTGGGGCGGGATTTTATATCGGGTTATCCGGATGTCACGGAGTTACGGCGGCGGGTCGGCATGGTTTTCCAGCAACCCTGTGTTTTTCCCTGCTCGATTTATGACAATATGCTTATGGGTTTGCGCGGCCGTAAGCTTTCAGAGATGCAGGCAAGGGATAGTGTTGAACAAGGATTAAAGTCAGCATCCCTGTGGGATGAAGTGTCCCATAGGCTTGAAACACGGGCCGATGCCTTATCACTGGGACAGCAGCAACGCCTGTGCTTGGCACGCGCCTTGGTTTTGAAACCCGATGTCCTTTTACTGGATGAACCCACGGCTTCGATTGACCCTGTATCCTCACGTGCAATCGAAGACCTCGTGATGTCTTTGGGTAACAAAATCTCAGTTGTAATGGTCACCCATAATATTGGCCAGGCAAAACGTATCTCGGATCATGTCGTGTTTATCTGTGATGGCAAAGTCGTTGAACAAGGACCACGCACGCACATGTTTTCGTCTCATTGCTCCGCAAAGACCAAAACCTATATCACAGAAGAATTTTGCGATTGCTGAGCCCCGAAAACGATTATGATTACCGGTGCATCGCCGAAAACTGACGGTCATATCCGATAAGAGTTTTTGAAAATCTGCTCATCAGGTCTTTGATTGAGATAACTTATTTCCCTAAGCCCGCATTTTTAAAATGCAGTTTGATGACTCAACTCAGTCGGCTATATCACGCCTCCGCTCGGAATGCCTTAAACACACAGTCGCCCTTGCGCATCAATTAAAAGCTCACCGTCTTCTTTGTGAAATGGTCCTTTGGGTTTATTGTCCAATAGACTTAAAACCGCCTCGCTAGGGCGGCAAAGCTTGACACCTTTTGATGTACAAACAATCGGACGGTTTACGAGAACGGGATGCTCCAGCATGCAGTCTAATATCTGATCCTCGGAGACATCCGGCTTGAGTAAACCTAACGCCTCCGCAGGTGATTTGGTTTTACGAAGCGCTTCACTGGGTTTTAAATCCGCGGCGGCGAGCAGGGCGAGAAGCTGAGACCGTCCCCAACCTTCATTCAAATAGTCCACAACAACAGGATCATATCCGGCGGCTTGAATAAGTCCCAAGACATTACGAGACGTACCGCAATTGGGATTATGGTGAATGACAATCATGTCGTTTATCTTTCTACGCTGGCGGAGACCTCGCGCGTGTTCCGCGCGGCTCATGGGGTCACCGTACAATACCCTTAGCGGACAGTCCATTTTGTTCGGCTTTTATCGCGGCCTGAAAAGCAGTAAACCCTCTCCCTGACCCAGAGCACACGGCTTAATCAATTGGGTTTTTGCGTCGCCCATAGGCGTGAAGCTTCATCTGCGCGTTGCAGCGGATTGAAATTTGAAAGGTCGCAAGTGGCCTAAATTCGCCCAAAGCAAACCACTCGTGCCGCTCCGCCGGGGATTTATCCTCGTTTCATCAGGTCCGGCGGCGATAGATTCAGGTATTCTTTCAACCGCTTAAAACTTTTCTCAAAAACTCCGTCCGCACTTTCCCAAAATACCCGGATATTTAACTCGTTCTTTTGGACTTAGGACAGGTTAGCGCTTTCTGACTGGTTCAAGAGACGGTGGGCTTGAGCGTCCGGCATTTAGCCGCCGGAGTGTGCCGGAGCTTTTACATCGAGAGGCGACCGTTTTGTCTTAAACTCGGGGCCGTTGAAACCGTCGGAAGATGGGGTTTGTGCAAGGTGGTAGGACCCACCGTGTTCAGACATAGGAAAACTCCTCACCAGAGTTTGACCTGTTTTGGCGAGTCTGACCGGAAGGCATAACTACGGGACCCCCGCCCGGTGTATCAACAACCGCTGCCGCGTGATGACCTTCGCGTAAAACAAACTTACTATCCTGGTCTTCCATCGCGGATGGCCATCACGCGGGCAGTCCTAACTTTGCCCAAGACACAGACTGCGGCAGATCCCGAGTTGGAATCAAAGTTTCAACGGATGGACTGCGACCGGTAACGCTTGGAAAAATATCAGCTTACATTTTATCATCGCGGGTTTGCGCCAGAACCATCGCTTGGAAATCATCATGGATTTGCGGATCTTCGGGACTAAACATTTGCAGCATGATAATGCCAATCGAGCCGTTTTCAGGATCAACCCAGAAATTTGTCCGCGCCGCGCCGCCCCATCCGAATTGTCCCGGATAGCGGCCTTTTGTGTTTTCTAATTCCGGTGTGCTTGTCATTTGAATAGAGCCGCCATAGCCAAATCCCGCGCCTGTCTCGCCGCCAATCCACGGCAGCAAGCTGGGCGTATCGCCGAGATGGTCTGTCATCATCAAGCGCACAGTCTCGGCGTCCAGAATTCGGGTGCCCTCATATTCGCCCTCATTCAAAAGGAGACGCGCAAATTTGAGCCAGTCATCCGTTGTCGAGGTCAGTCCGCCGCCGCCGGATTGGAACTTCCCGGGCATCGTAAAAGGCGAGCTTTGCCCATCTTCGGCCAGAATAAAACTACCGTCGGGCTGCAACATATAATTAGACGCAAAGCGCGCCTTGCGCTCAGCCGGAACGGTGAAGCTCGTCTCGGTCATACCCAGCGGGTCAAAGAAGCGCTCCGTCATAGCTTCGCCCAATGTTTGGCCTGTGACGACTTCTGCAATGCGGCCCAAAATATCGATGGAATAGGAGTAAAACCATTGTTCGCCCGGTTGCCCCAAAAGCGGCAACATCGGCAATTTGTCCATATTCTCAGCCATGGATGTTTGCGGGTCAAACATCCCGGCACCGGCCCAAGCGTCCTCAATCGGGTTCCCGCCAAAGATACCGTAAGCCATGCCGGAGCGGTGCAAGAGCAAATCCTCAATAGTCATGGCGCGGGCTTGATCTTCATATTTCGGCTGGCCGTCCGCGCCCAGGCTGACGACTTTCATCTGCGCGAGCTGGGGAATGAATTTAGATGCGGGGTCGGAGAGTTTGAGCTTTCCGTCCTCCATCAGGTCCATGATGAGCGCCGAGGTCAACGGCTTGGTCATGGAATAGACGCGGTAAACCGTGTCAGATTTAACGGGCGTATTCCGTTCGCGATCTGCCAAGCCGAAGCTATTGCGGTAAACCGTTTGGCCTTCGTCAAAGACCAACGCCTGAACGCCGATAACCTCGCCGTTCTCCACC
This sequence comes from uncultured Caulobacterales bacterium, assembly GCA_937927825.1. GTDB lineage: Bacteria > Pseudomonadota > Alphaproteobacteria > Caulobacterales > Maricaulaceae > Litorimonas. The sequence continues at coordinate 31,679 of CALFWV010000103.1, read as the reverse complement.
GCGCTGGACAGCAACTCATCCATGGCGGCCGTGTTAAATTCGGGCGCTTGGGAAATTGGCTTTCCGTCCGACCCGGCACTGCAAGCGCCAAGGCCCGCGATAAGTGTAGAGAGAAGGAGTGTTTTAAAATATGTCATGGCGCGACTCTGCCGCTTTTCGCCCTCTGGTCAAGCACCCCCTTTTGAGGCACAGCCATTCAATGATGATTTGGATTCACCGCATAATTGTTACGGCGCTTTTGCTGTATGTCGGATTGGCCGCGATTGCTTTTTTTGCGCAGCGAAAATTAATTTACTTTCCGCCGAATTTTTACAATCCACCGCCCGCCGAAATGACAGAGGTCCGAACGTCGTACGGTGGGTTGGGTTGGTACAGTCCGGCCCAAACCGACCGCCCCACCGTGATGGTCTTCCATGGCAATGCCTCGTCCATTGACAGCAATATGCTCATCTTTCGGGATTTGCAGGCAGCGGGTTACGGCGTTTGGTCCGTGGGATATCCGGGATATCCGGGAACAGACGGCACACCGACGCAGGATAATTTGGTCGCCGCCGCCATTGAACAATATAATCACCTGAGGGGGATACTGGGCGTCGATAACTTTGTATTCTACGGGACATCACTTGGCGCGGGTGTCGCAGCGCAACTCGCAGCCGAGCATCAACCCGAACTGTTAATTCTCGACGCGCCCTTCAACTCCGTCTTAGACATGGCGCAGCGGCAAATGCCAATCCTGCCAACGGCCATATTATTGAAGGACCGATGGCGGTCCGACAAAGCCTTGGACGGTTTGGACACCCCTCTTCTTTGGGTTCACGGAACGGCGGATAGGGTCATTCCGCTCGCGCAAGGAGAAAAATTATACGATGGATATTCGGGTCCCAAATCTGCGCATATCCTGCCCGGCGCGGAACATCACAATACGTGGCTCAACGGGGGTCGTGAGGCCGTGTTAACCGTGCTGGAACAAATGTGAAAAGAGCGCCAAAATTTAACCTATCGCTGACCTAAATCCTATCATAGACCTTGGACATGACCGCACCTCTCTCGCTTCAATCCGTCTCCAAACTTTTTGGCGGAAAACCCGCCGTCAGCGATGTTTCATTCACTGTTGAACCGGGACAAATTGTGGGATTTCTAGGTCCGAACGGGGCGGGTAAAACCACGACGTTACGCATGGCCTTGGGCTTGATTAAACCGGACAGCGGTACAGTGAATTTATTCGGCGAATCCCCCGGCGAAAATGCCTTTGGCCGGATTGGGTTCTTACCCGAAGAACGCGGCCTATATAAAAAACAAACTGCGCGCGAGGCCATTGCCCATATGGCCCGCTTGAACGGCATTCAGAAGAAGCCAGCCTTCGCCCTCGCCGATGAACTGCTTGACCGCTACGGGTTGGGGGACGCCAAGCGGAAAAAGAACAAAGACATGTCCAAAGGCATGGCACAAAAAGTTCAATTGCTGGCGGCGATTGCCCATGACCCCGAATTCCACATTCTGGACGAGCCATTTTCGGGGCTAGACCCCGTCAACCAACACGTGTTGGAAGGCATTGTGCGGGAGATTGCGTCGCGCGACCGAACCATTATTTTCTCGACCCATGTGATGGAACATGCCGAACGTTTATGTGATCGCATCATCTTGATGGCATCTGGCCGAAAGGTCTTTGACGGAACAACCGAAGCTGCGCTGGCGGAAGCCCCCCGCCGCGTAAACGTAGCGTCCGAGATGGACGGTTTAGCCGAGCTGGTTGAGCCCTTCGCTGCGAGTGTAGACACACACCCTGATGGGGAATTATCACTGACCCTGAAACCCGGTGCGCAAGCGCATGACATCTTGGAACGCTCTGTGACGCAAGGATTGCGTCTGTCAAAATATGAACCCATCCGCCCCACATTGCATGAGGCCTTTGTGACCTTGGTTGGAGATGATGTGCGGCAAGGCATGAATACACCGGAGGGACATTCAACATGAGCCTGTTACCCAAAATAAACCTCCGCCGGACCTTCCTCATCGCGCGTCGCGACTATCTTGGATATGTGAAAACCTGGGGATTTTGGATTTCATTCCTCCTGCCCTTCATCTTTGGCGCATTCGGTTTCATCATGGCAACAGCTGATATCGATCTCAGCCCTACCCAATATGTCACGGTCTTGGATGAAACAGGTCAACATCAAGACGGGTTAGCCCGCATGTATGAAGAGATGTTAGAGGACTCCGCGCGATCGGCGATGTCCGCAAAAGCCTTTTTTATTCAAGACAAAATGAAACGCGCAGAGTTCCAGCGCGTTTTAAGGGCCGATGGGACAATAGCCGCGCAGTCATACATAAAAGAAAATATTCCGGACGTGTCACCGAATTATGAACCACCCGTGGCAGAGTTTAAGTTCATCGATGCGCCGGCAAATTCACTCAAAGATTTGCTCCCGTATCTTAAAGGGCAGTCGCTGATTAATGTTGATGGAGAGGAGGCCGCGCTGGGCGGCGCGATTATTTTCAAACCCGGAAGAGACCCATCTAAACCCGACGCCCAATATTGGACGACTAACATTAATAAGGTCGATGCGGCGAACCTTGCAGATGATTACCTTCAACATTTGGCGCGTGAAAGTTATTTAAACCCAAAGGGATTGACTGGCTCAGAGCTGGATAGATTAGAAGCTCTCGCACCTGAAACAACGTTGTATAATCCTTTAAAAACGGTCGCAGATGACCAAGGCGTCAACTCCAGCGATACAATTCCCTTTGTTGTCGCAACGGTTTTAGCCTTCATGTTATGGCTCACCGTTTTCTCCGGAGCCTATATGTTGCTAACATCTATGCTGGAAGAAAAGCTCAATAAATTGCTGGAAATGATGCTGGCGACAACACGGTTCTCTGAAATCATCTTAGGAAAACTATTAGGTGTTGCCGCCCTCACACTGTCAATGATGGCGCCTTATATCATCGTCGGTATCGTCGGCGTCGTCGGCTATGTTGCCTTCGGGTCTGACCAGGCCATCGTTAAGGGTCTCATCTCCGCCTTTGATGCGAAAATGATTGTCTTCCTGATTATATATCTGATCCTGGGGTATGTATTATACGGGGCATTTTTCATTGCTCTCGGCTCTTTGTCCTCCTCAATGCAGGACGCGCAAACCCTGACAACGCCCATCCTCTTTATCTTGATGGCCTGCGCCGCCGTTATTCCATTAGGCTTGTCGGCCCCTGATAGCCCCCTGCTCCGAATAGCGACCTTCATCCCGTTTTCTGCACCTTTCGCGTCCATCGTGCGCTTACCGTCTGATCCGCCGATTTGGGAGCTTTTGCTGTCCACAGCGTTCCTTACGGTGCTTTGCATCGGCACAATTGCGATGGCCGGACGGATTTTCCGTTTTGGCGTCCTGTCGGGTGCAGGCGCGGAAATTGTTATCGCTTGGTTCAAACGTGTCGTTCTGCGGCGTAAGGCCTAGGTGACTTTTCTGATGTCAGTCCCCATATAACCGGACATGAGCCAACCCAACCACATCCGCGACGCTATTTTAAAAGCTGCTTTGAAAATCGCACCTTTCGAGGGCTGGACAAATTTGACTTTAAAGCGAGCCGTTCGAGATGCAGGCTATCCTGAGGGGTCGGGAGATTTATATTTTGAAAACGGAATTGCAGATCTTCTGGATTATTGGTCAGACACACTCAATACGCAGACCGCGGAGCATTTAAGCCGGATTGATTTGGATGCACTAAAAATTCGTGAGCGGGTAACACAGGGCGTGCTATTCCGATTAGAGGCCATTGGACGTCACGAAGAGGCCGCGCGGCGGGCTTCATCCCGGTTAGTCTTACCTGACTTGGCATCCAAGGGCGTGCGCCAAATTTGGAATGCGGCAGATACAATTTGGCGTGCTATTGGCGATACATCTACGGATGCAAATTTCTATTCTAAACGAGCGATTTTATCTTCCGTGATTGGGACAACCCTTCCGGTTTGGCTCTCAGACCAATCAGAAGATAAGGCGGCAGCGCGCGCCTTTTTGGACGCCAGAATAGAGAATGTCATGGAGTTTGAAAAACTGAAATGGCGAGTAAAAGGTTTAACAAAAAACATGCCGGAGCCCGCCGAAATTCTGGGCCAGCTCAGATATGGAGGCTTAGATATATTCACGCGGCCAAAGCGCGGGCGCGCCCGGCGCAGACGTTATTCGCGCTGATTTGTTTCTAACGCTTTTTGCCAGACATGTTTTGCCAAGTCTGAAAAAACAATCGACATCGCCGTATTCGTGACAGAAATCGGTACGCCTTCATCTCCGCTTTGACGGATGGACATCTCCAAAGGGGCCGCGCCCAAATAGGCTATGTCCAATTTTTCCGCATCGCGTTTTGCACCGCCGGTCCCGAATATATGATGAGAAGATCCACAATCAGGGCATGTAAAGACGGCCATGTTTTCAATCAATCCCAACACAGGGATATCAACCTTTTCAAACATAGCGACACCCTTTCGGGCATCTAAAAGCGCGAGATCTTGCGGGGTCGATACAATAATCGCTCCGCCAGGTTTAATATCTTGCGCGAGGCCAAGTTGCGCGTCCCCCGTGCCGGGCGGCATATCAATTATTAAAACATCTAACTCGCCCCAATCTACGTCCCAGAGCATACGCGCAATTGCGCCCTGCACAAGCGGTCCACGCCAGACAACGGGACTGTCATCTGGTGTCAAATAGGCAATCGACATCGTTTGAACGCCGTGCGCCTCAATCGGAACAATAATTTTCCGCGCGCCCACTGGAATAGCGCGGGCTTGCCGCCCCATCGTGCCAAACATCATCGGGAGGCTGGGGCCGTGAATATCTGCGTCCAGCAATCCAACTCTGAGACCGGACTTTTCTAGGGCCACGGCAAGGTTTGCGGCTATAGTCGATTTACCAACGCCCCCCTTCGCAGATGATATCGCAAGGATACGCTTGACGTCACCGTCGCCTTGCACGCCCTCCGGACGGCGAGCTTGGTGTGGATTCCCGCGCGGACGACCGCCTAATTGCGGCCCCGGTTTATGCGCCGATAAAATCACCTGTGCTTTGGCAACACCCTCCAGTGCCTCCAGAACGGCTTGGGCGGAAGTTCTGACTGGGAAAAAAGCATCCGCTTGGGGAGGCGGAATTTGCAAAACGGCCTGCACAGTCCCCTCAACAAACTCCAGAGAGGCCAGGCGTCCGGCTGAAATAATGTCTCCGTCCTTCAGAGGGTCTTTGATGGCAGAGAGGGCCTTTAGGGCGCGATCTTCACTATAGCTCATTATTGTGGTGCGCGCGGCGTATTCGAGGCTCGGTTCGGTGAACACGCAAAAGACATCCCGCCCGTCTTCGATAATCTGATTGGCATTTGTTTTTTGCCATCAAAAGCGATGAGTAAATCACCATTAGGTGCAACCGCAAAGGAGGTCGCCGTGACCGGTAGTGCCCCCATATGCGAGATACGCGGCATGACGCCGCCAATATCCACTTTGTACGCCGAGAGATTGAGCTCCCCGCCTCTCGATGCATCAATGACCCAAAATTGATTAGTTGTTTGACCTAGCCGCAGCGGTTGAGAGGGAAGAATGGCCACCGGCCCTTGAAATTTCCCAATAGGTTTGAAAGCGCCCGATTTATTATCATGGTGTAAAAGCGCTCCGCCTGAATACGTGCCCCTGCGCCCCTGTCGCGACAAATCATACCCGGCCAACCAGCCAGATGAACTTGGGTGCGCCGTTGTCAGAGTTGAGCGAGGCAAACTCACCCGGGCGCTATTTTGCGCAACTGTCCAACCTTCGTCAAAAAACGGCATTTGGGCACGGATATCCTCTAAATCAAATGCGCCGATCAAGCAGTTGCCCGTCCGAGCTTGCGGGGCTGAAAGTTTCAATTTCTGACGCGCCGCCGCTGCAATGGCAGAAACCGGGTGATCAATTTGCGCCCTTATAAATCGAGTGTGCTCTGGTTCCGCGCGGCGGAGCCCTTCTGTAAAAGATCGGATGTCACTCGCTTGGAGTAGATTTGTCGTGATTATCTGGTTTAAACGGTGATCCGTAAAGAACGCGGCAATCCTATCCCGGTTTGTCCATTTTTCAGCGCGAGCAATATTCCAAATCAAGTCAAGGCCCGCGTCCGAATCCGCGGCCTTGATATAGGGCAGATAATAATTTTGCGTCAAAAAAGGCTCACTTTTAACCAAAAACGAAAAAGCTTCAGATCGCGGGGGCGTCAGCTCCGGGAACGCACCATCAGCAATCGTCAAATACCCGTGCAGGCCACTTGCCCGAGCAGGTATGGAGAGTTTGGGGTCGCCCGACATATCTCGCGCGAATTTCAGATAAAACCCGTCGGGCCGCGACGCATTTCGTCTTGCCAACATCATTCCCACAGCCCGCGATTGGGCTGGTGTTTCGAAACGCGCCATCTCGCCCAAAAGTGTATTAAACGCTTTTGCAGGACTATATCTGTATAGCGCGCTATAGGCTGCGGTAACAATTTCGGTGTCGCCGCTACTGAGTAATTTTGCGAATTGGGGCTCGTGGCCAGCCGGGCTTATTCGAGCTAAATATGTCGCTGCCACAGGATTTGGATCCTGGACCAGGGCGGCCAATAAAGGCTTCTGCAACTGGGTCGATATAGGCGCTCGCTGCACGTATTCAGGCAGGCGAACAAGAGCTCTTCGAGCCTGTTCTCTAACGTCCGCATCTGAATAGCCCAAAGTTTTCAAGAGTAAGTCTCTTGACATAGGGTGCCCGTCCAAGAGCAAAGGTAAATAGGTTTTTGCTTTTTCCGTCGACCACTGCGACTGAATGCGCTGCCGATCTTGTGTCGTCAAAGGCCCCAATCGCGAAATCAGTCTCGCTATGTCCGACTGGCCTTTATCACTGTCCAGCAAGGTAAAGAGCGCTTGTTTCCCGCCGAAACCGAATCGCCGAAATTCGGCCTCTAACACATCATAGTCAAATTCGGACGCGTCATGCCGGGAGGTTATATCGATGCACGCGCGTAATGACGAACAGACGGACCTCTCTCGCGGAGAAAGGTCTCGCGCCTCCGCTATCGGCAGGTTCACGCCGAGGAGGCCTACGGATAAAACCGTGGATTTTATAACGCGAAAAAATGACACGCTATTGCCATAAGTGATGCAAGCCCAAGCAACAAGCCATCCAACCGTCTTTCAACAGAGAGATTTTCATAGAATGTCAGCTGTAAATAGGGCGCAGGCCCCGATGAGACGTCAAAACCTGTTTCGAGATTAAGAACAAATTTCGCCACATCAGGACCTGCAGCTGCACTCGTCTCAACACGCAAATTTGGCCTGCCTCGCTTTATCAGAAGGCGCGGTTTAGGTTCAACAATCCGCCGAAACAAGATGGTACCGTTTCGTAAGTGGGAATTACGGATTCCAAACAATGTTACGCGAAGAATTACAAACCCTCCCATTCCAACAAAATTGGAAGGGATTAAGTATTGCCGAAGTGCCGATTGTTTGGATGTTCAGGCAGAAAAACTAGAAAGCCCTTCAAACTCCAAGACATCTTGAATCATCACTTCATCCTCCGCTAGGAGTACTTCTCTGCTCTATGAGATTAGCCCAGTTGCCACACCCTACGATTGTCGGGCGATTTGCGGTTTCGTTGCGTAATTACAATTACAATTAAAAGGTGCGAATTTTGCGTAAACCTATCAAGATCCCGCCACCGGAAGATTTTACAAAATTTAGCCCCTCAGAACTTTTCAGGTTTTATTTTCAAGTTGGGCATTGGACGGAAGATAGTTTTAGCGACGCATTTCAGGACTTTACCCGAGGCAAGCTCGTTAGCACCGTTACAATAAACAAATGGAAAAACAGGGACGTTATTCCTACTCGCTACTCCAGTGCTTTTTTAAGAATGATTGAAACGGTGACCGCCCCCGATCTTGCAAAAAGCTGGGTAACGGCCTTTGAAACTGTTTGGGCTCTGCATTCTGCAGGCCGTACTCAGGACAATACGCAAAAAGAGTCCTCAGAGCTTTCCAACCTTATCTGCGCGCAGCATCGCAATTGGATACAAGAGCTATATTTTGGAAAGTTCCCAAATCAAAATTATTCATCGTCCGATATTTATGTCCCTATTCAGTTGGGAGCCGCAGACACCGCCGAGGCAACGCCGCAAGACATTGAAGATATCATTGCTCTTCCGCCAGACGCCGATTTAACCGCGACACAAAATGATTGGATTTTCATAAGCGGGGGTCCGGGCGCCGGTAAGTCTATGGCCGCATTGCACTTAGCTCAAACATTTTGCAGCGGAGACGTATTTCCGATTTACTTGCGCGGAGACCGACTCTCAGACATCGACATCGACATGCTGAATCCCAGTCAACCCATTGGCGATTCTTTTTCGGCCTCATCTTTTCTGAAACACTTCAGATTATCATCTTTTAAAAAAGCTTCCCTTATATTGGATGGGATAGACCAAATATATCATGGGTCTCAAGCCTCTCAAAATCCAATAAGTCAGCTCATCAAAACATTGAAGATGGAGCAAGCGGCGTGTGCTGCTCACAATAAAACACTTCAAATTATGGCTCTGGGTCAAGAGTCCCATGTTTCATTTTACGCAAATCAAATTTCTTTGGATAACGCCCGGCGTTTTATTATGTGCGGCCTGGATGGGAGCTTGCGCAATGAAACCGCTTCGGAAACCGGCCACGGAGCGGATTTACGCGGGACCTGGTGGGACAAATATCTCGATGCAAATGGCTACATGGAAGACCAAAGCCTTCCGGATTTTTTGAGTGTAGAATATGATGAGTTCTTTCAGTTTGGACGGGTCCCACTGCTCACTTTTCTGATGTGCCAGTCGGGTCTTAAAGCAAACCAGAACGATTCATCCCTTGCCTTGCCCCATGAGCGGATTAACGCTCTGACCAACACCTCCAACAGGAACCAAATATTCAAAACAATTTTAGAGCATCAAACTTTAAACCTCCGGCACGTCTTAGATGAGAAGCTCTTGCTCAGGGTTTTCCAGTACATTGCTGTGACGGTGTGGCACAACAAAGCCGGGCAGACCGTTTCGCTCCGGCGGATATATGAAGATGTTGACGACCCCGAAATAAAGGGGGCCTTCACGGCTTTGAAATTCCTCGAGGCGCCGGGCCAAACATCTCCAATTTTTCTCATGTCGGGGCAACACAGCGCTCTGTCACAAGGTGCCGCAAATATTGATACAGGACGAGTTCAGTTTGTCCATGAAGGCTTTTCCGAATATTTGATCAGCACTTATATTCTAGATAAGTTCAGCCTGCTTATCGCTTCCTTCGGGACGTCAGTTGAATTTGAAATTGCGTTAAAGGACTGGATTAAACTTTCATCCGAGGGACATCACGGACCAAGTTTAGCTGATTTTTGTCAAAAAGAAGCGGCTCTTCGATTCGATGAAGCTTCGAATTCGGCATGGGACGTAGCGCTGACTATAATTCGCGAACACATCCATCCTGCGGATCTCGAGACACGTGGGTTAAGCCTGTTCTCCCAAATGCAAAACGCCACTGCACTGTTATTTTTTGTCTGGTCATGTTTTAACCTGGAACGACTTAAACGTACTGGGGCGGCCTTCCCTATGTCTGGAGTTACGTCGCTATTTAATAGCTCGGACTTTAAACTCACACAGCAACCTAAAGGGCTGAATTTCAAATCATCGTTCATTGATGCTGCCGAGGCACAAGACGTTCGGTTTCTAACCCAAAGCCTTTCTGCACTTCACCTAAAATCCGCGGATATGAGCCAGTTAAATTTCACACCGGGACATGTTGAAAGTCTAACAACTGAAAATTCACGTTTTGCCATGACCCAGTGGAGTCATGTGAAAGTCACCGGGTCGCATTTCTTTCAAACCGTATTTCCTCAATCTATTTTTCACCATTGGCGGGTGTTAGATACGAATGTATTGCACTGCCTTTTCCAAGGCTCCCGATTTCAAGCCAGTAGTTTTTCCGGTTGTGAGATGAAAGGGACATTCTTTTCTCAATGTCATTTTGCAGATGTAGAGTTTTTCTCCTCTCATTTTGAAAACGTCATTTTTGATCGGTGCATTTTTTCACAGTGTGCCTTCGCAGAAAGCTACGGAGCAGAACTTCTTTTAGACGCAAAGTTTCGGCACTGCACATTTTTGGGCATGGATGGAGCTCTTGCCAACATCCCTCCCGAGAACATTCGAAACTCTATTCCTGAAATTGGGATAGACGACATAAAAATGACGGCGCCCGATTAAGATAACATACGGCAAGTCTCGATTTATTAAATCATATTTTCAATGACTTAACGACAGAACGTTTGAATGAGTTTCGGACCGGTTCATGGCATCACCGAGCAGAAATTTAGAAGCTGGACTCCAACAAGGAAGACCGCATGCCAAATCTATTGCAGACCCAGACCCGGACCCAATCCCTTCGCGGGTCGATTTTTAAATCCCTTTTCCAGGGGAAGCGTTTTTCATTCTGCACGCCGATCAAAATTTCATCCCGAAAAAAATGACAACATCCCCTGACCCGCTGTCCGTCCGCCGTCGAGATATTTTGTCTTTCGTTGCGTTGGTTTTAAACCCCTTAGGAAAGCTATTCATTCTCAGCCTATTTAGGCCTCGCCATACTGATCATCTATCGAAAATTTTCTCAAATATTTACAGTACGCTTTGGGAGTTTGCCGAACATTCAATTTCACACCGAGGGTTCTCTTTACCGTCTTCTTCAGACCTGGGACCCGTGAACCGTGTCAATATTTTGTTGACCGAGCTTTACGGGGGGCGGTTTGCGAGCCTTTCATTTGGCGGATCCTCGGGCGCATTACTGACTTTATTGATTGCCGTATTTCCAAAACTGTGCCCGGAGCGAGATTTGATATTATTTGATGATGTCTGCCATCAAAGTACAATTGGCGGCCTTATATTTGGGCGTTGGACCGCCGTCCGTTTGGTTCGGGAACACCAGCCGGAATACGAAACCGTTCGGCCCCTGACGTTAGAAAAAGTCAAAGACCTTGTAGAACTACATGGCCCACACCGATTTGCAGCTCTAGTTCTTGTTCTTCCCTCCTATGATGGGTTTCGGTCCCCGTCAGAAGATATAAAGATTTATAACTATGCGAAATCAAATGGGATTTCAGTGGTTGTTGACGGGGCCTGGGACGCTTTGAGATTTCGCAGCCCAAAAAATGAAAAACCCGCATTGTCCTCTATTTGCGACGTCTGGATTACGAGTCCGCATAAACGCGGTCTTACGCCGTCCAGCTTGGGGTGTATTCTGACCGAAAATGAAGCGATTGCGCGGCTCTGGGATGAAGCTTTAGATCTTGGCTTTAGGTCCTCAAGTGTGTCGTTTGTTGACATTATGATTGCCGAATATCGTCTTGAACAAATCACCACTGGCGCTTGGGATAGGTTTTTCGAGCACGCTGAAAAGGCTGCCAAAAAATTATCCGAACGCATTCAAGACGTACATCCTGCGCTTCGAATTGTTAAGCCTACTGACGTTGGCGCAGAGACACATGACCCCACCCACATCCTTATTAGTACCCATGACATTGAAAATCTCGACGCAAGGCGCTGGGCCGCAGTGCTGTCGAGCGAGTTTGCCGTCGATGTGGAAAAATCGACAGCCAGCACTTTGCTTCTTCTCTGCGGGTCACCCGAATTTCTTACGCAAATTGATGAAATCCTATTTCGCTTAAAGGCGGCTTTAAATATCTCCCTCACCCAAAATTTGAGCCATAATTATGACCAATGATACGCATGACATTATCCGCGCATGGGATGCCTTTGTGGCTCCAACAGAGCGCGTCGCATTGCGCGCGGCGACGGGCAGGGTTGCGGCTTCAACTATCCGGCAATATCCTCCGGGGATTCCTGAAATCATCCCAGGCATGCGCTATTCATCGCAAACAATAGACAAACTAAAGACAGCCCACGCCGCGGGAAGCGATATTATTGGCGTAGACATGGAGACATGCCCTGAAGTTGAAGTTCTAAGTGACAATCTCGGGGATAAAAATCCTATCAGCAGTTGCACCTATGATGCAGAGACTCTGCCGACCGAGGTGGTGCTTGAAATAGCCGACTATTTTAGACGTAGTTTCTGTAGGGCTCCCTATTTTCATTTTGCTTTTCATGAAAGCGACCCGCTTCAGTCCTTGCCTCATAGTTTGGACTTCGACGCCTACACGGTGAGTGTTGCCCTGTCTGATCCCGAAAAACGCAGAATATGCCAAGAGACTTTGCGCGAGGCCGCCTTCCAACGCGCCATGAAGGCCCCTCCTCCGGAAGACCTAGAATCGGTTCTTCTTCCGACCGGATTTCATCTTTGGACGGATAAAGGGAAATGCAGAACCCTTATACAAGACAGGCTTACAGATCCCGGATATGTAACACTTGTCAGACACAGCGCGAGTGGGCAATTAAAAGGCTTATTGCATTCGCGAATGGGAACCGTCGAAAGGCTATTCCAGAGTGAAGAATGGTCCAATCCCCTTCTTTTTAGCGCCTATGAAGATGAGCGCCTCCACGATGACCCAAAGCGATTTTTCGACAAAATAGCATATCACTTCGGATTAAACCCAACAGACCCGCTCATGACAATTTCCGCTCAAGTCTTAAATCCGGACATTCAAGGTGGGGACGTTTTTTATAAAATGATGAAGTCCATGGCCCAGAAAATCAGTCCGGCCCATGCCGCCTTACCTCTCGCCTCTGAAATTCCACCACATGGGACTGCGCATACGTTAAATACAGCCTTGAATGACCGCCTCGTGTTTGGGATTTTGAAAAATGATCACCCGATAGTATTTTGCGCTCAGATGTCCCAAGCCCTATTTCTAATCACGGGCGATAAGAAACACTGGAATTACGCGTTAAGAACAGCCGCACGAGAAAAACGGCAATATCGGACACAATATTATATCTCTCAACCAACTGATGAGACTGCGGTCGTCGTCACACCAAACGGAAAATCAGGACTCGCCGTTTTTGCAACAAAAAATATTCCAGCCGGCACCCGCATCGCCATTTTCAGCGGGGAGACCTATCACTCAGACACAGCTCTTGGGTTGCCCGAAATAATGCGGGACCACGCTATTCAAGTCGGGCCGAAGGAATATGTCTTCGGATATAAGGGCTTGGCGCATCGACTATGCCATTCTTGCGATCCCAATTGCGGCATTCGAAATAAAACAGAAATATTTACAATACGAGATATTGCGCGAGACGAACAATTAACATGGGATTACAGATGTTCAGAAAATTCAAACTGGGTCTTGGAACGCTGTTTATGTGGCGCTGACCGATGCACGGGCGTTGTTGGAAATTTTGATAGTCTACCTGCGGAAATGAGATGTGACTATCTCGCCAAATCGATGGTATCGGAATGGATTACGTCAGCGGCTAACGGTCAAGACGGTAAACCCTCCAACTCGGCAGTGTGATCGCCCAACAGGCTTAAAAAACTATAGTGCTGATCAAGCAAGCGCGTGGGGGTGTTGCGGTTGGGGTCCGTCTTAAGGCCTAATTTTATAATTGTTTTATCGCGAATAGTACCCAAATCTTCTTTCAACGTACTGGCGGTAATGCCCAAGTCCGCCGCTTGTTGATCAAAGCTTTGCATGGGCGAATTTATATATTTCCGCAGGTTCAATAACCGGCTTTCGGTCAACCCGGAGAGCAGTAAGAACATTTTTTTTAATCGCCGTTCATCAAATACTCCCGCTCGGTATAGCCATGCCAAAGCGAAAGGGAAGGAGGCTAATTCAATTTTTACGTGATCGAATGGAACCCAACTTAAGTTATTTTCGTCGCCCAGATAATCAAAAGATAAAAATGTGCTCTCATGGCCGGGGTTTAGGAACCCCACCGACATCGCTTGATGTATTCCAAACTTTAGGCAGTGATTGACGAAGAAGGGATATTCCTCAAGGCGCTCCGCCCGAATGATATGCGTATAGTTAAGCGCCCGACCCGGATTAGCGTAAACTAACGGCGACAATGAGTCCAAATGAGCATTTTGCATGTAACTGGATAGGCACTCATCGGGCAAATTCCACAATACCGTCACGATATCTAGAATTTCACCCTTTTCCGACAGTTTCGTCTGACTTGTTGTACAAAATTCATAGGTAAAGTCTGGAAAAATATCTTCAAAAACACGGTTTTGGAACGCTGAGAATGCAATATTCCCCTCGTGAGAAACCGGACTGGATTTGGACATCATAAAAATTTCGTCCAAAGAATCTGGCGCGAGCAATTTCTTTATAGAATGTTTAAACTGACGGGAGAGTCCGGTCATCGTATCCCTACATCCGATGTCTAGTAAAATCTCGCACCCACATGCGAAAGGCCCAACGCTCCATGGCATGAACAAACAATCATGAAAAGCGTGTTTGGCTTGAAATCCGTCGGTCTGGTGGGCGATACTGGGATTGAACCAGTGACCCCTACAATGTCAATGTAGTGCTCTCCCGCTGAGCTAATCGCCCGTCCAGACCTGAACGATGAAACAGACGATAGGCCTCGTCTGTGTTCGGGAAACGGCGCTATACGCAAGGCGCTTCGGAGTGGCAAGCCCTAATCCGGGCACAATCGCAGCGTGACTAGGCCGCAATCAGCCGATCGACTTCATCTACGAGCTGACGCAGATGGACAGGCTTAGATAAAACCGTTTGACTACTGACATCTTGATCACTCATGGCGACGGCAGCGAACCCTGTAATGAACATGATTTTGATACCCGGAGACAGTGTTTCAGCCTGTTTTGCCAGCTCTATTCCGTCAATTCCAGGCATCATAATGTCGGTCAGCAACATATCAAAAGCGCCGTCCGCAAATTTTAAAGCGCGCAATGCCCGCTCTCCATCCGCACAGGCAATCACATGATGACCGGCTTTTTCGAGAGCTTTTTCAAAGAATCGACGCATTCCATCATCATCTTCTGCATATAAAATTGTCGCCATGGGTCTCTGTCCGGGTCATGTTTCATTTTGGGTATTGGCGCCTCACAATGCAATGAACCGGCCAACATGCACTCCCGTACTCCTGCAAACTTAAAAATGTCTAAGGACGTGCCCGATTTTGCCGTCTATAGTCTATGAAGAATGAGATTTAGGAACAAATTCAAGCCGGAGAACTTGGCGGCTTACGGAGCGGGTCATGAGGTTTCGACGCCTGCAAAGTGGCGGGCTGGTGTTGTCTTTGCATCGCCGCATTCAGGGTCAATATATCCAAAACCTCTTTTAGCGCGTTCGTCGTTATCCGCTCACCAGCTGCGCCGAAATGAAGATATTTTTATCGACCAACTGTTTCAAAGCTCGGTGACCGCTGGAGCCCCCTTCCTTCGAGCCTTGTTTCCGAGGGTGATTGTTGACGTAAATCGCGCTGAAAGTGAATTACCAAGCGAGTGGGAGGGTTTAATAACAGACCCGAACTATCAACATCCAACGCCCCGTGCTGCAGCCGGCCTCGGGGTTGTCCCAACCTATTTGTCTGAAAGCTTACCAATTTACACGCGCGCGCCGACCTTAGAGGATGTCCGCTTGCGATTAACTCGACTTTATCACCCCTATCATGCTGCCTTAAAACACTTGCTCGACACATCCCTCGACCGATTTGGTCGAGCCCTTCTTGTGGACTGTCATTCTATGCCGGGATTTGCACCCATGGGGTCAAGGCGTCCGGACATCATTTTGGGCGACCGTTTCGGAACATCTTGTCATGCCGATACCCTCGCGTTGTTTCGGCAGCTTTTTACACAAGCAGGGTATAGTGTCGGGATAAATTACCCCTATGCGGGCGGATATACGACAACCCATTACGGAAAACCAAATGAAGGTGTTGAGGCCATTCAAATTGAGGTGAATCGAGATCTCTATGTGAATCCTGTCACCTTAAATCCAAAACCGGGGTTCCAACCGTTGGCTGACAATATTGCTGACATCACCCAGGCCATTGTGGCCTCGGCCTTACCACAAGATTTGGCCGCTCAATAAAATTCAAGCGCTTCCTTTGACATTTTCCCCCGCGAGGCGAAAATTGGCACGCGACTTGCTCTCCTCATAAGCGAATAATGCACCAAGCTTCGGGAATTTCCTTATGACCAGTGACATAGACCTTCATGTTGGCAAACGTCTGCGCCGCCGCCGACGTCTCTTGGGTTTGACTCAACAAACACTTGCAGAGGAAGTCGGGATACGATTCCAGCAAATCCAGAAATATGAGTGCGGCGCAAACCGAGTGTCGGCGGCGCGTCTTTTTGAGCTCTCCGAAGCCCTTTCTGTGCCAATTCAATATTTCTATGAAGGTTTGGGTTCATTTGACCCGCTGTCCGAAAATCCGGACACGGATACAATTGCTCCTGACGTGCTGTCCCGTAAAGAAACGATGGATCTGGTGCGGGCATATTACGCAATGGATGACGCGCCGCGAAAACATTTATTGGATTTGGCGAAGTCACTTGAGCAAGCCAACAAGCCGAAATTGCGCCTCGTGGCCCCATAGGCAGATTGGTCAATAGACAGCTCCCGCATAGGCTGATAGCTGCGGGCGCATGACCCTTGCTTCTGATATCCAAGCCCGCCTTGATCAATTCTCTAATCTGTCGCGTATCGCGCGCGACATTACCCTCCCACTATTCGCAGACCCAAAAGGTATCGAAAATAAAGCGGAAGGGGCCGCCTATGATCCGGTGACCCAAGCAGACATAGACGCAGAAGATGCGCTGCGGGCGTTCATCCGAAAAACTTTCCCCGATGATTCAATAGAGGGGGAAGAACGCCCTGATTATATCGGAACAAATGCATTTTCTTGGACCTTAGATCCGATTGATGGAACCCGAGCCTTCGTGGCGGGAGTTCCCGTTTGGAGTACATTAATCGCTGTCTCCCATGACTCCAGACCTGTTTTAGGGATGATTGATCTCCCCGCTCTCGACACAAAATATATGGGAAGAACAGACAATGAAGAGCGGCGCAGTTGGGTCGAGCGCCCGGCCCACCCTAAAAATAATCTCAGCACCAGACAGTGTCCGGAAATTCGCGACGGGATTTTGGGGTGCACAGCGCCCTTCGGTATGTTTCGTCCCGGTGAATTGGCCGCTTTCAAAATTATTGGTGCCGGGACCAAGTTCATGCGCTTAGGTCTCGATGCGTTGGGCTATGGGCTTTTAGCTGAAGGCCGGATGGACATCATTGTCGAGGCCGGCATGAAACCTTGCGATGTCCGCGCCCTCATTCCGATTGTAGAAGCTGCAGGCGGCAAGCTCACAAATTGGGAAGGCGGAAGCGCCGCTGATGGCGGACGTGTTGTTGCAGTTGGAGATGCCGGATTATTGCCCGAAATTTACACCTATCTAGGGCGCGCCTTGGACGACTGAGCGGCCACTCCTATTCACACGCATACATATAATTTCCGCATGTTTTCATGAAATGCACAACAGTGCCGTTTCTGCTTTGAATACGGAACGCTTCACGATCTTTTTCCGCAACGGGAAGAATAGAAAAACTATAATGATGTGGTTGTCCAAATCCCATTAATCCACGTGTGCCAATGGGAAGAATTTCTTCGGTAAACATATCTGGCCGCGCCTCCGCCCAACCCTCGCTGTATCCCATAGAAACGAACAAGTGATCCAAATAGGCTTTGTCTGTCATGTTGTCCAAATATCGCGCATTCAGCTTCTCATAAAATTCAGCGGGCGAAAGACCTTGACTGTTTCCAAATTGGGGCAAAGTACCCAAATGGGACAGCTGTTTTGGTTCTGCGTCTACAGGCACATTGAAAATAGCGATGGGTGAGCTACCACATTGGTTTAAATTTTTTGGTGCAAATACAGGTCCGGGCTCGGCAATATCCGATTTTACATCCTCAGCAGGTTTGACTGCAATAGTGGAGAGAACCTGCGGCGACACGGCTTTTGCGGCTTCGATAATCGTCGCGGGCGGCTCAACAAATGTGACGGGAGGTTGAGCCTGCGCGACCTGTTTCAAAGGCGCAATGGCAGCCACTCTCGGCGCTTGAATGACTTTTGGCGCGCTTAAAACTTGGCGACTCTCGACAGGGCCAACTGCGGTGACTGACGGGCTAATGCGGCGCAGCAATCCATCAGCTGTGTTTTGGTCAAACTTCACTCGAAGCTGCAGATATGCACCTTTGCGTGCATATTCAGCAGCTTCAAAGTCTCTATCCTTAAAACCTTGAACATTATAGCCGGCACTTATCCAAACATTGTCAACGGGCGACACACCAAGGCTTGGCCCCCAAGAATAAGCTGTGCCAGTCTCCTTATTCGACATGACCGCGCCGCGTAGCCCCAAATCAATTCTTTCGGTCACGTCAAATCGAGTTTCCGCACCCACGAGGTGAGTCCAATTGGACAGCGAATTATCGCTGACCTGCGTTTTGACATATTTGGTCCCGACATTCGTCGAGAGCTGCCAACGGTCCGTAACCATCGTATTCATGGCCGCATTATTCACGAGCTTTGTCGTGTTGATGTCATTGAGCGGTTGGGAGTTGACGATATCAAAGCGGTTAAAGAAGACTGTGTCTTCATTGCGCGGACGCCAAGACGCCCCCACACGCGCTTCGTAATGTTTATCTGTTCCGAGCGCTCCTGTTGCATCAGAAATACGCCCGCGCGCGGTTGCCGCCAAAGATAGTGTGTCTGACAAATCACGCGCAACAGAGCTTGAAAGCACCCATGTCTGGTCATCACGCGTATCGCGAACTTCCACCCGCGCGGAGGCGCTCATTTTCTGATTGCGATAGGCGGAGCCGACGTAGATGGATTGAAAATCCTCATTCGTCTCAAACGGCGAGGTAACAGCGTCAGGCGCGACTTCAACAAACTCAGCTTCTTGTCTCAACATACGGCGCGCTCTGACACCCACTTGACCTGAAATTTTGTCAGTCAACCGAACCGATTGGTCCAATCCAAATGTCGCGCCAAGGCGGCGTCCGCTCTCATTCGATAAATTATCGGCAGCTACCGTTGCCGACCCCCCGGACCATGGCGTGGCCGACAAACCCAATGTCGTGTTCGCAGATTGCTGGCCACCGCCATTTAAAATCTCATGCCGCATATTAATTGTCGCAACATTTCCGACCCGCTTGTCAACACCGAGCATCAAACGCTGCGGTTGGGCAGAAACGCCGTCTTGCCCGCTAATCGGGGTCTCTGCAGACGCTTGGATTGTCAAGCCATGCTTACTGATGTCATAGGAGGCGCGCGCAACCGCCAAAAGAGACGTGCGGTTATCAGCATTCACCAAATCATCTTCGGTAATGCGCAAGCCCGCCGAGGCGTCCAATTTGTTTCCATCTTGCGTCGCTAAAATTTCACCGCTTGTTCGCGCGTCGCCTGTTGAGAGGTTTTCTTCACGGTAAGCTTCGACTTCCATCTGACGCGTAGACCGGCGCCCTGTCTCTGAATCATTGTTTTCCTGAAGCTTGACTGTGCCGCGGGCACCATAGCGACGCACCCCGTTCGTGTTCGACGCCCGCTGACCCAGACCAAACCCGGCCTCTTCCTCGCGGAAATAAGCTTCTGCCAGAACTGATTCAGATGTATGAACAATCTCCAATAATTTCGCATCGGCCGTCCCTGCAACGTCGCCGGATTGGTCTGTTACAGCATACTCCGCGCGCATCTCTGTCGAGTCGGTAAGTTGGGCAATCACATCCACACCAATTTGGTTGGACTTTGCGCCTGCCGCCAACGCACTGCCATTTTCATGTGTAAATGTTGATCCGATTTGAACTTTATCATTCAAAATCTGAGTCTGCACACGGCCGCCCGCCGTTACATTTCGTTCGGCATCTTCGGACGTTTCATAATCGACGACGATAACATTGGGGTTGAAATTCGCATCTGTTGCATCAACGGGTAGGCGGAAAAGAATTTCACCAGTGAAATAATCCAATGTGTAATCGAGATAGCGTACAAGTGTTTTTGTTTCCAAAATAATATCCGGACGGACACGATCTCTCGTTTCGACAGTGATTTCTTCTGATTGGGCCAGAACGCGGTCATTGGATAAAAAATAGGGTCCGGACAGACCTTCCGCAGCAATTTCATCTTTCACGAAGCCTTGATTTGTTTCTGCAGCAAACCCGAGGACCTGAAGTTTGTCACCAATATATTCTGCCTTCAGACCCGTCAGCTTTCGATTATAACTTGTCAAACGGCCTTCGGTGACATTCGTATCAAAATCTCCAAATAACGCATAAGCCTGCCGCTTTTCCAATTTAATGAAAAGTGGATAGCGCGAGACCCCTTCGAATTCCTGATAGGTTCGATCGCCATAGAGTGAGTAATAGGCGTTAGGATCAATTTCACCCTCAAAGCCCGTGTCGCGGTTTCCGCGGCGTTTATCTGTATCTACGGCGAGCGTCATGAGCCAATTGCCTTTGACCATACCTTTGGCAAAAAAGGCCACGCGGCCATCCGTTACAATATCGTCCGCATCGCCCGCATAGGCGTTCATATTCCCTTTTACATCTTGCAAAGCCGCGCTGCCCTCAGCCAAGCCCACCAGAATCCAGTCGCGCTTTTCAGGTTCAAGATACATATAGATCGGAATTTCCCGACCCGTAT
The DNA here is from genome assembly GCA_937927825.1 of uncultured Caulobacterales bacterium. Classification (GTDB taxonomy): domain Bacteria; phylum Pseudomonadota; class Alphaproteobacteria; order Caulobacterales; family Maricaulaceae; genus Litorimonas. Next base: position 11,073 of record CALFWV010000103.1, on the reverse strand, counting down.
CCAAAGTGACCTTCACAGTGACTTTACCGGTTTTCAGCGTAGGCTCCAATGGAACCCGCATGATGCCGTCACGGCCAACTGTAAACTCGCGGCGGTTTGAAAGCGGCGCAATTAATGTCTCTGTCTGCTCGCGCAAACGATTGTCACCTGCGGCATCCAAAAGACGATAAGGCTCTTCCAAATTCACCCGGGCAATACGGCCCGCATGGACCGGGCGACCGGATTGATCTTCCAAGCGAATAGCGATTTCGGGCGATGTTCGGCCATCCGCAACGAGCACGGATTGGTCCGGGACCGGAATGGCCCGAGCAATATTCTTAACGTACCAAATATCTTGCCGGATGGTTTCGGCCAGAGTTCCATCTGAATTATGCACCTGAGCCAAGAATACATTACGTCCATCTTGGAGCGGTAGACCGCGCCAGCGTGAAATTTTGACCTCGCCGCTCGCACTCGTATCAGCGCCTTGGAAATAATAGCCGGCAATATCACGATCATTCAATCGAATGGATACCGATTGCCCGCTCCCATGTTTAATACCAACATGAGTAGAGGGAATGGAAGGCGTCCGCTCGGGAGACGGATAGGCCCATTCGGCCGTTGGATTTTGTTCGTTAAGCCAAAGGCTGTCGAACTCTAAATGCTCTGTTGTGTCTTTGAAACTATCCTCTTTTACAGATTTTTCGGTTTCACCGGTTTGCTTCAAATAAAAATTTGCGCGCCAAATCCCGCCGCCTTGGACGTCAATAAATTTCGAGTTATTCGCGCCAGCATAGCGCGTGTTCTCTTCGCATGTCATCAACTCAAAACCCTTTGGAAGAGTCTCCTCATCGACCTGCACAATGTGAGTTCCTTCACTCACGCCTTCAAAATGAAATAACCCGTCAGGATCAGACACTACATAGGCACCCGTTTCCATATAGAGGCGAACCCCGTCAACGCCTACCCCGCGATTAATCGGGCGAGCCCAATCGGCGTCCCCATCGCAGCTTTGCTCCGTAACGCGGCCGATAATTGTACTGGTCGACCGCAACAGGTCCTCGCGTAGACGGACGCCTGCGCGCGCAACATTCGAAATAGGCTGCATGAGCGGATCGCGAACAACCGCCTCGTTAACGGCATCCCCAAAATGCGCACCGGGTCCGACGAGCAAAGCATAATTAAGGGCAATCGTCTCGCCGGCGCCGAGCGCATTCAAATCAAATGTTAAAAGCGTCGCATCATCAGAGACGTCAGGATCATCGGAAGAAAGAGACGCAATCCGTGTCGTACCAGGGACATAGCGAAAACCGATTGGAAGCGTGTCGTACAAGTCTACGGACGCTGCAGTATCACCCGTATTTTGCACCGTAACAGTGTAGTTAATGTAGTCACCGACGTCAGCGGTCTCCCGGTCGGCTGTTTTTGTTAAGACGAGATTGCTCTCGGGGTCGAGCGGAATATCGAACCGCAGCGGCCCTTGTTCCGTCACAGTAAACACATCACCCATGGAAGCCGACGTGATGACAAATCCAGCCTCCGCGCCAATATCATACAAATCATTCTCTGGCACTATGGAAGAAAAAGAAAACCCTTCGGGCGGCTCAACTTCGACGCGGTAAGTTCCCGGCTGGACAACGGGAAAACTGAATTCGCCGACATTGCTTTCATAGACCATACCGGCGCTATCAACTGCATCGTCCCCGGAAACGACATTTGCAGGAAAGGTGGAAAATCCATCGACACCAAAAACCGTTGCGCGCGTTCCTGTTTCGACATTGATTAATGTCACAATGGCGTCGTCAAGCCGAGTGCCATCGGCGGAAGAGAAGACCGTGTTTAGCGGGTTAAGCACGGCCGTATCGACAGTGACATCAGTACTGTCGAATGTGTCCATATAAGTTGCTGTCAGCTGCGTGTTCCCGCCACTGCTAATAACATTATCGCCTTTAACGCCTGTCCCGGACGTAGAGGGGAGATAAGCAAAAAACTCGCCCGTATCGGGACCGGTTTCATAAAGTCGTAGGGTAATCACATCACCATTGCTGGCCTCAATTGTGATAACGACGGTCTCTATCTCATCACTGTTCAAATTTTGGCTTGTATCCGTAACGCGTACGAACATCAGTTCTCCGGCAAGATAGGTCGTCGCAGGTATAAGTGGAATGGCCTCGGACAAATCAATGCGATTGCCACCTGTCGTCACTGGCGCACCGATAGAATTGAAAGGTCCGGCGAGTTCACCGGAGGGGGAATAGTCCGTCCCGTTAATATCGCGGAAAATAGGATTATTCGCTGTGGGCGCATGGCGGAAAAATTCGATGACAGCGTCACTAGCCCCAGGACGGATAACAAAAACAGCGGCGCCCGTGCCGATTGTGCGTCGGTCGGAGCCGACAGTATATGACATTGTCGCGACATTCACGACTTCCGTACCGAAGTTGCGGACGGATAAATCATCTTGCCCGTGAGCAATTGAAGACGTTCCAACCCAAGCTGTAGCAGCGAGGACCATAAGGCCGGGGATATGTTTAGAAGAACGTGTCACAAATTACGGGGGCAATCATATAGACTTTTCAAGTTGATTTTGGGCAGGTCTGGAAACCCGGCCGAAAAGACGACAGGCACATACCCATGTCGTTTAGACAGGGCCGTCATCCCAAAAATCAGAATGACGACCCGTGTCAAAGAACCGGAGCAGACGACCTAATCGATTGTGGCTCGGATAACGAGATAACCGACAGTTGGCGTACCGGGCGTGCCCGAAGCCAACTCGGCATTTGTCAAAGCAACTGTACATGCGCCGCTGTCACAAGGTGTTCCCGCGCCTGGTTGCGCCAGATTTCCGACAGGTGCTGTTGCGGATAGCTCAAGATCACCGCGAACTGCAGCTTGTCGAATTGTCAGATTATCAGGTAGGATATCGGTCAGATCGATATTTGTTGCATCTGTGGAACCAGAGTTTTCTACCTGAATGACATATTCCACGCAGCTATTTGGTGTGAAGTATTCAGTATTCTCTATAGGTTTATTATAGCTGCCGACGGCTGCAATCGCATCACATGTTCCGGCTGTTGCGGCGGAAACACCAAAGACTTCTTTGGTTGCGGTCACATTCGGGTTTTCAACAATATAGAAACCTTGCGCTGAATGCGCACCATCTGTTGCGCCGTCATTCGTTGTTGCAGGGCCGTCTTCATCAGCCAAAACATTCTCGACCGTTAGTGCGTTAGCATCGTTTCCATCAGTGTCACCAAGTGTCTCTGTATAAGTCAACGTAGTGCCCGACCCGCCAGTGATGGTTTGTGTATCAGCATAAAGCAGGATCCCGGACTGGTCCGCATCCGTAAGGCCCGCAGGAATATTTTGACGAACAAATACAAACGCACGATCATCAGCAAGCAAAACCGGTATATTTACTGAACCCGGTGTCGTGTTATAACTCTGCGGCGTAGCAGCAGCACGCTCGGCATCACTTAATACACCATCTGCGTTTGTGTCATCACTATCCACGTAAAAGATGATGTCCGGTGCGGTTGTCGCAGCAGTTGTATCAAATTGATCACTGCCAGCTTGCTCAAAACCGAGTAGATAGGCATGAGTATCGTTACCATTATTGACAAGAACGAATGGCAAAAGCGCATCATCTTGATCGGCGATAACCATAGTGTTGGCAGGGCTGCTGACTGTAACGTTAACAAGACGATCAACGTTGAATACAGTTGGTGTCGCTGTGTTGTTAATTTCAGTTTGCGGCGTGTTGTTCACTTCATAGTTTAAAGTGAACGTGTTTGAAATAGGGAGGCCCGCAGCCGTAAACTCATTGTCTACTTGCGCGAAGGCATTTCCCGCTGAAAGCGCGGTAAGAACTGTAGCTCCCATCAGCCCTTTCACTAGTTTTCTATTGGTCATTTTTTATCCCATTGGTTAGTTGACCAAAGTTAATTACGATAGGATGGTTAAATGCATGCCAAGTAGCTTGGTTAATAATGTCTAAATAAAATACAAATCTATTTCTGTATAACCTAAAATTATCTATATTTTTTAAATAGGTATGGAGTTTAACCGTTCTGAAATTTGGACTTTATCAGTAAAAATAAATTGTTTTCTCAGAAACTTCAAAAAAGCCGCAGTGTTGCCACTGCGGCTCAAGGCTTTGAAAGGAAAGAGAGTTATTTTAAACGAGCTTTAAATAAAATCTCATCCTTCGCCCCAACCGGGACCGGACCTGCAATGCGCCATTGAATATGCGTGATGTCATCCGAACTCGCCGCGCGCGTTCCGCCGCCAACAGCTGGCAAAACGAGTGAGTCGCGCTCAACAAATGTGGTTCCGCCATCTACCGAATATCGAACGATTGCGCCGTCGCGATCTGCCGTTCCTTCCAAGAACCGCACATCAGAAGGCACGGGCATTGCCAAAACAATATCCGTGGCAGCCTCATTTGAATCATTTGTATAGGCCACCGTATATACAATTTTTTGTCCTGGTGTCACTTCTGCAGCACTAACAAGCTCCGTTACTTTTGTTCCGTCTGCTTGCTGAACAATAATTTCTTTTTCAACTTTTTGAGTCGCCGTTAGGGCGCTCGCTGAAACTCCAGACGCCAAAAGCGCAGCTGACAAAGACGAAATTGTAAAACGGCGAATGAACATGGGTCACTCCTTGGTGGTGATGAATATGCCTGCGAGAACTACGCTTATAGGCTTAACGGAGGCTTAAATTGACCGCCTCCACTCCTGATGTTCAGAACCTATTCATTCATTATTTCTTCACACAGTATATTAGCAATGTCTTCACTCCATTCCTGAACGAAACCTTACTAACGCATCCTTTATAGACAGGTCAGAGGCAAAGGACGTGGGTCCGCAAATCTGCCTTGAACTAGGTTTGGCTGGAGCAAGCACCGGGATATGCGAACAAACACACTTGTAACTCTTGGGGCCAGCGCCGTTTTTGGCGTTATGGCTATCATTCTGGCCCGAGGATGGATTCAGGGCGCGGTGGAGAATGAGTTTCGGCAAACGCCAGCTCAACCGACATCTCAACTTGCTTTTCCAAAAGCCACCAAGGTTTCGACCGTGCCCGTCGTCGTGGCCAATACTAACCTCTTATTCGGCGACGAATTAACTCCGGATGCGCTGCGCATTGTCGATATGCCTCAAGACGCGGTTCCTCTGGAGGCGTTGAATGATTTTTCTGAAATCTTTCCAGCTGATTACGACCCGTTCGACACAAGGGCATTCGTGATGCTGGCGGACATTCAGATGAATGAAATTATCCTCCCTCACCGCGTTTCAGGCCTAAATGGCCGTGGATCCCTCTCTGCCAGAATACGGCCCGGGTACCGGGCTGTGTCTGTGAGGGTAGATGATGTCACCGGCGTTGCGGGCTTCATCGTTCCCGGAGACCTCGTCGACATCCAATATGTATCAGAGCCCAATCCAGAAAGAGATATTCCCTTGTATCGCTCGGACATCATACTCCAATCTGTTCGCGTTCTCGGGATAGACCAATCTCAAAACCGACGGCAAGATAACCCGGAAGTTGCCCGCACGGTGACACTGGAAGTCAGCCACATGGACGCGCAGGCTCTCGCTATCGCGCAAGAAGGCGGCATTATATCTTTAGTTTTGCGCGCGGTCGGGGAAGCCCTTCCCTCGACAACAAGGTCACTGGATACGCGGCAACTCGATTTGCGCGCAAACTCGGACAGCTCGGCAAAGAAACCGCGCCGCCCGGTCCGCGTGACACCTAAAAAATCAAGCCCGGCGGTCGCTCAAATCACAGTGATACGCGGCGATACAAGTCAATCCGTCTCTGTCCGCAAAGAAACGGGCGCCAACACCCCCGACTCTGAATTGGCAGGAGGATAAGATGCGACACCCCCTAAAGCCTTTATGTGCCGCCCTTGCGTGCTCTCTAATCATGTCCACCACCGCTTCAGCCAAGTCCTGGGTCGATACAAAAACCAGTGAACGTTCTGCAACCTCCGTTATCAAAGACGATACGCTTGTCATGCGAACTGATACGTCGTTCTCACAAATCAGGGTCGCAAATGTGGATATTGCTGACGTTGTCGTTCTGTCTGATCGTTCCTTTCAAGTTTTGGGGAAAGCCGGCGGTAAAACAAATGTCATGCTCTATGACGCCGACAATCAGTTGGTCGATATTGTGGACGTTACCGTTGGATTTGACGTCGCGAGTTTAAAAAAGACGCTTTTTGAAACTTTTCCGAAGGAGGCTGTTGAAGTTCGCCCCCTTGCAGGCGGCATCTATCTTTCAGGGGATGTATCAAGCGCTGCAGTAGCAGACCGCGCTGTATCCATTGCGGAAGCCTATGCACCGTCACGGGTCACGTCCGGGCTGGCCATCCGGGACAGTCATCAAGTGATGCTTGAGGTTCGATTTGTTGAAGCGAGCCGGGATTCCATCAAAGAACTTGGTATTAACTTACTCTCACAACGCGGCGGGTTGTTGACGGCAGCTGGGGATATTCTCCCCGCCGGACCGGGAGACTTTGCGGTCGGAGGTACAACCGGTTTCGTCAATGCGACTGCCAGCGCCATATTGGGCGGCGGTATCGGTGCAGCCTCTTTGGATGTCAGAATTGATGCGCTGGAACAAAAAGGCGTCATTCGGACACTCGCAGAACCCAATTTGGTCTCCATGTCGGGCGAAACCGCAAGCTTTCTGGCGGGCGGAGAGTTTCCAATACCTGTTTCTGCCGGCCTTGGAGAAGTTACAATTGAATATCGGAAATTTGGCGTAAGCCTAGCTTTCACACCAACAGTCTTGGACGACGGCATCATTAATTTGAAAGTCGCCCCCGAAGTGTCCCAATTGGATGCGCAAAACACCGTTGAGATTGGCGGCGTCCGGGTTCCGGGATTGCGCGTGCGCCGAGCCAATACAACGGTAGAGCTACGCAACGCCCAAAGCTTTGCTATCGCCGGTCTTCTTCAAAATGAAAGCACCAACTCGCGCGAGAATGTGCCTTGGCTGGGAAAACTCCCCATCATCGGTTCGTTGTTTTCTTCAACGCGTTATCAGAAATCTGAGACGGAACTTGTTATCATTGTGACGCCCCATTTAGCGCGTCCGGTCGCGGACAGAAGCCAATTGGCGACGCCATTAGACAACACTTATTTACCCTCAGACGCACAAGCGTTTCTAGGCGGTAAACTCGACGGAGGTTTCGGCCATGCAATGGAATAATGTCCAACAATCTCTCATTGGCCTGACCTTTGTCGGCTTTGCCGTAACAGGGTGCGCCACGGCGCAGCCCGCTCTAGACGCACACTCATCAGGCCTTGGGGATGCAGTTGCCCAAAATATTGCCGCGCAGCGCATCGCGCCAACGGCTGCAGACAAGGCCAACACCTTTATACCGCCCAACCAAGCCCGGCAAAAGGCAGCGCGCGAAGCCTATGAAAACGGAACCGTCAAAGAACCAATCGCCGTTGAAACTACTGACTAATTCTAACCCTAAAACTTCCCCCTCTAACCTTCATTACAAGGAAAGACACGTGCCCCTCCCCCAATTGCAATTCCCCTTTTCTGGTCCTTTGATAAGAGCTTATCTATCGCACAGCGACCGAGGTATTTCGGGATCAGTCGCGGTTTGGACTACGCTTTCCTTGCCGGTCATTTTGGCGGGGGCCACATTATCTGTCGATGCGGCTCGAATTTACAATGTCGATGCAGAGTTACAAGCCGCAGCAGATTCCCTCTCTCGAGCTGGTGCCGCAGAATTGGATCAACGCAGGGACGCCATTGCGCGCTCGTCGGGTGCTATCTTGAACTTGCTCTCATATGATCAAAAATTTGCACGCGGGGGCGCAAATATCGAGATAGATAAAATCACCTACTACAATGACATTCCCGCCGAAGATTATGCGGACATACCGGTCGAAAATCGAACAAACTCAGCTGATGAAGCCCGCTTTGTTGAGGTGTCTCTCAAACCCAGAGAGGTCTCCACTATTTTCCCGTCATCCCTCATTAAGAAACTGACAGACACAACACTCACCGCAAAAGCCGTCGCCGGGATGGACCAAGTCGTGTGCGGGACCGCCCCGGTCTTTATTTGCAATCCTCAAGAAGGGCAGACAACCTCGATTTACGAAGCGATGGAGACCAAAGAATTCCAACGCAAACAAATTAAATTCAAGACGCCGAATAATGTAAGCGATCCTTATGGGCAGGGAAGTTTTGGCTGGCTGGATCCCTTTGGGGGCAATTCAGGTGCGTCGACGTTGGTCGATGCTATTGCAATTGACATCTCACCGGCGTGCCTTTCCCAATCAGAGGGCGTCGTCATCAGAACAGGGAACATTGCGTCAATGCGGCAGGGCGTGAATACGCGGTTTGATATTTATTCCGGGTCTTTCAAACAGAAAAAAAATGATCCTCGTTATGCCCCGGCGGCCAATGTCACCAAAGGCTGGGCAGCGAAAAAAGCCAATACAACATGTTCTGAAGCCCCGTCGTCTCTTGCACTGGGATTACCTCGAGATGCGTGTCACGCTAGCGATACCTGTTCATCCGGGAAAATCGGAGACGGCAATTGGAATTTCTCGCAATATATGGCTTTCAACCACCCTGGGACTACGCGTGTCACCATTGAAGGCGTTACGTATAGACGCGGGTACAATGGAGAGTTTTCGCCCGCAGAACCACCCTCTCGCTATGCCCTATATCGATGGGAAATTGACAATAATCTGGTTCCCGGTGCTGAAACCTATGGCAATGACGTAATCTCAGCAGAAGAAGGGATGCCGCAATGCCATAAGTCAGGTCCTGCCACGACTGTTCAAGACCGCCGTATCATCACCGCTGCCGTTCTCAATTGTATAGAAATAGAAGCTGAATCTTCAAACGGAATGTTCAGACGCAACGACGCTTTACCCGTTGAGACTTTTGTGAAGGTGTTTTTGACCGAGCCCGTTGGCCCAGGACAACAGAACATCATTTTCGGTGAAATAATCGGACCGGTTGTGAAAGGCCAAGACGGGGAAGCCAATGATCTTGTGGCTGTGCGCCGATAATGTTCCTTCGCTCTACATATCTGCAAAATACGGACGGCGCGGTCGCTGTCGAGGGCGCAATTTTATTTCCGCTAATTGCCGTGATTGGTTATGGAATCATCGATTTATCCATGATGCTTTTACAGACTCATAAAATGGAACAAGGCCTTGTCGCGGGAGCCAGCTATCTTGCCCGAGCGCAATCTCCAACCCTGTTGACGGCCCAAGCTAAAAATGTCGCAATATCCGGCCGCCCGGATGGCTCCGGAGAGCCAAGGGTGAAAGGATGGTCGGGCGCGGATATTTCACTTACCATTCGAAATATTCCTAACAACGGCCAATATCGGGATGGAGCCGTCGTGCAAATCGCTGAATTTGCCTCTGCCTCTCCGTACCACGGCTTAGGCTTTGTTAAACTCGCATCAGGCGGGCGCATAACCATCCGCACGGATCATGAAGAACGATTGGTCAGAGCGCGATGAAACAAATACTAAAAAAGTTTAGACGCCGAAATGATGGTGCCGTTACCGTTGAGACATCCCTGATGATTATGGGACTCATCATTTTAACGGGTGGGGCGATAGAAACCGGGTACGGATTTTATCAATATAACGGCGCGCAACAAGCCGTGCGGACCGGCGCAAGAATTGCCGCAACATCTGATCCGGTTGCTCGGTCAATAAATACGATGACAGGATTATCTGGCTCCGTCTCTATTGGTGAAGCTTTTCCCGACTTTCAAGTGACCTGCAGCGATGAGACCCGGCAATGTTCTGATGGCAGTTTCGATTCAACGGCCATGAGACGCATCATTTTTGGCCCTGACGGGGACGGTATATGTAGCGCGACATCGCGTGCGCGGCGCGGCATGTGCGACGTTTTCAAAGAGACGAAACGCGCCCAAGTTGAGGTTTCATATTTTAGTTCGGGTCTTGGCACATCCGGTTTCCACGGCGATGCGGCCCCCTTTGTCAGTGTCACTTTACGAGACGTGCCGCTGAACTTTGTATTTCTCGATCTGGTTGGACTCGGTGATTTAGTTCACCTTCCGCCAGTCGAAGCCACACTCATGGGAGAGGACTTAAAAAATGGGTAAACGCACGAAATGGGGACGACGCCGTGGCGACAATCGCGGTGAGTCAAAGGTTGATTACGCTTTGATTCAAGATACGGCTGAAACCGGTGAACGCAATGATTTCGACTCTTCCAGTGAAATTGACGAAACGCTTGTAATCCCTCAATTTGAGCCCATGCCTACAGAAAATGAAGCCTTTAGTTTTAAAAAGACAGCTCCCGCTGACACTCCGACCTCGCAAAAACACCCACAGATTTTTGCGTTGGTCGGAGCGACTGGGGGCGTCGGCACCACATCGATTGCCACGCAACTTGCGCATGAATTTGCGATTACTGCGGAACCAAATAATTTTACTCGGCGCCGGCCGTCAGACCCGACCGTCTGTTTGATTGATTTGGACTTTGAGTCAGGCGCCTGTGCGCACCATCTCGATCTTTTACCCAGTCTCTCTTTGGATGACCTTTGCGGCCCTGCCGACCAAATCGACAAAGCATTCACACAAGCCTTGGTTTCCACCCATGAGTGCGGCGTCTCTCTGCTAGCCGCCCCGAACACGATTGGCGCAAACGCACGGGTCAACCCGGAAACGGTGATGGCCATGCTGGATGCCGCGGCGGAGCTTTACGACACGGTCATCATTGATTTACCCAGATACGAGCAACCCTGGACACAATCCGTCATGCGGGCTGTTGACGTCCTGGGTCTTACTTGTGAGCTTACGATTCCCTCTCTACATTCCGCCCGGGAGCGCCTAACGAGATTCTCAAATTCACCTCATGGCAGCATAAATACACACGTCATCCTATCGAAGTTCGAAAGGCGTTCATTTAAAAATACTCTCCGGTTAAATGACGCAGAAACGGCTGTTGGCCAGCCTATTATTGCGACAATGTGCCTTGATCCGGACAGCACGCGCGAGGCTCTTAATTGTGGAGAACCCGTTGGCGCAATTCGTCCGGAATCGCGTTTCGTAAAAGATGTGCGTAAACT
>CALFWV010000102.1 GCA_937927825.1 uncultured Caulobacterales bacterium | reverse complement strand
GTAAGCCGCGAGGGTTTGTGACCCCGCCTCTCCGCTCACAATGAGATATATTTCTTCGGCTTTGACCGAGTCGTCAGGGAGACCGCTAGCGCTGAACAGCAATACAGCCCCGTCATCACGTTCAAATTTAGATTGCGATGTGGAAATCATTGCACTGCCATTTTCGGGCGCAAAATAAAGGCGAACATTATCCACCGCCTCGCCGCGCGACTGGCCTTCTTTAAGGCCCGTGAACTTTGCGAGCCCTTTGGAATAGGAGTCAAAGTCGATATCTTCGAGCGTCAGTGATTTGGGCATAGGCGGCAGCGGCAAAGATGATGACGACGGTGTAGATGCAGGCGTAGACACGCTCGTAGGTTCAGCCGGAGTCTCTTTATCATCTTTCCCGCCAGATACGGCAAAATAAAACCCAACGCCTAGTCCTAAAACAACGGCAATTAGCGCAGCAATATTATTACGGCGTGTATTGGGAACATTCGATATTCCAAACATTAGCCCACACTCCCCTCAAGTGAGATTGCGACAAGTTTCTGTGCTTCAACCGCAAATTCCATTGGGAGTTCTTGGAGGACATCACGGCAAAAACCATTGACGAGAAGCGCGACGGCATCTTCCTCAGAGAGACCGCGTTGACGGCAATAAAAGAGCTGATCATCGGAGAGCTTGGATGTCGTCGCTTCATGTTCAAATTGCGCAGTTGGCGTATTGCTCTCAATATAAGGCACCGTATGCGCGCCGCATTGATCGCCAATCAGTAAGCTGTCACATTGAGTGAAGTTTCGCGCGCCTGTGGCCTTCTTATGCGCGCTCACCAGACCGCGATATGTCGAGTTAGATTTGCCTGCGCTGATGCCTTTGGAAATTACGCGAGATTTTGTGTTTTTGCCCAAATGAATCATCTTTGTGCCTGTGTCGGCCTGCTGATGTCCGTTTGTGATGGCAATGGAATAGAACTCGCCTTGGGAATTATCCCCGCGCAAAATGCAAGACGGATATTTCCACGTCACGGCGGACCCGGTCTCGACCTGTGTCCAGCTCACTTTGGAATTTTCGCCCCGACAATCCGCGCGCTTCGTCACAAAATTATAGACGCCGCCCTTGCCTTCCGCATCCCCCGGCCACCAATTCTGGACAGTCGAATATTTCACTTCGGCATCATCATGAACGATGATTTCAACGATGGCCGCGTGAAGCTGGTTTTCGTCACGCATTGGGGTCGTACAGCCCTCGAGGTAAGACACATAAGAGCCCTTATCTGCGATGATGAGCGTGCGTTCAAACTGCCCTGTGCCTTGGGCGTTCATGCGGAAATAGGTGGAAAGCTCCATTGGACAGCGGACCCCAGGGGGGATGTAGACGAATGACCCGTCAGAGAAGACGGCATTGTTCAGCGTCGCGTAATAATTGTCGGTCACGGGCACGACAGAGCCCATATATTTTTTTACGAGTTCAGGATGTTCTTTCACCGCTTCAGAGAAGCTACAGAAAATCACGCCATGTTTCGCGAGCTCTTTCTTGAAAGTCGTGACAACCGAGACGGAGTCAAACACCGCATCAACGGCGACCTTTGGCGCGCCTTTGACACCCGCCAGAACCTCTTGTTCTTTTAGGGAAATACCCAGCTTGTTATAGATTTCCAGAATATCAGGGTCGACCTCATCGAGGGAATCTAATTCCTTCTTCTTCACGGGCGACGCGTAATAATACATGTCTTGAAAATCGATTTTCGGATACTCGACCATGGCCCATTCGGGCTCTTCGAGGGTCAGCCACCGACGATAGGCCTCCAAACGCCAATCCAATAACCATTGCGGCTCGTCTTTCTTTTCGCTGATGAAACGGACGATGTCCTCACTCAGGCCCTTCGGCGCGAACTCTTGCTCAATATCGGAATCAAACCCGTACTTATATTTGTCCGCCTCTAAAGAGCGCACACCTTCAACGGTTTCGTCGTCGATACTATCTTTGGCGACTTTAATGTCTTCGCTCATGCGGCAACTCCTTTGGCCTTTATACGACGCACCTTGGTCCAGGCATTGTAAAAATCTTCGACGTCGTTCAGTTGGGCATTATCGCCAAAGCTGACCCGTATCGCGCCTTTGGGAGCCTCTGCAGCGCGGCCCATGGCGACGATGGCGCGGCTCTCGCCGACTTTGCCGGAAGAACAGGCCGTTCCTGTGGAAACAGAGATGCCTTCTAAATCAAGGCCCATCATCAACGTCATCGATGACGCGTCGGGCACGGCGAAAAAGCTCGTATTGGGTAAGCGGTCTGCGCCCTCCCCGAAAATCACGATATTGGGCTCAATCTCTTTCAGTTCTTTTTCCAGAATATCGCGCAGCTTTCGCGTATGTTCCAGATTGATAAGCTCTTCGCAGGCTGCGCCAAACCCGGCAATCCCCGACACATTATGCGTCCCGGAACGGCGGCGGCGTTCTTGGCCGCCTCCGGACAATAGCGGCGTGAACGGCGCAGCTGGCGCAACATAAAGCGCGCCAATGCCTTTCGGGCCGCCAATCTTGTGCGCGGACACCGCCAAATAGTCCGGCGTGGACGGCATTGCAATCTTCCCAAGCGCTTGTGTGGCGTCAACGAGGATTAACCCGCCCGCCTCTGCGACGAGGTCTACAGCGGTATCAACATCTTGGATTACGCCCGTCTCGCTGTTGGCGGCGACGAGCGACACAAACGGACGCCCATCCGTTTCATCCCAATCCGTAAGGCGTGTTTTCAGCCACGCCATATCCGTACGACCTTCGCTATCTGCGGGAATAAGCTCATAGGACGCGCCGAAATTCTCCGCCGCGTTGATTGTCGCGGGATGGTCCATGCTGGAAATCAGCAAGTGCTTGCAACCTGCTTTCATCCCGGACCAAATCGCGGTGTTGCAGCTCTCTGTTCCGCCGCTGGTGAAGACAATGTCCTGCGCGCAGACGCCCATGGCCATGCCAACATGCTCGCGCGCCTTCGACACAAGCGCATTCGCCGCGCGTCCATCTGAGTGCTGAGCACTCGGATTGCCCGTGACGGTCAAAGCAGCGGTCATAGCTTCGATAACATGGGGCCATGTAATCGTTGTCGCATTGTGATCGAGATAGGTGCGACCGGTCATTCTGCCGCCTCCAACTCTGTCGCAACAAGTGGCAGCCGCCCATCAACCACATCTTGCACCGTAATTGACGCGAGGAAGCCTTCAATGTGGCTCTCCAATGCGCCCCAGAGATCATGCGTCAAACATCGATCTGAGCGGCCTGTGCAAGCAATTTTGGCCTCGGGCGTACAGCCATGCGCTTTGGGCGCGGCATCTACGGCGTGGATGATGGAATCCAGCGATATAGACGACGCCGTACGGGATAATTTATACCCGCCCTGCGCACCGCGTTCGGAGTCAACCAAACCTGCGCGGCGAAGTTTTCCGAAAAGCTGTTCTAAAAACGTGACTGAAATGCCCTGACGCGCGCCAATGGCCGAGAGCGACTCGCAGGCAGACTCACCTTGCGCGGCCAAATCGGCTACGGCCATTACAGCATAACGTCCTTTCGCAGTGAGTTTCACGGGGTCAAATCGCTCCAAGGCTCATGTTTTTATTGGTATTATGATTGCACCCTTGATAGAGGCGCGCACGCAAACCAAATTCATTACGCGGGACCTATGTATCCCGACTGATTTAGTCAAGATTGAAGTGCGGTTAAAAGCGCGGCAATTTAGACGTAATAATAAAGAGGCTCGTCACTCATGCCTGAAGTCATTTTTAACGGCCCTGAAGGCCGTCTCGAAGGCCGTTATCATCCCTCCGATGATCCGCAAGCGCCCTGCGCGCTTATTTTGCCGCCGCATCCAAAGGCTGGCGGACATATGGATCACCGCATTCCTGTTGCGATGTATGAGCAGTATAAGCGCCGCGGGTTCTCAGTTTTACGGTTTAACTTTCGCGGCGTTGGCCGTTCCGTAGGTGTTTATGACAACGGCCAAGGGGAGCTGCAAGACGCGGCCTATGCATTGGATTACATGCAAAGCTTCAACCAGAACGCCCCGTTTAGCTGGGTTTCCGGATATAGTTTTGGCGCGTGGATTGGGATGCAGCTTTTGATGCGCCGCCCTGAAATCGCAGGTTTCATCTCTATGAGCTTGCCCACAAATACTTATGATTTTGCTTTCTTGGCGCCGTGCCCGGCATCGGGTTTGGTCACTTACGGAACAGAAGATCCGATTGTCCCGTGTGATGATGTCGACCGCGTTGTGTCAAAAATCCGTGTTCAAAAAGGTCATGAGATTGAAACCTTCCGCATTGAAGGTGCAGATCATTTCTACACGAACCATTTGGAACAGGCGATGGATGTGATCGAGGATTATCTCGATGACACGCTTGACCCGCGTTACTCTCCGCCGCGTGAGCCTAAACTGCTTGAGGGGTAGACAATACGTCCGCCTGTTAGCGGGCGCGGCGCGCCCGTTGTTTCCGGAAAGCTGATTGGCAAATCTTTCAACGTTCGCACAGCGAGATAAGCAAAAGCCTGCGCTTCCAACATATCGCCGTCCCATCCGAGCTGCTCTGCCGTCACAATATCTGCATCAATATGCATGTCCAACATCGCCATAATGGCTGGGTTTTTACGTCCACCCCCGCACACAATCACCTTATTTGCGTTAAAAATCGCGAGATCACGCGCGACGCCTTGTGCAGTAAACGAAGCTAAAGTTGCGGCACCATCCTGCAAGGACATTTCATTCAAGTCTTCTAATACATCGAAATCATAACGATCCGCGCTACGAGGAATTTTTCGCTTGAAGAAAGCTCGTTTAAGCCATTGATCTATAACATTATGATTGACCTCACCCCTGAATGATAATGCACCTCTATCATCATAATCACCTGCATTATGGCGCTGCACCCAACTGTCTAATGGTCCATTCGCAGGTCCACAATCCGTGGCCCAAATCAGCTCGCCATCTACAATAGCCGAGACATTCGCGACGCCGCCCAAATTCAAAATTGCGACGCGGCCTGTAAGTTTAGAATAGCGTACAAGGGCTTCGTGATAAATTGGCGCGAGCGGCGCGCCTTGACCTCCCGCAGCAACGTCTGCTGTTCGAAAATCATAGGCAACAGGTAACCCCAATCGATCAGACAAAACCTGCCCGCGCCCCAACTGTAATGTCTGTCCACGTTCTCCGTTCAAAGGCGGGTGATGTAGTATCGTCTGCCCATGATAGCCGATAATATCAGCGCCCATTCCCCCGATTGCTGCGAGATGAGCCTCGTCGATAATGTCTTCCGCCTGCGCGAAGCTGTTTGGCGCTGGTCCCGTAAACCGCCAATTAAGCGCATCTTGTGTCACGCTGTTAAGGAGAATTTTGTCTGCGGCTGGAAACTCTCTCTCTGATGAAGGTCCAAATCCAAAAATATCAACGCCGTCTGTCTCAATGACAGCCACATCCACCCCATCCAAAGAGGTGCCGCTCATCAACCCTAATGCAGTGTAGACGTCTTTTTCCATACAGAAGGCTTTGACACGACTCCCCTGCTCGTTAGAAGCCAAAATTATGACCAAATACGCCTCTTCATTTATGCAAACCCTCGTCGGTCGCGGATTTCTCTATCAGTGCACGGATGAAGCCGGTCTGGATAAGCTGGCAGCGGGCAGTAATCTCGTCGGCTATATAGGGTTTGATTGCACGGCTCCAAGCCTGCATGTCGGCTCTCTCGTCCAAATCATGATGCTGCGCCATCTTCAGAAAAGCGGCGGCACGCCGATTGTTTTGCTGGGCGGCGGGACAACGAAAATCGGCGATCCCTCCGGCAAAGACAAATCCCGTCAAATGCTAACGCAGGATCAGATTGATTCTAATAAAGACGGCATCCGGCGCGTGTTCGCTCAGTTCTTGGATTTTGACGGACCCAATGCGGCCATCATGGTCGATAATGATGATTGGCTGAGCGGGCTGGGCTATCTCGAATTCCTGCGTTTGGTCGGCACTGAATTTACCATCAACCGTATGGTCACCATGGAAACTGTGAAACGGCGTTTAGAGAATGAACAGCCCATGACGTTTCTAGAATTCAACTATCCACTCTTACAGAGCTATGACTTCGTGGAACTTTACAAACGCCACGGCTGCCGCCTTCAACTCGGTGGTTCCGACCAATGGGGAAATATTACCACGGGCGTTGACCTGACACGGCGTATGCAAGGCGGCGAATGTTACGGCTTTACGACACCGCTCATCACCACCGCGTCCGGCGGTAAAATGGGCAAGACAGCTGATGGCGCAGTCTGGCTAAACGGCAACCCGAATCTGGGGAAAGACTTCACGCGAAGCCCTTATGAATATTGGCAATTTTGGCGAAATACTGAAGATGCCGATGTCGGAAAATTCTTACGTCTTTTCACGGACATGACCGAGTCTGAAGTGATGCGTTTAGAGGCTCTCGAAGGCGC
>CALFWV010000101.1 GCA_937927825.1 uncultured Caulobacterales bacterium | reverse complement strand
TCCTGAAGTTGCCCGCATACTGGCCACCGAAGGCCCTGCTCGCGTGCATGATCTGGCTGCCTTGGGCGTGCCGTTTGACAGGAATGATAGCGGCGAGCTCTACCTCTCTCTTGAAGCCGCCCATTCCATGCCCCGCGTGGCTCGCGTCAAAGGCGACACGGCCGGCGCAGAAATTATCAAAATCATGGTCGAACGCACACGCGCTGCGGAACACGTCACGGGCCTCATCGGGTGGCGGGCGGAAAGCTTACTGCAGGACGGAAATGGCGCGATTGCGGGAGCCTTAGCCCGAAATGACGACGGGTCGCTGCTGGGTATTGAAGCAGACATTACCGTTATGGCGACGGGCGGCGTGGGCGGATTATTCGCCGTCACGACCAATCCGCGGACCGCGCGCGGGGATGCCCTTGGCATGGCGGCCGTCGTCGGGGCCAAACTTCGCGATATGGAATTCGTACAATTCCACCCGACGGCAATTGATATTGGCCGCGACCCCGCGCCGCTGGCGACAGAGGCCCTGCGCGGTGAAGGCGCGGTTCTTACAAACGCCAATGGAGAGCGCTTTATGCCGCGCTATCACGAACAAGGCGAGCTGGCCCCGCGCGATGACGTGGCCCGGGCAATTTTTGCGGAGATTGAAGCCGGACGTCAGCCCTATCTCGATTGCCGCATGGCGATTGGTAGCCATTTTGATGAAGAATTTCCGACCGTATTTGAAAGCTGCATGCGCGCTGGTATAGACCCGCGCACCGCCCTCATCCCCGTTGCGCCCGCCGTGCATTATCACATGGGCGGATTGGCGACGGATAGTTACGGCCAGACTTCACTCGACAGCTTATTGGCCGTTGGCGAATGCAGCGCGACAGGTGTTCACGGGGCGAACCGCCTGGCGTCAAACTCACTCTTGGAAGCGGTTGTTTTCGGCGGACGGGCCGCAGAATATATCAATGGCCGAAACTGGACCGAACGCCGAGCAGGCACTATCCGCATTCAACCGTGGCTGTCCATGGGTAAAGATGTCAGCCAAACGCTGCGCAACGCCATGACCGCGAAGTGCGGCGTGCGGCGCGATGCGAAAAAACTAAACGAATTAATTACGACAATAGACGGCCTCATCGACCGCGTTGGCCGCGCGAACCCGCTGGTCGCCAGCCGCATCATTGCAGCTGCCGCGCTCGCCCGCGAAGAGTCGCGCGGCGGGCATTTCCGCGAAGACTTTCCCATTGAAGCGGACAAACCCATTTCAAGCTATCTGACATATGACAGGCTGGATTAATGAAAAACCTAACGCCCCTTCCCAACATCATTCTTCGCCCAATAGTGGAGCGCGCTCTGACCGAAGATTTCGGCAATAGTGGTGATGTTACCGCCCGGTTATTGGTCCCGGCAGAAGCCACCGGGTCGCTGGTGATGCGCGCGCGGGAGACCGGCGTGATTGCGGGGATGCAAGCGGCCCAGATGACGTATAATTTGGTTGATTCCAAAGTCATCTTCGAAGTCTTGGCGCCTACGGGGTCGACCGTTGATGCGGGCGATATTATTGCCCGCATTTCCGGACCGTCGCGTTCATTGCTTTCCGCTGAACGTGTAGCACTCAACTTCCTCGGGCGTATGTCGGGCGTAGCAACGCTGACCTCGAAATATGTCGCCCTCATAGAAGGCACGGCCACCCGCATTGCCGCCACACGTAAAACAACGCCGGGGTTACGGGCCCTCGAAAAACAGGCCGTTCTCGCGGGCGGCGGCTTTACGCATCGCGAGAGTCTGTCCGCCGCGATTATGATTAAAGACAATCACATTGCCCTCGCGGGCGGCGTGGATGCCGCGCTCGGCGCGATAAAAAAGAACGCTGACCATATGACAAAAGTCAGTGTCGAAGTCGACACGTTGGAACAGCTCGCAAAGGTTTTGACCTGGGGCCCGGACGTTGTTCTACTTGATAATATGGGGCCAGACATATTGAAAGAGGCTGTGAAAATTGCGTCTGATTTCGACGGCCGCACACCGACATTGGAAGCCAGCGGCGGGGTGAATTTGCGCACCGTCAAGGACTTGGCCGAAACAGGCGTAGACGTAATTTCCATTGGCGCGCTGACGCATAGTGCGCCCAATTTCGACATTGGTATGGATGCAGCGTAAAGGCCGCGGAGGTATGGATGCCGCCTAGAGTTTGGGTTTTCTAAAGCGTATAGAAACTTCCCGTTCGCGTTGAGAGCAACGCATCCAGCGGAATGTCTTCTTGCTTAAGGAATCCATTGGCCGGCAATTTACCCTCGCGGACGAGCTCAATCACAGACACGACGGAGCCGGCGGTTGTCCACGCAATCGCTGTACGGCTTTCCCCGGCAATCACCAGCGGTTTATAGCCGTTCACGAATTCCTTGCGCGACAACTTCCCGTCAATCATGCCCTCCGCCGCGACATGCACATAGACGATGTCCTCTTCCACAGGCGGCTTGGCATTGACAAGAATTTTACCCGCAGCCTCTCGGTCTTGCCGCATCAACAGCTCGTGGAAGAAAAAATTCATCAGATCGAAATGCCCGGGATAGCGCATCGTTTTATAGTCTAGATTTTTGACCTTCCCGAGATAGGTTTCGCACATCGTACCGAGTCCACCGGACGTCGTGAAAGCTTCCAGCTCCAAGCCCTCAATGAATATCTTCTCGCGCCATTCCATAGCGGACACCATTTTGCGCTCACCGCTTTCAATCACTTCGCAGTCGTTCAGATATTCATTCACAACACCTTCGGGAGACCAGTTAAAGGCATACCCCATGAGGCCCGTTGGATGTTGTGGCAGAGCGCCTACCCGCATCCGGCAAGAGCGGCACTCGTCAAATTTGGCGATTAGATCCGCGCCAACAATGCCGACAAAACCGGGAGCGAGTCCGCATTGCGGCGCCATCAGGCCTTTGGAGGTTTTCGCGAGTTCGCGGACATGGTTGGTTGTCGGGACATCTTCGGTGAGATCAAAATAGTGAATACCCTTTGCATGGGCCACGTTGGAAACATCAATGTTCAAGTGATAAGGCAGGCAAGATAAGACCGCGTCGACACCGCCCAATATCTCTCCTAAGGCTTTAGCATCCTTCACATCAATTGCCGCCACCTCATGCGAGGAGCCATTTGGGTCCGCAGAGCTGTCGACGCCAATGACGTCAAAACCACTATCGACCAAAAGCTGCGCCGCCAAGCGGCCCACCTTTCCCAATCCTAATACAGCTATGGATTTCACGGCCTGTCTCCCTCTGCCATCACAATCAATATAATATTGCATCTGCGGGGTTTCCAAGGTGAACTCAAGTCGTCAGAATGACGTTATGACACAGCATACGTTTCGCCATTCGGACCATTTGCGCGCAGATTTTTCGCAGGCTCTCTCAGACATGTACCGGCGCGAGGTGCCAGCATATGGGACGCTCATTGATATCGTAGGCCGCATTAATGCTTCGCATGAAGGCATTCGCAGTGACGGCGAACGTCACGGCGCAATCCGGCTCGGCACAGCAGACGAATTATCGCTCATTGCGCGAGTCTTTGCGGTGCTGGGCTTATATCCCGTCGGATATTATGATTTGTCTGTGGCAGGACTTCCCGTCCATTCCACGGCGTTCCGCCCAATCACTAAAACCGGATTTCAAATCAGCCCTTTCCGCATGTTTACCAGCCTATTGCGTCTGGACATGTTGCCGGTGGATTTAAGAAAACGCGCCGAGGCGGATCTGGCGGCGCGGTCTATTTTTTCCGTTGAAGGCCAAGCCCTACTCGAACAGGCAGAACGTGACGGAGGCCTCGATGCCGAGGACGGAGCGAAATTTGTTCAAGAGGTCACCAAAATTTTTGCGTGGCGTAAGCACGCACATGTGGATTTAGTGACATATAATGCGCTCATGGCTGAGCATCCTCTGATAGCGGACATCGTCTCTTTCCAAGGACCACATATGAACCACCTCACCCCGCGGGTGGCCGATATTGATGCAGCGCAAGCCATGATGGCGGCGGAAGGTTTGGAGATTAAAGATACGATTGAAGGCCCACCCCGTCGCCATGTTCCTATTCTTCTACGGCAAACGGCTTTCAAGGCCCTGACCGAAGCGGTCGAGTTTAAAACTGAGACTGGCTGGGAAACCGCGCACCACACAGCCAGATTTGGTGAAATAGAACAGCGCGGCGCGGCCCTCACTCCAAAAGGGCGGGGGCTCTATGATGCGTGTCTCCAGCGGAAAGACTTCTCTGATTTTCCAGATACGGAAGCTGAATTAAAGACGCAGGCACTCGCCTATTTTGACGCGGCGGGGAAAGCTTTAACGTATGAAGATTTTCTCCCTGTCAGCGCAGCCGGAATATTTAAATCCAATTTGCGTGAAACAGAAAGCGTAGAAACAATCGCCCCGACCGGGAATCAAGCGGTCTTCGAGGCGGCCTTGGGACGGCCTGTCCTTGATATGTTCGACCTCTACGCAAACGCCGTTTGATATAACGACGCTCTCACAAAAATGTGTCGCCTGCTCTCCGAAGCGTGAGTCCCTTTTTATGACAAGGTGTGAAATGCAAGCTTCACACTCAAACAGTCGGAGAGACAAAATGAAACGCTTTACCCTTATTACCTTAGCTGTCGCTGGTTTATCTTTCGCAGCAAACCCCTCTTATGCACAATCTTCCTATGGTGGAAACACGGGCGATAGCTACGGCAACGCCGATGACCGCGCAGCAGCCAAAGCCCAACGCAAAGCCGAAAAAGCCGCCAAGAAAGCGGAGAAAGCGCGTAGGAAGGCCGCTCAAATGAAAGAAGATGCGATGAAAGCCGAATCCATGAAGGAAAAGGCAATGATGAAAGATCACTCTTCTGCAACGGATGCTAAGATGATGAAGGAACACTCCTCCGCGACAGACGCCAAAATGATGAAGGAACACTCCTCCGCGACAGACGCCAAAATGATGAAGGACGGCGATTCCATGATGAAGACAGACGATAAAATGATGATGAAGTCTGCGCCGGTCGTGATGCAAAAATCGGAGTCCATGAAACCAACAAATTGCCCATCAGGGACAGAGCCGCAAAATGACGGCACGTGCATGCTGAAATAATTTCTAAATCGCTCTAAAGGTCGGGACAATGATATCTTCGCGCCCGATTCTCAAGTTCTGCGCTCTCGCTATTTTACTGGCGGGAGCGCTCACGGTCATACGATGGATTTCGCCTGAATTTGCGTCAGGACTGCTCACGAAAGACCACCCTGTTTTGACTTTATGCCTGTCTCTTCTTATCGCTGGGGCCGCGTGGTTAGGTCTATTACATATTACCAACAAGGCGAATTTTTCGCATCACTCACTCCTCGGATTATGCCTTGTTTTCGGACTGGGATTGAGAGTGTTATTTTTTGGCTCCACACCCATTTATGAAAATGATTACAAGCGTTACCTCTGGGACGGATCCGTCGTCGCTTCCGGTGAAAATCCGTATCGCTTCAGTCCGGCCGATGTTTTTGCGGCCGGAAAAATCGGGGCCCGGTCTGAACCCGACTTGGCCCGTCTGGCCATACGCTCCAATGAAGCGGATTACATTACGGGTGAAATCAACAGCCCAACCCTAACGACAATTTACCCCCCTGCAGCGCAAGCCGTATTTACGGCGGCCTATTGGATTGCGCCTTATGAGAAATGGGGATTGAAACTTGTGTTTCTGATAATTGAAATTTTAGGGTTGATAGCCCTGCTCGCCGGATTGCGCGCACGCAACCTGCCTTTGATTTGGAGTGCCGCCTATTGGTTGAACCCAATCATTATCTTCACGACCTATAATGGCCTGCACATGGATGTTTTGCTCGTCGCACCCTTGATGGCGGCCGTCCTTTGGGCGGGACGGCATCCCATTCGGGCTGCCGTTATGCTAAGCCTTGCAGCTGCTATAAAAATTTGGCCTTTAATCCTAGCGCCCGTTCTTTTCCGAGGGTGGCGACATCGGCCCTTACCCTATATTGGAATAGCAATTTTAGTCGGCGGCATATCTTTGGCGAGTCTCGCGCCAATGCTGGTTTCGTTAAATCCGGAGGCCGGGCTGGCCGCCTATAGCGCAAATTGGACCAATAGTAGTTTCATTTTTCCAGGCTTAAGAGATGCGCTCGGAATAGTTTTTGACGCACCAGACCGGACTGCACGCGTCGTCATTGCCTTATTTTTAACAGGGTTGAGCCTCTGGCTTGGCTTTCTTAGACCACAAGATGAAACACGCATTCCGGCTCACCTCATGGCACTTTCGGCGGCTTTCGTGTTTCTGTCGCCAACGGGTTATCCTTGGTATTTTATCTGGTTTCTCATGTTTTTGCCGTTTGCCTTGGACCACTGGTCAGCCAGGGGATTAAGCCTTTTGACCCTCGGCGCAGCAGCTTATTTTGCCCGTTTCAAATTCGGTGAAGCGGGACATTATTATATTTATTCCAAAGTGCTGCTCCCTCTGGAGTTCGGAATTCCCTTGCTGGTTCTGGCTTGGGATGGTTTGAAAGCGAAACGCTATGCCTGATCCCGTTGTTAAAATCGTTATCCCTGCCCGAAATGAAGAAGGCGCGATTGGTCAGGTCGTGTCTTCGGTCATTCACCAAGTCGACGCTGTCATTGTTGCTGATAATGGCTCTACAGATAATACCGCACAGACAGCAGAATTGGCGGGAGCCGCTGTCGTTTTCGTGGCTGAACCGGGATATGGCCGTGCCTGTCAGGCGGCTATCACAGCTGCAGGCGATTACGATATTCTGGTCTTCATGGACGGTGACGCCTCCGATGATCCGGTAGATTTACCCGGCGTTATAGAGCCAATTTTGGCGGGTGAAGCCGATATGGTAATTGGTTCAAGGATTTTAGGTGATTGTGACCCGGGGGCTCTGACGATACAACAACGGTTCGGCAACACACTCGCCTGTTGGTTGATGTATGTTTTTTGGGGGTATCGTTTCACGGACTTAGGGCCTTTTCGCGCCATCCGCAGTGACGCGTATGAGCGTCTGAATATGCAAGCCCCAACATTTGGCTGGACCGTTGAAATGCAAGTCCGAGCCCTGAAACAGGGCCTTCGATGTACTGAAGTTCCCGTGCATTATCGCGCCAGAATTGGAGTGTCGAAAATCAGCGGAACCGTCCGCGGCGTTATTCTTGCCGGCTGGTATATTCTCGGCACAATATTTTGGGAGGCCGCTCGGAGCCTGTGGGCTAAAACTTCCAAAAAGTCCGTTTTTGTCCTAAGTGTTTTCGGCGGTATCAAACCTAAAATATGAAGGTGCACCCATCCGCGAGCTGAGGTAGAGGCCCCTATGGGTATCAAAGACTTCTCCTTACTTTTCATCGTGTGTTTTGTTTGGGGCCTGAACATTGTTATCACGCGATGGGTTGTATTCGACGCAGCCGTGCCGCCTATTTTCTTTGCTGCCATTCGGTTTTTGGGCGTAGCAATGCTCTTGGTGCCATTCCTAAGGCCTATTCCCGAAGATCTGAAAACACTCTTCCTCATCTCCTTTTTCATTGGGGCGGGACATTTTGCGCTGCTGTTTGTCGGACTTGCGAATGCGGAGGCCTCAGCAGCCTCCATCGTCAGTCAACTGGGCGTGCCGTTCTCGACATTGATGAGCATGGCTTTCTTGGGTGAAACGATTGGTTGGCGACGCGGGATAGGTATCATGTTGGCCTTCGCAGGCGTGCTGTTGATTGCTGTTGATCCTGAAAGCTTCACCATATCTTTCGGCCTTTTATATATTGCGGGCGCGGCCTTCATTGGGTCTGTAGGCGGAATTTTAATGAAGCGTATGCGCCCGGTATCCGCCCTGCAGATGCAGGTTTGGATTGGTTTGTTTTCTTTTGCCCCCCTTTTCGCCGTATCCGCCTTTTTAGAACAAGGCCAATGGGTATCCTATGCCAGTGGAGGATGGCAGGTTTGGATTGCAACCCTTTTTGCCGTGGTGGGGGTTTCAATTTTCGGCCATGGAGCCTTTTATCATTTGATCAAAAAATATGACATTTCCTTATTGTCTCCCCTAACTTTGATGACGCCAATCTGGGGCGTCGTATTGAGTATTGTGCTGCTTAAAGAAGCAATCACAGCTCAACTCATCCTAGGGTCCATCATTTCCCTCGGTGGCGTTCTCGTGATTGCTCTCCGCACAAACAAGTCATTACCTGAAGCTGGAATGGGCAAAAAATTAGGTAGCGGCGGGTCGTAAACCGGGTGTTTTAATCCGAATGCTTAAGCGTGGCTGACAAAGCGGCAATGGTGCCCAAACTTTAGCAAGGTAGCTTTACTCTAAAGCATCCCACGTCACTCCGACCTTTGACGAACCGGCCCGAAATTCTTATCTCCAGCGAGGATTTTCACTAGAATTGTGACCCGACGCCTTCAAGCGACGGAGATAAAACAATGACTTGCGGACCAGGCGTTGGTCAATTGGTGAACACCGCGATAAGTCAGAGGGTCAACCAGGCTATTTTTATTGGTCAATTGCAGGGCAATATCGCCATTCCAGCAAAAAACAAAACTCCCAAAAAATATACGACATTAAAGAAATTTGAGGACAAGTTAAAAGGAAGTCTCCACACCGACGCCCAGCCCTTTAGCACCCTTTACAGTCTAAAACTTTTCGTTGGGTACCCATCCGTTCAATCACGGATATTAAAGTCATTTTTCATTGGCGCGTTTAAGGTCTGAGTTGGGAGCGCTTGCCCGCACACTGGATTTTATCATAAGCCCGCTGACACTCCCAATAATCAACGCAAGAACCGCAATCGCCAACCTACCTTCTATTGGGTTTGGGATAATTAGCATCAAAGCGATGAACCCCGCAATGACCGCGCCAAAACGGCCAATCACCTTCAACTGTGCAAAATCATTTGCGTCACCGACTTCGGCTGCAAAGTCGATTGGCGTCTTCATTGTCTTAAAAAATGTATCGACCATTTTGCGGTGAACAGAGTCCCGTTGGGGAGCAAAAGGTATCGACAGCAAAAACCCCAAAGAGCCTCCCGCTAACACTCCGAAAAACTTAACTTGGAATGTCCACGTCGCAGATTGTGAAAACCCGAAATTAGACAGAGGCACGTTCATGAATGCCATTAAGGACACAGTTAAAGCACAGCCGATCGACAACAGCGCCGCCCACCGTGGCGTCCTTCGAATAAATAGCCCCCACATCAGTGGTATCTGTATTGGAGTCATTAACAGTGCGCCCACATCCAACATGATTTCGAAAATGCCTTTGCCCTTCGCCTGCGCCATATAAAGAGCCAGCAGGAGAATAAAAACTCCCATAAACCAAGTGTAAATCCGGCCATAATTTAATAGTTCGGCCTCGGGTTTCACCGTCCATTTAAATCTCTTCACAGCCTTCGGGTAAATGTCTTTGATTAAGATTGCGACATTCGTATTCAGACCCGTATCCATCGTGCTCATGGTTGCGGTCAGAATTGCTACAACAATTAATCCAATCAGCCCAGTAGGTAACAATTTAATACTGGCAATCGCATAGGCCGCTTCAGCTGGCTTACTAATTCCAAGCGCCATGACATCTTCAGAAAACAACAGCCGGGCAGTGATTGGCGGGAGAAACCAAATTAGTCCGCCCAATAGAAACAAAACGGAAGCAAATAAAGCCGCTTTGCGGGCCTCACGCCCATCTTTGACTGAAAAATAACGAGGGCCAGCATACATCGAATTGAAAACTAAAAAACCTTTTGTGACCATGGCGCTAGCCCAACCCCATGTATAGGCACCGCCAAACAGAGTGCCTGAATTTATTAGACTAAACTCCTCTGAGAGACCTTGCGCGTCAATCTGAGCGAACATGTGACTGATGCCGCCGAGTTTACTGACGCATAGCCAAGCGACGATTATTGTGAGCGGTACAAGAATAAGACCTTGCAAAAAATCGGTCGCCATGACCGCCCAACGTCCACCTGTCGCCGAATAGAAAAGCACGATAACGCCGCAGGTCAAAACAACATGATAAATATTATATCCAAACACAGCGGAGCAAAAAATGCCCAATCCGTATAAGGCCATGGCCGAATACAATATTCGGACAGGAATTTCATATAGGGCGTAGAACATTCGGGTTTTTTCGCCGAAGCGTTTTGAAATAGCTTCTGGAAATGTTGTTACACGCATTTGGCGTAGCCACGGTCCCAAAAACAAAAAGTTCAAAAAGAAACCAAAGGCGTTGCCCAAGAAGATAATCATTACAGAAAATCCGGATTCAAATGCAACTCCTGCCGCACCCGTAAAAGTCCACGCGCTAAAGGCGCTCATAAAAGCGCTACTGCCTACAAGCCACCAACTTCCCTTTGATCCGCTCTTAAAGTAGTCATCCGTATCAGAAGAAAACGTCTTGAAGACGATGCCGACCATAGCAATCAGGACAAGATAACCAATGATCACGAGATATTCGATATTCGATATTTCTATTTGTGACATCGTTTAAACCCCAAGAAGAGTATTTATTGCACAAAGCCTCACTGTAGGTGCTCTACATTCGTACAATTATCATTCTTACGAATAAGGTCGATAAGCTGCTGATATTGAGCCCCTTCTTTGAAAGTTAGATACGGCTGGACAGGTTCGCCCTTTATGTCTTTGACAAATTCTCGAATTAGGTATCGCCAATTCCGTTCCGTATCACCTTCCCCATCGGGAACATCTGTTGCGATGTCAGCAGGCAGTTTGACCTCCTCCCATTTCTTGCTGGCACCATAGAAATATAAAGGTCCACTCCCATAATGCCCCTTTATGTAAATTGCACCTTTCGCGCCATATAGTGCGATATAATCTTCTGTAAAACGTGGATGCAAACCACAATGTTTAAACAAGGCTGTAACAGGTTTATTGGCATGCGGGCTATGGAGCTTAGCCGTCACATTATAAGACCACTCCACATTGGACTCCCCCCACTCTAGCGAAGGATCGTTCAGATCGGCAGGAATATGGTCGCGTCTGGTTTTGAAATTATGGACACCATTGACGATAGGCGCTTTCCCCATGTCGTCGCGTACCTCACCCATAATTGAGAGTATTTTTTCACCTACTATCGACGTAATGATAGATAGTTTATGGGTAAAATTATTATTTAAACGTCCACCACCTTCTTCTCTGCGGTGAGACCATCCGAAGGGAATATCGCGTTCTAAATTGAAGTGGGAAATGCACTCTACCTCCAGCGGCTCCCCAATATCACCGCTCTCAACAAGTCTCTTTGCATGGAGAACATGGGGCATATATCTGAAACTGGCTGCGAAGGCTGTCTTTATGCCTTGGTCTTCGGCAAGCTCATATAGTTCCTTAGCGGTGTGACCATCTGCTGTGAGAGGTTTGTCACAAAACACATGGCAACCTGCCGCGATAGCTTGTTTTACGGGCTCAAAATGCGCTCCCCCCGGAGTAGCAATCGATACGATATCTGGTTTGCAATCTGCGAGCGCTTGCGACCAATCCGTTCCAAAATATGGAATTTTCATATCGGTCGCAACTTTTTTTACAACGCTTTTTGTGCGCCCAACAATGCCGATAACTTCTGCGCCTGCATATCGGAAGGCCTCAGCATGGCCCTGCCCTGCAAAGCCTGTTCCGTGGACAAGTACCTTTATTTTCTTGCTCATATTCTCCGCCCAACGTAACTAACCAAAAACCTATACCAGTTATATTGCGATGTTAACACCACTAGTAAGTGCGTCTGGATGCTAAAATGAAAATCACAAGTGCAGAAGTCTTTGTTGGCGGTCCCGGGAAGAACTATGTCACTTTGAAGATTATGACTGATGCCGGCATATATGGTATCGGTGATGCGACACTCAACACGCGCGAGACACTCCCGGCTGAGTTTTTGAAAACATATATGATCCCATGTTTGATTGGTATGGACCCTCGCAACAGCGAAGACATTTGGCAATATTTTTATAGAGGTGCGTATTTCCGCCGTGGCCCAGTTGCGATGGCGGCTATTGGCGCAGTTGATATGGCTCTATGGGATATAAAAGGAAAAATCGCTAACCTCCCACTCTACCAACTCTTCGGCGGGAAGAGCCGTGACGGCGCTTTGGTTTATGGTCACGCTGTCGGTACCGATCTAGATATGCTTCTCGACTCTGTCGCCCATCATCAAGAATTGGGCTACAAAGCTATTCGTCTCCAATGCGGCGTTCCGGATATGCCCGAAGGTGGCTATGCCACCGGTAAAGGCGGGGATTCAAAACATTTTATAACCCAATATGGAAGCCTGCCTGATCAGGAAATTTGGGATACAGAAAAATACCTCAAATATATGCCAATCGTTTTTGAGACAGTTCGCGAAAAATTTGGCCCTGATGTGAAACTTTTGCATGATGTCCATCATCGTTTACGCCCAAGAGAAGCCGCGGCTTTTGGTAAGGAAATTGAAAAATATAATCTCTTCTGGATGGAAGACCCGACACCAGCAGATGATCAATCTGTTCTAAAACTTATTCGACAACACACGACGGTCCCGATTGCGATTGGCGAAGTGTTCAATTCCATCTGGGATTGCAAGGATATGATTGAGGCAGAACTCCTCGACTTTATTCGGGTATCGGTCACATATGCTGGCGGAATCACCCATGTCAGACGCATCGTCGAACTCGCAGGCCTTCACAATGTTAGAACGGGATTTCACGGCGCTCCGAGTCATTCCCCAATCTCGATGGCAGCACAGGCTCATCTTAATGCGTGGGCCCCGAATTTTGGTATTCAAGAGTATCTGGTGCTTGGCACACCAGAATGCGATGCTCTTTTTCCATCCAATCACTACTTAAAGGATGGGATGTTTTACGTAAGTGACGCGCCAGGGCTTGGCGTAGACTTCGATGAAACGGAGGTAAAACGTTATAGTTTTGATCGACGTTACCATCCAATTGTTCGTTTGGAAGATGGCACTATGTGGAACTATTGATGTAAGGTCCACTTCAATCAATTCGAGCTTCAAAGCGTCTGTTGGCGAGCGGATAATTTACAGTAACCGATCATCGTTAGGGTTCGTAAATCGGTCAGACGCCTAAGACATCCCAACAGGCGCCCATGGTGTGATAATCAGTCTTTCCTAACGGGGATTTTTTGTTGTCTATTGGCGAGCCGTCACGATTTCGAACCCGGAACCATGCGCCGTGTGTATGGTCGATTAGGTAATCCCAACTCCATTGCCAAATCCGGCGATAATCTAACAAATACCTTTGGTCGTTTGTCGCATTGTAAAGCCGCCAAGCGGCCGCGAAACCTTCGGCATGTACCCAAAAATATTTTTCGCTTGCGCAAAATTTCCCGTCTGGCGCGACGCCATAAACAATGCCGCCGAATTCCTCATCCCAGCCCGTCTCCATGGCATTGTTGTATAAATCTTGAGCCTTCAAAACCCATTTCTTATCAGGCCGCTCACCATGCAAAATCAGAAGCAGCTTGCTCCACTCAAATTGGTGGCCCGGCTGGAATCCCCAAGGCTTGTAACGATGGTTTGGGAAATCGATATTAAACGCCAGGTCGGCCTTCCAATTGTTGTCGTAATGCTCCCAAATCTGCCCCCCCGATTGAGCCGCGAGGTCAAAAGCAAAACGCTCCGCTAGTTGTTCAGCGCGATCTAAAAAGCGGACATCTGCTGTCGCTTCCCAGCCCGCGAGCAAGGCTTCGCACATATGCATATTCGCGTTCTGCCCTCTATAGGGCGAGAGGTCCTGGAGGGTATCGTCGCGTTCATCACTATATGCCCCCGCAGACGGGTCCCAGAAGTAGGTTTCCATGAAATCATAAGTGTCGTTCAATATCTGCAATGCCGTTGAGATACCAACGCGGTGGCACGCCGCCGCAGCCAAAAGAACAAATGCGTGCCCATACGCCATGACGCGCGAGTCTATGATTGCACCGTCTTCCAACAACCACGCGTAGTGACCATTGGGTTGTTTATGAGCGGTATTCAAAAAGTCCAATCCCCACTTTGCCCATTCAAAATGTTTAGGGTCGCCATATAATCGGTATGCCGTAGCGTAATTCACCGCATATCTTGCAGATCCAACCAGTTGACGAATGTGGGGATTAAAGCAGGTACCATCATCGAGGAAACATCCGAAAAACCCGCCGTCTTCTGAAAACACCCGCGGATCGTAAAAGGCGAGTGTAGATTGAATATGATTCTTAAGGAATTCGCGTTGCTCGAAAATTGTATCGGTAGGTCCGCTCATAGTTTTGCTCTGCTGCAACACGCCTAACCTGCTAGGAGCTGCACAACTCCTTTCAAGGCTAAGAAGGACGTGAAGAGTGAGAAAAGCAATATCGCCGTCAGGACTGCATTGGATATAAGACTGTTCTTATGCGCCCCCATCAGCTTTGATTGATTACACAAGTAAAAAATACAAAGCACAGTCGCGGGAAGAATGACTGCATTAAAGGCCTGTGAGACAATCATAACGAGGACGGGGCGCCCCCCAAACAGCGGAACAACGAGCCCCAGAAGGGAAATGAAGAAAACCATCAGACGATATCGCGGGAGCGTCATATCACGTTCGGCTCCCGTGTAATCACATATCAACCAAGGCAGCATCAAAACATTGGGGAACTGTGATGAGACCCCCGCCGAAATAATCCCAATTGCAAATATTGAGGCGGCTAGAGGCCCCGCAAGGGGTTCAAGCAAGGCTATCATCTGGGAGGCTTTCGATAAACCGACCCCCTCTGCATGTAACGTCCCCGCAGCGGATGCCATAATCGCCATACTAATGATGAACATCAATCCGACAGATACGATGGCATCATTACGTTGGGTCTTGGCATCTTTAACCGTCCAGCCCGCTTCTTTCACCAAGGTTGTTCTAATAATAAAGAGGCCAGAGAAAACTGTCGTTCCAACCATAGAGGCGATGACGAGCAAAGCGCCCCCGTTTTTATCAGGGTCAACATTCGGAATGCTTGGGAAGAAGCCTTTTACGATGTCTATGGGCGGCGGCATCATGATAAAAAAATTGATCAGAAAGCTAGCGGACATAATCGCGACAATGACCGCAAGGCTGCGTTCAAAGAACTGTGTTTTCCCATGCCAAAATATAAAGAAAACAAGCGCTGAAAAGGTGGCTGCGAAATAGATTGGTGCAATGCCGCCATCGACCATCGTCTTTGACCATTCATAGCAAATTTCCGCGACGATACCCATGACGCCCATGACGCTACCGCAAATACCCAATGTCAAAGCCGCGACGAAATACATGCCAACAGCTGGGTGGATATGTTTTTTAAAGGCCTCGAGTGCCGTTTCGCCCGTCACCAGCGTGTAGCGACCGTAAAGATTGATCATGAAAAATGTGCAGAGACAGGACGCAACAATCGTCCAAAGTAGTACCATGCCATACTCCGCCCCCGCCTTGGCCATGGCCGTGACGCTACCTGTGCCGAGGTTGAAACCGAGAAGAAATATGCCTGGCAGGAAGAGCGCCAGCGCACGTGCAAGCTTTTGACGAAAGCTCAGTGCGGATGCCGCGTCCGAAATGGCTCTTTTTATCATACCCAGTTCCCCCAAATCTCTAAGCGGTCGGGTAGGAAAACTTATACTCCCTATAGCCCGCCGCCTTTAATTATTCAAAGACGCTAGAATGAACCCCAGACTTTGTCCATGCCAATTGCCTAGACCGTTTTATAAAATTGGTTTGGACATAGTGCTTATTTTATGGTCACTTACCCCAAATTTGCTTTTGCAATGCGGAGGGTCAAGACGCCAAGATGAGCCAGCTGTCGGTCAATAATTTACCTGAAGATATTAGCAGCTTTGAATATGATCGAAAAGCTGTGACCTCTGCTATCCTCCACTTTGGCATTGGCAACTTTCACCGGGCTCATCAGGCCGTATATTGCGATGATCTGCTAAACAGGGGTGACACGAACTGGGGAATAACGGGAGTTTCGTTGCGATCCTCGTCTCTGCGCGATGCCTTGGCACCACAGGACTATATCTACACGCTCGCCATCCTAGGGGAGTCCACAGAATACCGTATCATTGGCGCGATTCAAGATGTTCTTGTGGCACCAGATGACCCGAACGCTGTCATCGCATTAGTCGCGCATCGCTCAACGCAGCTTATCAGCTCGACCATCACCGAGAAGGGGTATTACCTATCTTCGGGTCGTGTTGATTTTGATCATCCTGATCTACGGTCCGAATTAGCGTCTTTGGACATGCCAAAGACAATTTATGGGTTTCTGGCTCAAGGACTCATCCAACGCGCTCACGGCGGTCGCGAGAATTCAAAACTCACCATCATGTGTTGCGACAATATCTCAAAAGGTGGAGAGCATTTGAAAGACGGCGTGTACTGCCTTTTGCAGAAACATAGCCCCATGACCTTGGATTGGGCGCTATCACATGTTGGGTTCATCTCGACTATGGTCGACCGCGTTTGTCCGGCGACGGACCATAACTTGCGGGCATCCGTTTGCCGCGAGACCGGCAGAGAAGATGCCTGGCCTGTATCCGCAGAACCCTTCACACAATGGGTTATCGAAGATGGCTTCCTAGGCGACAGACCTCATTTCGATGAAGTTGGAGCCGTCTTTGTCGACGATATCACCCCGTTCGAGCAGATGAAGTTACGCTACCTCAATGCTGCGCATACTATGGTGTCAAGCCTCGGATATTTGAGCGGCGACATTTTTGTACATGAAGCCCTTCGGCGGTCAGAGGTTAAGAGTTTTGTACAACAGGCACTTCGGGAAAATGTGCTGCCCCACGCCACGGTTCCTGATGGGCATAGCGGCGACGACTATATCGAAGCGGTGATTGAAAGGTTCCAAAATGAAAACCTCCCTTATGCGAACCTACAAGTCAGCACGGACAGCTCACAAAAAATTCAGCAACGCTGGTTCTCTACATTAGATATTGCCATGACCAAGAAGGCGAAGGTTCCATATTTTGCGTTTGGTCTGGGCGCCTGGGTCGTCTTCATTCAAACTGCACTTCTTGCTGGGGTGTTGAACGACCCAAAAAGTGGCATGTTCGCCGAAGTAGAGACTGACGATATGGGTCGACGCGTCTCGGCTTATTTAAATATTGCATCCGCCGATAGGTTTGCTTTTTATAACGAAGCTGATTTTATGCAGACCGTTGTGAAACATGCGAAGAGTATTCAAACCTGGGGTATCAAAACCGCGTTGACCGCGTTTCTTAAGTATCAAGAACAGAAAGAGGAAAGTCATGCGTGAGTCTTGGAGATGGTTTGGCCCAAGTGATCCTGTCAGCTTGGACGAAATTCGACAAACCGGCGCGACGGATATCGTAAGCGCGTTACATACGGTGCCTACTGGTGAAGTTTGGACAATTGAGGCCATTCAAAAATACAAAATACTCATCGAAACGACTCCCGAGAATATGAGGCCTCTGCGTTGGACAGTAGTTGAAAGCATTCCCGTCCATGAGGACATAAAGTTGGGGAAGTCAGGTTGCGAAACATATATCCAAGCTTGGGCAGACACGGTGGTCAATTTGGCCCGCTGTGGCGTGAAAACCATTTGTTACAATTTCATGCCTGTTATCGATTGGACACGGACAGATTTAAAATTCCAACTCGCCAGTGGCGCCTACGCGCTGCGGTTTGATCAAGATAAATTTGCGGCCTTTGACCTCTACATCCTAAAACGTAAAAATGCCGAGGCTGACTATACGTTTTCAGAATTAAAAAAAGCAAAAGCCGTTTTTGCTGGTATGACGAAGGCAGACAAAACGCAGCTTACGAATAATATTATCGCCGGCCTACCCGGAAAAATGACAGAAAGCTACGACCTGGAAAGTTTCCGCCAGCAGCTCGCCCAATATCAAGCAATTACGAGCGAGCAATTGCGGGCTAATTTACTTCGATTCCTCGGTGTAGTTTTGCCGGTCGCCGAAGCGCACGACGTAAAGCTGGCTATCCACCCTGACGATCCGCCACGCGATATGTTTGGCCTCCCCCGCATCATCTGCACAGCCGAAGATTTGAACACGTTGTTTGAGCTCGCGCCAAGCCCCGCCAATGGAATCACTTTATGTGTCGGCACTTATGGCAGTCGCCCAGACAACGATTTGCCTGAAATGGCAAAAGAGTTCGGGTCCCGTATTCATTTTTCTCATCTGCGCGGCGTCAGCCGCGACGCGAATGAGCAGCGTTCCTTTTATGAAGCCAACCATCTAGATAGTGATATTGACATGGTAAGCATCATTCGAAATTTGCTTTTAGAAGAACAGAAGCGTCGAAGCTTAGGCAAGACAGATCCAGACATCTTTATTCGCCCAGATCATGGTCATCAAATGATGGGGGACATCGGTAAAACCAATAACCCTGGATATTCTGGTGTGGGGCGGCTCAAAGGGCTAGCCGAAATACGCGGCGTCATTCACGCTTTATCGGCAGAACTTTAGAAGTCGTCATCCAAGCTCAGGCCAAAAGCGTTACGAACGGCGCAATGTGTGAACTTGGAGTTAGGCACCCCGGACAGCATCCAGCCGGAAGAGCGGAATTCTGAGAAACAAACAAAATATCGGTGAGCGTGGACGGCATGATAAAAGGAGGTGTGCACACCAAAACCCTAACCTCAACCAACCTCAATTCCAAAGTCGAACATTTTAGTTCGGACAGCAGACTCAAAACTCACTTCTCATTACCTCGACTGAGGCCCTCCTCGGAGACAATACGGAAATTAACAACATAACATTCAACACCAAAAAAAAGCCCCGAAATGGTGCTTTTTCGTGTTTAACAATTGCCCGAATAGAAGGTCCGGTCTTATTTTAGCTCATAAGTGGCTTTGATTATAACTTCATCATCTGTCTGTAGAAGAGATGACGGGAGCAAAATTTCGCTTACTCGGTGAATGAAGTTTAGCA
>CALFWV010000100.1 GCA_937927825.1 uncultured Caulobacterales bacterium | reverse complement strand
GCAGCGGTGCCCACAACAAAACACTCGTCAAAATGCGGCATCTCTGACGGATGAATGTCCCGCTTATGGACTTTGTAACCGCGCTTTTCCGCCAGTCGGATGACAGAGTCGTGCGTGATACCTTCGAGAAGAATATCATTCGTGGGCGTGTGAATTTCACCGTTCCGGACAAAGAAAATGTGCGCCCCAGTACACTCCGCCACACGGCCTTTGAAATCAAACATGAGCGCATCGTCCCAGCCCGTCGCTTGGGCTTTGTCTTTGGCTAATGTACAAATCATATAGAGGCCCGCCGCTTTGGATTTGCAGGGGGCTGAACGTGGGTCGGGACGTATCCAATCAGAGATGCAAAGACGGATGCCTTTCATTTTGTCTTCAAAATAACTACCCCAATGCCATGCGGCGACGCCGAAATGGATTTGGTTGTTCTTCGACGCTACGCCCATCATGTTGGACCCACGCCAAGCGAAGGGCCGCAAGTAAGCGTCTTTCAGACCCGTTTCGGCAAGTGTATTCAGGCAAGCCTGATCAATTTGTTCCAGCGAGTAAGGAATTTCATATCCCAAAAGGTTTGCTGAATTCATCAGCCGCTTGCTGTGGTCGGTTAATCGAAAGATTTTTCCTTCATAGGCACGATTCCCTTCAAAAACGCAGGACCCATAATGCAGAGAGTGAGTCAGCACATGAATTTTGGTCTCACGCCAGTCGACAAAGTCTCCGTCCAGCCAGATTTTTCCATCGCGGTCATGATAGGCTTTTTCAATCATGATGTTTCCCTTTTGACTCCAGCGGTGAAGTGCCGACATCTTGCCAACACCTCTGTTACACGTCATTTATATTTTACTGCGGAAAAGTCATTGCAAAAATTGCTGTCAAACAGGACTGATTATCTATGAGCACGACTTATTTAGACCGGGCCGACACGCATATCCTCATTATCGATGATGATGACCGTATACGTGAGCTTTTGTCGCGCTATCTGACCAAGCAAGGTTATCGTGCCAGCGCAGCAAATGGTGCAGAGCAGGCGCGGGCGAAAATGCAAGGCCTGAAATATGATCTTTTGATTGTTGATATCATGATGCCGGGGGAAGACGGGTTGTCATTGACGCGGTCTTTGAGGGAGCATCACGACGTTCCGATAATTTTGTTAACGGCTTTGGGAGAAGCGGATCAACGTATCGCTGGATTACGCTCCGGTGCGGATGA
Organism: uncultured Caulobacterales bacterium; assembly: GCA_937927825.1. GTDB lineage: Bacteria > Pseudomonadota > Alphaproteobacteria > Caulobacterales > Maricaulaceae > Litorimonas. Next base: position 23,925 of record CALFWV010000100.1, on the reverse strand, counting down.
TTATTTGCCTAAACCCTTTGAACCGGAAGAGCTGTTGCTGCGCATCGACAATATTTTTCGCCGAACGGGAAAGAACCCTATGGCAGATAAAGTTGTGTTTGGTCCTTACGCTTTTGATTTAAACAAAGGTATTCTGCGCAAAAATGGAAAGCAAATGAAACTAACCACCGGAGAGCAAACCTTGTTGTCACTTTTGGCGGGGCAAGCTGGTGCTGTCGTGTCTCGGTATATTTTATCCGAAAACATCAAGGCTCAATCCGAGCGCGCTGTAGATGTGCAAATGACGCGACTCCGCCGGAAATTGGAAGACGACACGTCAGAGCCGCAATATCTTCTTACTGTGCGAGGCGAAGGCTACCGCCTTGTCTCTGATGCTGTTTAGCTAGGGTATGCTCTCTCTCAGAAACATACTGCCAAAGTCGATATTTTGGCGCGCGTTTCTGATTATTATTTTGCCAATTGTTATCATGCAGATGTTTGTGGCGTGGTTCTTTTTTAATGCGCACTGGGCCCGCGTGACGTCGAGTTTATCAGACTCAGTTGCCGCTGATGTTGCCGTTGCTACCCACTTGTTTCGAGAAGATCCAACCGACGAAACGGCGATGAAATTAGATGCGTTGCTGCGGCCTGATATGGAATTATCTGTAGTACTACGTTCAGGTGATACCTTGCCATCAGCGCCAAGACGGTCCTTTTTTTCCAATTTAGACAAGACCTTACGTAAAAGTCTTACGGAGGCCGTTGAGTTGCCATTCTGGTTCGACACGACGCGATATCCTAATCATATCGATATACGGGTGCAGGTCGATGAGGGTGTTTTGCGATTCATCGCGGCCAGAGAACGGGTTTTTGCGCCTACAGGATATGTTTTTATTTTCTGGCTCATCACAACAACCGTGGTGTTGTCGCTCATCTCGATCTTATTCATTCGTCGGCAGTCAGACCCAATTCGTGAATTAGCTGATGCCGCGGCAGCTTTTGGTAAGGGACAGGATATTTCCGGATTTAAACCCCGGGGCGCATCCGAAGTTCGGATGGCAGGTCAAAGTTTCCTGAAGATGCGCCGGAGGTTGCGCCGTCATTTGGAACAACGGACACTTATGCTTGCCGGCGTTTCGCATGACTTACGGACGCCGCTGACACGCTTGAAACTTCAACTCGCGATGCAAGACGATACGGAAGATACGCGCGCCGCGCGGCGTGATGTCGACGAAATGGACGCTATGTTGACGGGCTATCTCGATTTTGCGCGGGGAATGGGCAAAGAAAAGCCCCAGACGGTGCAGCTCGCTGATTTTATTGCCCAAGTCGTTAAGGGTCGTTCGATTACTATTGTTCCCTTTACAGATAGAGACGTTTCAATTCGCCCTTTGATGCTAAAGCGCTGCTTGGGGAATTTAATCAGTAATGCGCTGAAATATGGAAACATTTGCCGGCTCCAGATTGAGCAAACCTCTGAGTTTATTTTCATCGCTGTCGAAGACGATGGGCCCGGAATTCCTGAAGAACAAAGGCAGACTGTTTTTAGAGCGTTTCAACGTCTTGACGAGGCCCGAAATCAGAACATTGAAGGTGTTGGCTTGGGTCTGTCTATTTCCCAAGATATTGCCCAGCTTCACGGCGGGACAATTTTATTGTCGGATAGTGACCTCGGGGGATTGAAGGCGACTCTGCGGCTACCGCTCTAATTTCCAAGTTCTTTGGCTCGTGCGAAGGCGGCCCTGACTGTTGCAATCATCATACGCGATAAACCACCATCTTCACCCATCAGGACATCGAGTGCGGCCTGTGTTGTTCCATTCGGCGATGTCACGTTTTTCCGCAGCGTTTCGGGACTTTCACCCGTGGAACTCAGTAATTTTGCAGATCCGATAATTGTTTCCCGCGCGAGTTTTTCTGCAACATCTTGAGGGAGACCGAGGTCTCGCGCTCCGGCCTCCAAGGCTTCGACGAGATGGAACAGATAGGCGGGACCTGACCCGGAAACGGCTGTGACGGCGTTTAACGCCGCTTCACTCTCAACTCTTACGACGTCGCCACCGGGTTTTAAGAGGGTTTCGGCGGCATTGATTTTTTCCGGCGCGATATTTGGGTCAACGTAAATCGCACTAATTCCTGCGCCGATAGCGGCCGGGGTATTGGGCATGGCGCGGATAACAATTCGACCGTCAAAGGCGTCATCTAACCGTCTCAAGCTGGTTCCGGCGAGAATAGACAAAACCATAGCGTTTGGCGCAAGGGCTGCGGCGAGTTCCGGTCCGACCCGACTAAACATCTGTGGTTTCACCGCGAGCACAACGGTTTGGACTGACTTCGGTATGTCTTGAAAACGCGTAATATGTTTCGCGCCCCGCTCTATCGCAAAGACAGCCTGAGACCCGGGCGCAGGGTCAAAAATCGAAAGTTTTCGAGGCGTTACAATTCCAGCCTCTAACCAGCCGCTGAGCAAGGCGCCGCCCATTTTTCCGGCGCCGACAAGAAGGTGAGTGACAGCCATTACGGTTGTGCTGCTAAATCAACTAAAGCACTGGTTAAAGCGTCCTCAGGTGATTTCCCGGCCCAGATTACATATTGGCACGCCGGATAACCCCGTTCCGCCGCGTCCAAAGCATGTGCCAACATGTCGAGACCTTGTTCGGTGCTGAGTTTCGCCCCGCCGCGAAATGAGGCCGAATCTCGATAAACTAAACATCTGTTTTTATCCCAATAATCGAAATGTCCTGAGGTTAAGCGTTCATTTAACAAACTCATCAAACGACAAATGTCATCTGATCTCCCGCCCGGCATTTTCCCTTCAAACAGTAAGAAAACCTGGACTTGTTCATTCGCAGCATTCCAAGTCAATGACACATCATGCTCACACCAAAGGCCGGGCAGGCTGATTTGTAGCTCATTAATATCAACGCGGTCGTGATCATATCCTTCCGCAACACAAATGCGGGTGAAAACCTCTAACGGGTTTTGCCGCAGGCCAATAGCTCCGGAGAGGGTAGGGCTGGGCCGAATGTGACGTTGGTCTGCGTAAGACATGTAATCCCGGTGAATCATTTCAACTCTTAACGGTAAGCTATGACCATTCTTGATTCCCGCAAGCCCCAGATAAGACAGGTGTGTTGATAACCGACAATTGGATGAGTTATTCGCAAATATACCTTGAATACACACAGTTAGCGGGGAAAAAGCCGGATGCTATTGCGGCCTTCTCGAGCACGAATCTCTCCGCTTGTGTAATAAATACGTCCTACACTGTCGACCAAATCAACGGAAAGGAAGGGGGCGGGCGCATAAGGGTCGAAGTGTGTGCTGTCCGTAGTCAGCGCAAACGCTATTCGCGTTTCCATACCGCGTAGAATAAGTGTTTGCTCTGCAAGGATAGGATTTACATTATAATGGCCGCGATCCTGACGGAGTTTGACTTGCAGACGAGCCTGTCCCGGGATGCCCTTTACGGGGTCGAATTCGACGTCGCCTTGCACAAGCGTCTGCGCCATTAGGTCGGGGTTGAGGGTTCGGCCTCGCTTTGTGTCTCGCCCTTGCCGCAACCCGTCAAGGCGCAGGGAATAGATGATTTCAGGGCCATTATAACTGACAGCTTTGCTCATTACGTAAATTTTCCGGCCCATCACATCCGTCACCCACGCTTTGAAAGCGAGATCTATATGGTCACGCCTGTCCCAAAGGCTCCGCTCTAAGGTGAATGGCACAGCGCCGTTTTCGAGAATTGCGGGGCGGGTGTCTTGCGCGGCCAACTGCATCGATAATCCGCCCGCGAGTGCATTCTCAAGCAGTTGAACATGAAGGACAGAGCCAACGGGAAGAGGGGACGTGTCGGAAAAAGTGATTTTTCCCCTTATCAATTCGACTCCCGTGAGGGTCGGAACAGGGTTTGACTCGATGTCTGTCGGGCTTGGCCGAGCAAGTTTTAGGAGGCGTAATTTATTCGAAACGATTGGGATTGGGTGAGGGGTCTCCAACAGAAGATTCTGATTTTCGTCCCGAATAACGGCTTTAACTTGCAGGCCATTCAGGTCTTTTGGCAAGGTCATTACGGCGTCTGTTTCTGCGTCCAAATGCTCTAGGTGGAGCGTTGTTTCTGAAATTGCGCGCAGGGGGGTGGAGGTTTGGGACGTCGTGCGTTTGGAAACCGTAATCACCAGTTGAAAGTTTCCAGTGAGCGCGGGGCCTTCATGTATCACCTTAACAGGCAGTCCGGTTGTCGACACAGTGGTTTCGATGGGCGTTAAGTTTGGAACGGGCAGCCCGATTGCAGACAGCGAATCTGTTGAAAAATTGACAGCGGGTTTGTTCGACGCGTTCTGTGCAAAGACCTGCTGTGCCGTAAGGATAAGCAGTCCGGCCAATGAAAGCGCTATTTTACAACCTGCCCACATGTGGGGGCGTTGCGCGCGAATTGGGGCGAAATCGTGGCAGGGCTAATTTTCCGGCGACCAAATCGGAAACTTCTGCATTACCGCGCTGAAAATATCCGACGCTAAACACCGCGCGAGCCAATCCTGTGTCGACATCAAATCGTCGCAGCTGGACCACCATTCCGGCTCGACAGCCGCGAATTGGCGGACAAAAGGGAAGGTTGCCATATCGGTGGGGCCCGTCGTTGCGCCATGCAAAAAAGGGCCACCGTTCAATTTCTCTTCAATAAGATTAAGCGCTTCAACGGCGCTAGAGCGGTGGGACAGATCGACATTGCCACGCTTGAGGTTCGGGTCGTAGCGAGAGGCATATTTATATCTGTCCAAATGATGTTTGAACGGACCGTCAATCATCCGGATGATGTCCATATCAAATTTCACATCGGGCAAGGCCCAACGCATGATGTCCAAACTCTCATCTATAACTTTATCGCCAGTGATGAAGACGGGCACGGAGCCTTTAGGCGACAGCTGCAACATGTGACTGGGTTTGTCTCGCAACAGAATTTCGCGATGTTCATACTCTGCTTCGGCGAGAGATAGAGCCATCCGCGCGCGCATGGCATAGGGACATCGCCTGAAACTATAGAGAATGTTGGACATTAATCCGCCTGGCGCCCCAGATGCGCGTCTCCGCGCGTTTTCGCAAGCTGAATTTGTTTCTGCCGTTCCGCAAAGGCGGCCTTTTGTGTATCGCTCATCTCTGCGTGGCACTGATGGCACGAGACGCCCTTTTCATATTCGGGACGTTGTTTCTCATCCTCGGTGATGGGACGACGGCAGGCGAAACATTGATCATAGTCCGACTCCTTCAAGCCGTGGCTGACGGCAACCCGCTGGTCAAAGACAAAACAATCTCCTTCCCAAAGGCTTTGCGCCTCAGCTTGTGTTTCAAGATATTTTAAGATGCCGCCTTTGAGGTGATACACATCGTCAAATCCATTTTCCAACATGAAAGATGATGCCTTTTCACAGCGAATACCGCCGGTGCAAAACATCGCCACTTTGGGCTTGTTGATTGCGTCGCGATTGGCTTCGACCCAGTCCGGAAACTCCCGAAACGTCTTTGTTTTTGGATTGACCGCACCTTTGAACGTTCCGATGCCGACCTCATAATCATTGCGTGTGTCGATTAAGATGGTGTCCGGGTCACTGATAAGCGCGTTCCAGTCGGCGGGGTCAACATAGGTTCCAACCGTTTTATTTGGGTCTACGCCGTCAACGCCCATCGTTACAATTTCTCGTTTCAGGCGGACTTTCATTCGATAAAACGGCATCTCTTCCGCTGTTGAAAATTTGACGTCCACATCCTTCAAACGCGGGTCAGACCGTAAAAAGTCAATGACGTCTCCTATTGCAGACTCTGTTCCGGCAATCGTCCCGTTCAGACCTTCGCCGGCCAGCAACAACGTCCCTTTTACCGACAATAAATCGCACAGGTTTTGGAGGGGCTCGCGCAGGCGAACGTAATCGGGCAGGACCGTAAATTTATAAAGAGCAGCAACGCGGTAAGACATGGCCGAGATTTAGGTTTCGCGTGCGCAATCGTCAAGCCGCGCTATCGGTTGGATAATTCCGGTTTGGGGTCTAAAATGCTGGCCATAACACTCTCAAAAAGCGGATTATTTTCCATCCATTTGAGGAGGTCGTCTGAAACGCCTTGCCGTTCAATTAAGTCGCGCATGGAACTTTTGATAAGATCCGGGTCATTACACGTTTTCGCAACGGTTCGCAGATCGCGAATACCCTGCCCATTGGAAAGTTCCTTCTTCAATTTGTTTAGGGAGTTGCGCAAAGCCAGCATCTGGACAAAGTTCGGCGTTTTGCCTTTTACCCATGACTCCGAGGCTTTGCTGAGGTTTTTAATCGAAGAGCCTGCGCGCTTTTCTATTTTACTCACGGCTTTGTCCGCCCGTGGTGCAATCCATTCCGCCGAACAGACTTCCGCCGGGTCAGGGGTGGATGCGCAAGCACTGAGTACGGCTATGGCGGGTAAGATAATGAAGAGCTTTAAGTCGTGTTTCATAGCGAGAGCGTAGGAGGTCCTCTGGTCTTTGGCAAGCAACAGGCACCGTCGGGACTTGGGGTTTTGCGACTGTCGGGCTTGACATCAGGTCCTTTACGTCGTCTATCTAATGACAGCGTTGTCACTTGAACTGGGACGTCACGAAATTTTGCTAAGATCGGAAAAATCCGACGGTGATAAGGGATGAGCATATGAGCTCCACGACATCTTCATCGGTTCCAACTCCGGCTAATCCTGTTCGGATGGGAATGGTTGGCGGGGGTGAGGGGGCCTTTATTGGTGAAGTTCATCGCTGGGCCGCCCGTTTGGACGGTGAAATTGAGCTTGTCTGCGGCGCGTTTTCCCGTGATGCAGAAAATACGGCGCGCACGGGTCAATCGCTCGGCTTGAGCGCCAGCCGGTGTTATTCCGATTACAACACGATGATGCAGGCGGAGGCGGCGCTTCCCGAATCTGAGCGGATGGAATTCGTTGCGATTGTAACCCCGAACCACGTCCATTTTCCTGTTGCCAAGGCAGCGCTTGAGGCGGGGTTCCATGTCTTGTCTGACAAACCTGCAACACTGAATTTAGATGAGGCGAAAGCGCTTCGGGAGATTGTGGCAAAGAGTCCTACTCTCGCCTATGGCCTGACCCATACCTATTTGGGCTACCCGTTGGTCGGGGAGGCCCGCGCCATTGTTGACGCCGGTGGTATCGGGAAGGTGCGCAAAGTTTTCGTTGAATATATCCAAGGGTGGCTGGCGACAGAAGTCGATAATAAACAGGCTGACTGGCGAACAGATCCCGCTCGATCCGGCGGCTCCGGCTGCATGGGGGACATTGGGACCCATGCCCATAACCTCGCGGAATTTGTAACGGGTAAGCGCATGACGCATCTCGCTGCCGACTTGTCTATTTTTGTCGACGGTCGCCGTTTGGATGATGATGGCTCTGCGCTCTTCCGGATGGAAGACGGTGTAAAAGGAACGCTCTCGGCGAGCCAGGTTTGCGTCGGAAACGAAAATAGTTTGTCGATTCGGGTGTACGGCGAAACCGGAGGTCTGGAATGGCGGCAAGAAGAGCCGAACACCCTGATCCGAACACATTTAGATCGCCCAACCGAAATCTTACGCGCCTCTCAAGGCTACTTATCCGAAGGCGCTCAAGGCGGGTTCCGGACACCAGCGGGTCACCCCGAAGGTTATTTGGAAGCTTTCGCAAATGTTTATCGTGACTTTGCCAAAGCGCTCCGCAGTGAGGGCGGCGTAACCACGGGTATTGACGGCGCTGTACGGGGGATGGCTTTTGTTGATGCCTTGCTGAAATCCTCAAATAATAATTCTGAATGGACGGAGATTGAGTCATGAAGACCCTCAAAGGACCCGGGATTTTCCTCGCGCAATTCATGGGCGATGCGCCGTTTGATACTTTGGAAAATGCTTGCAAATTCATGAAAGAAGCAGGCTATGAGGGCGTGCAATTGCCGTCAGACAATCCAGTTGTTATGGACCTAAAGCAGTGCGCGGAAAGCCAAACTTACGCCGATGATCTTAAGGGCCGTATTGCTGAATGTGGTTTGGAAATCACAGAGTTATCGACGCATATTCAAGGGCAACTCGTCGCTGTGCATCCTGCTTATGACGAAGCCTTTGACGCCTTCGCGCCAAAACATCTGCACGGAAAACCAGCGGACCGTCAGGAATGGGCTGTCCAGCAAGTTAAATATGCCGCAACCGCCTCGCGCCGCCTCGGCCTTGACCGCAGCGTGAGTTTCCCCGGGGCGCTGGTTTGGCCCTTTATGTATCCGTGGCCGCAGCGGCCTGCGGGCTTGGTTGAAGAGGGCTTTGCTGAACTGGCCCGCCGCTGGCGTCCGATTTTGGACCATTATGAAGATGAGGGCGTGGATGTCTGTTATGAGATTCACCCGGGTGAAGACATTCACGACGGTATAACATTCGAAATGTTCCTAGAGCAGGTCGACAATCATCCGCGCTGTAATATTCTTTATGATCCTTCGCATTTCATTTTGCAGCAGCTCGATTATCTCGACTTCATCGATATCTACAAAGACCGCATTCGCATGTTTCATGTGAAAGACGCCGAGTTCCGTCCTAACGGGCGATCCGGTATTTACGGTGGCTATCAGAGCTGGGTGGACCGTCCGGGCCGCTTCCGCAGTCTCGGCGACGGACAGATTGATTTCAAAGCGATTTTCTCGAAAATGGCCGCCAATGATTTTGACGGCTGGGCCGTGGTCGAGTGGGAATGTGCGTTGAAACATAATCAAGACGGCGCGCGCGAAGGGGCTCAATTCGTCAAGGATCACATTATTCGCGTCACAGACAAAGCCTTTGACGATTTCGCGGGCGGAGAAGCCGATAGCGAAAGTAACCGCCGTATGTTAGGTTTGGCTTAAAACACATTCGCTGACAGGAAAACCTGCAGCATAAAAAGGGGAATATCATGGTAGCAGTAACAGCGGAGGGTCAAGCGGCCGATTTACCCGCAAGACGTTTGTTTGTTTTGAGTTGCGTTGCGCTCTGCGTGACGGCGATGACATTCGCGATTAGAGCCGGGATGCTGAACGATCTTGGCGCAGAGTTCGCGCTTACGAAGGAGCAACTCGGGTGGACCGCAGCGATGGCGTTTGTCGGTTTCCCGGCGGCGACAGTGATTGGCGGGTTAATTTACAATTCGGTTGGCCCGCGCTTGATTATGATCATCGCCTTTTTGGGCCATCTCTTGGGGTTGACTCTGACTATTTTTGCAGGGGGGTTCTGGGGTTTAATTATATCGACCTTCCTCGTTGGTTTTGCGAACGGCGCCGTAGAGGCCGCCTGTAACCCGATGATCGCGACCATGTATTCGAACAACAAAACAACCATGCTGAATAAGTTCCATGTCTGGTTCCCTGGAGGGATTGTTGTTGGCTCTTTGGCGGCGCTTGCCATTAAGTCCATATTCGGTGGGTCAGGCCGACCGACTTGGCAGTTGGAGATCGCGATTATGATTATTCCAACGCTCATTTATGGGTGGATGATTTTCACGACAAAGTTCCCAGACGTTACGCTCGATAAATCGGACGAGACAGATACAGGTAAGAACTTTGCGGCAATGCTGACGCCTTTATTTATCGTTATGGCGATATTGATGACGATTACCGCGACAACCGAATTAGGGACGCAGCAGTGGGTTGGGTCTCTCTTAGAAAGCTCTGGTGCTAATCCGCTTATTATTTTGGCAATCGTGACCGGTCTCATGGCCGTTGGTCGTTATTTTGCGGGTCCACTCGTTCACGCCCTGAACCCAATTGGAGTGCTGCTGTTCTCCGCAGTTGTGACGACTTTGGGTGTATTCTTGCTCTCGATTGCAACAGGCGGAATGACATATATCGCGGCCATCGTGTTCGCGATTGGAGTCTGCTATTTCTGGCCGACAATGATAGGGTTTGTCGCTGAATATTTACCGAAAACGGGTGCGCTAGGGATGTCCATTGTAGGCGGGGCCGGCATGCTCGGTTTGTCCGCATGGACGCCCGTAATTGGACGTTGGATCGATACGGCCACGGCCAAAGCAGAGGCTGCGGGATTGGACGGCAATGCCGTCACGCTGGCCGCGGGACAAGATACTTTGGGTAAAATTTTGATTTTCCCGATTGTTCTAACGGTTGTTTTCGCCGTTCTTTTCGCCATGCGAAAAACATTCGCTAAGGAGGTCGCTCATGACTGATTTTATGATGCTGCAAAGGCGCGATGCCTTAAAATCGCTCTTGGCTCTCTCGGCGGCGGGCGCATTAGCGGCCTGTGTCGGTGAAGGTAAATCCGAAGGGAGTGCGAAAAAGCTCTCCGCTTCGCCAAAGCTCTCGGCGTCCGAGATGGCGCTGATTTCTGCTATGGCTCAAACGATTATTCCGAAGACGGATACGGCCGGCGCTGTAGAAGCTGGCGTCCCGGCCGTTATCCAATCCCTCTTCACGGAATGGGGCGACGATAATTATCGGACCTATTGGCGCGCTGGGCTCGATAATTTGGAACAGCATTTCCTTAAATCCGGCGGTCAAGCTTTTGCGAAGATGACACCGTCTCAGCAAGCTAACCTACTGGGCAAGTATGATGCGAAAGCTTACGGCGAAGCCGGCTTTGACGACTTCTACAAAAGCATGAAGTCTACCATCGCCACCGCCTATTACATGAGTGAACCCGGCGCGACCGAGGAACTGGCCTATGAAGCCGTCCCCGGCGAATGGCGCGGCTGTGTCCCTCTTTCCGAATTTCCTAAGACGTGGGCGACCTAATGGCTGATTTTGACGTTATAGTTATTGGTTCCGGCATGTCCGGTGGCTGGGTCGCGAAAGAAATGTGCGAACGCGGGTTTAAGGTTTGTGTGATTGAACGCGGGCGAGAAATTGTACCGGAGAAAGATTTCACCGATTTTCAAGAGCCATGGGAACATGAGCATCTGAATTGGAAAAGCGAGCAGACCAAATCTGAGTATCCAATCCAAAGTGAAGTCTATGCCTTTCATAATTATACGAAACAATTTTGGGTGAAAGATAACGAGCATCCCTACATTGTTCCCGAAGGCCAACGCTACAAATGGCGCAGAGGCCATCATACGGGCGGACGGTCTATCATGTGGGGACGGCAGACATATCGTTTCTCCGAAATTGATTTTGAGGCGAATAAAAAAGACGGCCACGGAGTTGATTGGCCCGTGCGATATGCTGACATCAAACCCTGGTATGATCATGTCGAGCGTTTTGCGGGTATCTCGGGCTCTATGGAGGGTTTGGACATTATTCCGGATGGCATCTTTCAGAAACCACATGATCTGACATGTGCTGAAATCGACTTTAAGAAACAGGTCGAGTCCAAATTCCCCGGGCGTAAAGTTATTCCCGGACGTGTTGCAAATTTGACAGAACCGACGGCCGAGCAAATCGCTTTGGGACGCGGTAAATGCCAAGCCAGAAATCATTGCTTCCGTGGGTGTTCTTACGGCGCCTATTTCAGTTCTACTTCTGCGACTTTGCCGGCGGCGAAACGTACTGGCAATCTAACCATGATACATGATTTGGCTGTTCATGAGCTGGATTATGACCCGGAGACAAAACGCGTCACGGGAATCAAAGGCGTCAACACACAGACAAATGAGGGCGTGTCCATCACAGCTCGCACCGTTTTCTTGAACGCGTCGACTATTCCGACGGCTATGATTTTGCTGAATTCCAAATCTGACTCTATGCCAAATGGATTGGCGAACAGTTCGGGACAAGTCGGCCGCAATTTGATGGACCACATTATTTGTGGCCGCGCGTCAGGTCGTATGCCCGGGAATGAAGACAAACATCATTACGGGCGTCGTCCGAATGGAATATATATTCCGCGCTTTCGGAACCACACGGAAGAAGGCAATGGCTTTGTGCGTGGCTTTGGTTTCCAAGGCTGGGCCATGCGTGCCAACTGGCAAGGGTCTTCAAACACTGCCGGAATTGGCGAAGCTTATAAGGCTGCGAACAGGAAACCCGGTGATTGGATGTTTGGTCTGGTCGGCTTTGCTGAAATCCTACCAAATTTTGAAAACCATGTTCGGTTACATGAAACCAAAACCGATAAATGGGGTTTCCCCGTTCCTATTTTGGACGCGAAGCATCGCGATAATGAAATCGCGCTTGTGCGACAGGCTGCGAAAGACGGTCAAGATATGTTGCGCCAGGCGGGCTGTACCGACGTGAGCGGCGCTGATCCCGAAACGGATATTGGAACGCCGCCGGGTGAGGGTATTCACGAAATGGGAACGGCCCGAATGGGACGCGATTCCAAGACATCAGTGCTGAACAAATTCAATCAAAGCTGGGATGTACCGAACCTCTTCGTGACCGACGGGGCCTTTATGACCTCCGCCGGGTGCCAGAACCCATCCATCACCTATATGGCGTTTTCAGCGCGCGCTGCGGACCACGCGGCAAAGCTCATGAAAGCCGGTGAAATCTAGTGCCTGCCCGGGTTCGCGTTCTTCGGAAAACGGCCGGAAAACGGGGGGGTAGAACCCCGCTTCTGATTGCGAAAGAGCGGGATTTACCCTGAATGGCGGATTTCGACGCCATCGTCGTCGGGTCCGGTATTTCGGGCGGTTGGGTCGCCAAGGAATTATGCGAGCGGGGATTAAAGGTTTGCGTGTTGGAGCGCGGCAAGCCAACGAAACCCGATCGCGATTATTCCGACTTTCTGGACCCCTGGGAAACGCAGCATTTTGATAGAATTTCCAATGATGTAAAGAAACGCGATTTTTCCATAACAGGGCTCAGTTACGCCCAAAAGGAAAGCAACCGCCATCTTTGGATGACGGATCGGGAGCACCCCTACGAGCGGCTCGGTAATCAGAGTTTTACATGGCGTCGCGGAGCGCATGTTGGGGGGCGGTCGCTGCTCTGGGGACGCGCCAGCTACCGCCTTTCAGCCTATGATTTCGAGGTGAACAAGGCCGACGGTGAGGGCGTGGATTGGCCCGTCCGCTATGACGATATCGCGCCGTGGTACGATCATGTAGAAAAATTTGCGGGTATCGCAGGAAATCGTGACGGCTTGGCGCAGCTCCCGGATGGTAAGCATTTTCAACCCGCCTTTGAACACACGTGCGCAGAATTAGACCTGAAAGAAAAACTAAAGACCAGCTTCCCCGATCGCCATCTGATTATGGGCCGGGTCGCGCATCTGACCCAGCCGACAGAAGAGCAAACCGCTCTTGGCCGAGGGCAATGTCAGGCGCGAAACAGATGCCATCACGGCTGTTCTTACGGCGCATATTTTAGCTCAAATGCCGCGACTCTGCCCGCCGCGGAACGTACCGGAAATTTGACCTTACTCCCAAACAGCGCGGTCTCAAAACTTCTGCACGATCCCGTTGAAAACCGAATTACAGGCGTTGAAATTGTCAATACGATCACAGGTGTTGGCTCCACACATACGGCAAAGATTATATTCGTAAATGCCTCAACAATTGGAACGACCCTCATTTTGCAAAACTCCGCGACGGAAGCTTATCCAACCGGGCTGGCAAATAGCTCGGATCAACTTGGACGAAATCTGATGGACCATATTGGCGGCTCGCAAGTTGGTGCACATGTGCCCGGGCATTTGGACCGTTACGTTACGGGACGCCGCGCCATCGGGGCTTACATCCCGCGCTACCGGAATTATCCAAAGCAAGAAGAAAGCTATAAACGCGGGTGGGGTTATCAGGTCTATTCGGGGCGTCAGGGCTGGGGGGCACCGAGCGGCGTTGGCGACGGTTTTAAGGCCGCGAACCGCGCGCCCGGTCCTTGGGGCATAATGCTCGATGCCTTTGGCGAGTGTCTTCCCAACCCGAATAATACTGTGAGACCGCACAAGACAAAGGCGGATAAATGGGGGCAACCCATCGCGGTTATTCATCTGACTTTAGGGCCCAACGAGAAAGCTCTTATGAAGGCCGCCCATCAGGACGCCCTCGATATTCTGGACGCAGCAGGGTTTGACGGATTGTATGAGGCCCAGAAACCCAGCGAGGATTCAGGCGTTTTCAAGGTAAGAACACACGAAATGGGGACAGCGCGCATGGGCCGCGACCCGAAAACATCTGTGCTGAATGGCTGGAATCAATCTCATGATATTCCGAACCTGTTCGTGACGGATGGCTCCTTCATGACATCTTCTGCCGTACAGAACCCATCCCTGACTTATATGGCATTCTCTGCCCGCGCGGCGAACCATGCGGCTGATTTACTCCAAGAGGGGGCTCTCTGATGGCCGATTTTGATGCAATCGTTGTGGGCTCCGGCATGTCCGGTGGCTGGGTCGCGAAAGAGCTGTGCGAGCGCGGCCTCAAGGTCTGCGTGATTGAGCGGGGTAAAAGCACGAAGCCGACCGAAGACTATACCGACATGATGGATCCGTGGGATTATCCGAATTTGAACAAAGTGAGTAAATCTGAAGAGCAAGAGCATTACGCTATTCAGCATTCGATTTATAACTGGTCGGCGGACACAAAACATTGGTGGGTGAAAGATAGCGAGCATCCTTATGTGGCCTCTGAGGGCACGGATTACACATGGCGACGTGGATACCATGTGGGCGGGCGGTCTCTCATGTGGGCGCGCCAAAGCTATCGGTTGTCGGCTATCGATATTTTAGCGAATAAAACAGACGGTCATGGGGTGGATTGGCCCATTCGTTATGAAGATTTGGTGCCTTGGTATGATTATGTAGAAGAATTTGCGGGGATTTCGGGTCAGGCTGAGGGTTTGGATATTTTGCCGGACAGTAAGTTTTTGCCGGTCTTTGAATTTACCTGCGGCGAGGAATTGGCTCGGGATCGTATCGAAGCGACGTTCCCCACACGCCGCATGATTCACGGAAGATGTGCAAACCTACGCCGCGCCACACCGGAGCAACAAGCGCTGGGGCGCGGCAGTTGTCAGGTCCGAAATAAATGCCACAAAGGTTGCTCCTTTGGCGCCTATTTCAGTTCCGTATCCGCAACTCTGCCCGCCGCAGAGCGGACAGGTAATCTGACGCTGATGACAGATCAGATTGTCGCTGAGCTGGAACATGATGCGAAAACAAACCGCGTGACGGGTGTTCGAATTATTGACCGCAATACGAAGGCGACGAAGACGGTCACAGCAAATATAATTTTCTTAAACGCCTCCGCAATTGCCTCCGCACTCATCTTGCAAAACTCAAAATCTGCGGAAAACCCGAATGGGCTTGCCAATAGCTCGGGCATGGTCGGCCGAAACTTGATGGATCACGTTGGGGGCGCTTGGGCGAGTGGCCGCATCCCGATGACGCCGGAACTGGCCGATAAAACAACTTATGGACGACGCCCGAATGGATTCTACATTCCCCGCTTCCGCAATCATACGGAAGAGGGAGAGGGCTTTGTGCGAGGGTACGGATATCAAGGCGGTGTTCATCGGGGCGGTTGGTCAGGGGATAACTCCGGGGTTGGAAAAGACTTCAAAGCGTCGAACCAAACGCCCGGCGACTGGTATATGTCCATGGGCGCATTTGGAGAGATTTTGCCGGATGAACGCAACCGCGTCACGCCGCATCCGACAAAGAAAGATCAATGGGGATTGCCGTTGCCATTATTTGATGCGCGTATGCGGCAGAATGAAATCAACCTCGTTAAGCAAGCTTCAAAAGATGCTGTCGCTCTGCTGGAGGCCGCGGGCGCAGTGGATATTCGGAGTTCTGAGGATTATGATGTTCAGCCCTCACGTCCGGGAAATTCCATCCACGAAATGGGGACCGCCCGTATGGGCCGGGATCCGAAGACATCGGTGCTGAACAAATATTTGCAAACCCACGACATTCCGAACCTGTTTATCAGTGACGGATCGGCCATGACGTCCTCCGCCTGCCAAAACCCATCTCTGACCTACATGGCGCTTTCGGCTAAAGCGGCTAAACATGCCGCCGACTTTTATGCGGCGGGTAAAATTTAATGACAGAATCTTGACTCAATCTTCATCGGGACAAAACTGCTGAGCGCAGCTGGCAGTCGTCTGTCATTGAACGCAGGAGCAACCACAAATCGACCAAAGGATTCACAGTGACGTTCAACCTATGCGCACGTACCCTTAGGTTTGAAGCAAACGCCCGGAAATCAGTTAGCGTGAAGGCCGCCGAAAATTAGAAATTTCTTTCAAAAGGTTCAACATCTATGATGGCGCCGTCTACCTTTGGGTCGACCTTGAAAGTCACGTAATCTGTATGTTTCGTGTTAACAGCAAGTTTGGTTTTCTGCAGCGCTACACCCAATAGCGATTTGCTAAGCCGGTTAACCGATGATTGCTTCGTCCAACTGGGCGTCGCCCCAAACTTGTTCCGCAAGGTTGCATTTGCAATCATGGCTGCATTCTTCAACCCGCTTTCCCGTGATGAGAACTCTGTTGTGACTGAAACGCAAAATCCATGATTATCGACACGATGAGGCGCACTTAATGGCCATGAAACAGCCTGACCTTCTTGCAGGTCAATTGCGATAGCATCATCATCAAATGAAGGGTCATAGGGGAGGTCATCTTCGAGCATATTCGTGACAGCATTCTCGTAAGATTCATCTGAGATGAATTTTTCTTCAACGGGATAAAAGAAAATCTTTTTAGGTCCTCGGATATGCCACAGAATAGTTTCCGTTTTATCGAAATGGTAGGGCGTTCTGGCAACAGGGGATGTGATTAAGATTCCGCCATTTGCATTGAACGGTTTTTTTCCAGTATTCTTTGCAATATCACCATACATCTGATCGAGCGCTAAGGAATATTCCGGGTGAACGTTCATAGCCTTTCGGAGATTTATCCATACTTTCCCCGTCTTGGCTGTTTCAAACAATTCTTCCGCAGAACATCCCGTAAAGTCTCCAGTTCGGAGTTTATTCGGATAGCGTGTATCGTCAACGGGCCCCATGGTACACACATCAGTCAGTTCCGATGGATGCTTTTTTATGAGCGCGATAAGAGCCTCATCCGTAAAAAGGCCAGTGGCCGCGAGGTCGTGAGAAAATGTAAAGACAGTTTTTCTGAAGACTGAAGTCATTTCATCAGTCCAATTAGTAATCATTGTCATAGTCTAACACTCCGGTACAGTCATCACGGTTTTAAGCAAGAAAGGTACCAAGGTTTGACCTTTCGCTGTAAAAATTCTTCGTTTTCAACGTTACTCAAAAGTCGAAAAGTTTCGGTTAATTCGTCACAAGAGACGACCCTAAGGATGTTATTATGGTTAACAATGCCTTTAAGCTGCCCAACACTTGCCTAACCCAAGCGGGAATCGAGTGTTATCATTGACAGTGGAGGTGTCTGTGAGACTCCTATTCGCGACGAGAAAGGTTTGTCATTTACCCAACCGCAAGCGGACGAACTTGTTCACAGGGGTCACGACGTATATGGTCACAAGGAAACTACGAAAATGGCGCTCTCGGCACGCGCTGCGAATTATGCTGCCGACTTGATTGACAGAGGAGAGCTGTGATGTTGTCACGACGATTTGTTTTGGGGGCGGGCGCTGCCGCCGTAGGACTTGCGGCATGCGGCGGGGCCGGCGGCGGTAAAGTTGGGACGCGGCAGCTTAAGACCTTGGGTCTTCAAACTTACTCATTACGAGAGATATTTGAGCCGGACCCGGCTGGAACTCTGGCGATGCTTAAAGACCTTGGATATGACTATGTTGAAGTAAATGAGCGTAATTTTGCGGAGCGCAGTCTTGAGGATTTAGCGGCCTTAATTGCAGATGCGGGACTTTATACACCTGCGTCGCACTATAATTTATCGCGTATCCGGAGTAATTTTTCTGAGGCTGTAAAGGCCGCAGAGGCGCTTTCTCTCAAATATCTCATTATGCCGTGGACGGATGAGGGCGAACGCACCATCGAAGGCTATCGGGCTAACGCCGCTATGTTCAATGAGCGCGGGCGTCAGGCGATAGATGCGGGGTTCAGGCTGGCCTATCACAACCATCATTTTGAGTTTGATGATTTGGGCGGCGGAACAACGGCGATGGATATTCTATTGCAGGAAACAGACCCGGACGTGTTTGATTTTGAGCTGGACCTATTCTGGGCGAAATTAAGCGGAGCCAATATCGAGAATTTGTTCCGGGCCCATCCGGGAAGATTTAAACTCTGCCACATCAAAGATATGAAAGGCACTCCGGAAGCTTATCGAGACAGCCTCGATTTTGCCGCCATTGTGAAAGCGTTAATGGTGAATGTGGGCGAAGGGGATATACCTTTCGAGACTTATTTTGCGATGAACGAAGTGTCAGGCATGGAGTATTTCGTGATTGAACACGATAATCCGCCGAAGCCTTTCCGGGCTTCCATGAAGCAAAGCATTGATGACGTCCGGGCGATGCGTTTCTAGGCTCTGGTGGATTGCAGGCCTGCAATGACGCAGGCTTGCCCGTCATGGCGTTGCGTTTCGCGGCCCATCCTCGTTAAAGCCCTGTTGTAGCGTCCCGCAGCATGGCCATCGCCGATTATGTGTATGGGGCCGCTCGGCAGATAATCTAAGGCGGCGATACAATCTTCCCCGGTCAGTAGTCCCGATAGATAGTCGGCGGACCGAGCCGCTGTGAGTTCGCCTGAGAGTTGCAAGTTGCGGACGGACATCAACATCTGTGTGAGAGCCGGCCGAGGGACCCGCCGCATCGCGTCTAACCCGCGTATAAACTCCGCTGTGTCACAGGCCGCTACCTCTGCGCCGCGCGTTAAGATGGAGTGTGTGTTCAATACTTCAAAACTCTCGCCCGTGACGCCCGTCAGAATGCCGGTAATAGCGCCGCCCTCTATTGTCAGCCATTTGGTATGCGTGCCAGGTGCGCAGATAATACCGTCCTGAAGCCCCGTCAGCGCCATCCAGCCATAGGCCTGCACATCTTCCCCGCGAACCGTGTCGAAATACCCATGCGGCCCGGATACGGTGGATGTTCCGCATAAGAATGTGCAGGTTAAGCCGTTATCCAGCATCTGAACCTGCGTTTGAACATTGGACAGGCGCGCAGGGGTTGGCGCATAATCCGTCGTGGTCCAGCCGATATTGGATGTGACCGCCCCGCAAAGCAGGGCTTCTGTGATGTCATATGATTGGATCCAGGGCGCAACGGCTGCCTTGAAAATGCCCTCGCAATCCTGCGTATCTTTCGCCCCGCTGATCCGTTGGGTCGCAATGATTTCGGGATTTAAGTCGCGACCTCTAACACAAAACAGCCGACCGGAGCTGTTGCCCCAATCGGCCAAAATAACGACTTTGGATGACCCGCTCATACGGGCGGTGTAGCGTCTATTTCGTGTCGGCGGAATAGGGAACGTCAAGCGGGTGAGCCACCAACATCGCCCAATAGGTCGAATAGGTTGTTGTTGGTTCATAGACGAGGGCGAGGCCAAATTCGCTGACATCATCGCGCAACAAATTTTCATTATGGCCGGGAGATTTCTTCCAAGCCTCAAAGGCATCATCCCAGCTCATTTGACCCGTCGCGACATTCTCGCCGGCAATAGAGAAATAATAGCCTTGGCGTTGGACGCGGTCGCCGTGGCCGGAGCCATCCGTACCTGTGTGGCTGATAATGCCTGCGGTTGCGAGATCGCGGGCATGGACCTCGGACGCGCGGTTCAGGCGCTCATCATATTGGAGCGCGGGTAAACCCTTTGAAACCCGGTAAGC
This sequence comes from uncultured Caulobacterales bacterium, assembly GCA_937927825.1. Lineage (GTDB taxonomy): Bacteria > Pseudomonadota > Alphaproteobacteria > Caulobacterales > Maricaulaceae > Litorimonas. Next base: position 4,277 of record CALFWV010000100.1, on the reverse strand, counting down.
ATTCAAATCGGACAAGGCTCTCTGAAAATCCAAATCCTCAGGGGGCACACGCGGGAATACGGGCTTGTCCCCAAACCCATTGTTCAGGCGGCATTGCATATCGGCCTTTGTCACATCGGGTTGATAGATGACGGTGCCGCGGCAAGTTTGGCTGTCGGCCTTGCAAAGGGCTTCGCAGGCTTCGAGTGACGTCACGGTCTGAACGGCATATGTACCGTCATTGTCATCAAAAGCGCCGATGGGTTTCTGCCCAAGTTCCGGCGCGGCAAAGGCGATGCCCGCCGTTACAAAAAGACCCAAGAGTGCGGCGCTGCCTCGCGCCCATGTTTTCGTTCTCATGACCTTAACCTAGAGATTTTCAACTATCGCAAAAAGGTTGAATGGCAGCAATTTGCTTAAGGAGCTCTAAATCTCAGATTAAGTCTTAGTCAGGTTTCGGCGAATTTCTGCACCGTGTAGGGGTGGCGTAGGTCGTTTCTTAGGGCGCAGCGCTATCGTCCGGCACTTTGGCCAGAGGATGTCCCGCCCGCCGCCGCGTCGCGTTCGCCGATAAAGGCGAGGCTCATGGCTTCATAAAAAGCGGCCAGTTCCTTGGCACGACCATCTTCAATATTGGGGTCCGGGGCGGAGAGGGGCACGGTTCCAAGGCCTTTATGTGCGCCGTTCATATAGGCCTTCCAAATATCAACGGGGAGAAGCCCGCCCGTCACCTTGCGCATAGAAGTATTGTCATCATTGCCAAGCCAGACACCTGTCGTCATTTGCGCCGTGAAGCCGACAAACCACGCGTCGCGGTAATCTTGCGATGTCCCCGTTTTGCCGCCCGCCTGACGTTTGCCGAGACGCGCGCCATGTCCTGTGCCGCTATCAATCACGTCGCGCAACATGGATGTCATTTGCCGCGCATATGGCACCGGATAAACACGCCGTCCCGCCACCGTGCGGCGGGTATACAGCGGCGCGCCGGAGGTATTTCGAATTTCAGTAATCAGATGCGTGGGCCGCAGCAGGCCTTCATTTGCAAACACGGAATAGGCATGGGTCAGTTCATGTAAGGTCACTTCAGATGACCCGAGAGCGAGGGAATATTCCGGCCGAAGCTCGCTCCTAATCCCAAATCGATTGGCCAGAGCTGCAACTTGAGAGGGGCCGACTTCCGCGGTGACTTGTGCAGCGATTGTGTTGATCGAGAGTTTGAGGGCTTCACGCAATGTCATCGGCCCGCGATATCGCCGCGTGTAATTTTCCGGTGCCCAGTTTCCAATTTCCGTGGGTTGATCAATCCGAACTGTGCCGGGGGTGAACCCATTTTCGAGCGCGGCGGCATATGAGAAAGTCTTGAAGCTGGACCCCGGTTGCCGTTTGGCTTGTTCCGCTCGGTTAAATTTTGATTCGCCGTAATCCTGGCCACCGACGAGGGCGACGATCGCGCCGCTGCGATTGTCGATAGAGACGAGCGCGCCGTCCCCGACCTTCTTGCGTTCCCCTGATTTGTCTAAAATATCGGTGAGTGATTTATGCGCTAAAATCTGCTTCTCGGTATCAATTGTTGTCGTGACAATAAGGTCTCGCTGGCCGCCGCTGAGCAGGTCCGGCGCTTGCTCAGCCACCATATCAAAGATGTACCCAATCACATCTTCACTGATGAGTGGCTCTGCATCCTCGGCCAAAGGCGGAGGATTATCCATCGCCTCTTGTAATTGTTCGGCCGTAATCATGTCATTTGCCAACATCCGGCTGAGGACGAGATTGGAGCGGTTCAAGGCGCGCTCATAATGTTCGGCGGGGTTATATCGAGACGGGGCTTGCGGAAGTCCGGCGAGCATGGCGGCTTCGGCAAGATTAATGTCACTGGCGGATTTGCCGAAATATTTCTGCGCTGCGGCTTCAACGCCGAACACGCGCGGCCCCATGGGAATGCGGTTGATGTAAAGTTCGAGGATTTCCGGCTTTGACAGCACCGCTTCCATGTCGCGGGCGAGAACCGCTTCTTGGAATTTCCGACGGTAGGATTTCTCCGGCGAGAGGACGATATTCTTGACCAATTGCTGCGTCAGGGTCGAGCCGCCTTGGGTTTTCTCTCCGGCGCGTGTGTTTTCGAACAGGGCGCGTAAGATGGCTTTATTGTCAATCCCGGCATGTTCGTAAAACCGCTCATCCTCAATAGCGAGAAAAGCATCTCCGACATAGCTCGGCATCTGGCCCAGTTTCATCGGCGTTCCGATATACGGGCCGCGATGTCCAATTTGGTTCCCGTCTTTATCGAGCAGCGTCATATTGGGCTGTAGGTTTAATTCCCACATTGTGCGTTTATCGGGCAGGGACGGCAGGTCCTTCAGCAAGTAATGCCGCGTCTGAAAATAGGCGAGCGCAACCAGCGCCGATAACAGGGCCACCACGACAAGCGCAATCATACGGCGGGTCCGTTTGCGGTTGGCCTCTGCCACTTCCGCCGGATTTATGTCTGCACGATATGTTGGCATCGTCTCCTTTCGCCCGTAAAGGCTCCCACATGACTGTACCCTCTAAGCCAGATGCGCCCTTTTGGAAAACCAAAAATATGGCAGAAATGAGCCGGACCGAGTGGGAAAGTCTCTGCGACTCCTGTGGTAAGTGCTGCTGCATCCGATTGGAAGACGAAGACACAGGTCAAGTCTACATCACGGATGTCGCGTGTAAGCTGTTCAACCCCGGCACCTGCCGATGTGGCGATTACGAAAATCGTTCGAAATTAGTGCCCGATTGCGTGACGCTCACGCCCGTTAATGTCGACCAGCTTCATTGGATGCCGCAGACCTGTGCATACCGCTTGGTCGCAGAAGGAAAAGATCTACCCGAATATCATCATCTCGTCTCAGGCTCTCGCGAGACAATCCACGAGGTCGGAATGAGCGTGCAGGACGCGGTGACAAGTGAGGTATTGGTGGAGGAAGACGAAATCCCAACACGCATTGTTATCTGGCCGGGCGAGCCAGAGGTTTATTAGGGCAAGCGGGTTCGTTCACAGCCGATCTAGCGGTCTGCGATTACCTGTATATGCCCCAACGCAGGTTGGGCAGTTGAAATTCCCATAGGAATTCCAACCTGGCGGGCGGCAACCTGCCAAAGAGCGCGCAGCGCCCGAAGTAAAGGACGGCCCGCGTGGTCGGCCTCCGCGACGGAGTACCGAAGATGAATAACTATGTTTTACGCGAAGAAAACCACGCGGCTGCGACGTTTTACGGGCCGGCCTGGTTCAACCCTTTGCAAACCGCTCATGCCGTCGTTGAACTTGTCGGTTTCAACTAACGAACACTACAGCCCAAAGTCAGGCTCCCATCCCCGTAAGATAACGAGCTAGCATATCATAGCAGGCCCGTTTCACACGCAGCCCCTCAAACCGGTAAGTCGATATCTTACTTGTCCCATGTTTGAGAGAACGAGTTTAATATGCGGGATAAATGGCAAAGTGTGGATGCATCTTTTGAAGAAAGTTCTAAGCGGCTGAAAGGGTTGGGTTTTGTTCAATGCGAGTGCCCTGCGAAACGAGGATATAGATTTCACATCTTCTATTTTACGTCACACCGACGTGGCCCGCAGGGACACCGGGTGCCCATTCCGTGAAGCTGACCTTACAACACGATGTTAGATATTTAGCCGCAATTTCACCGAAATATGCACCGGGCGCGCTACGCGCGCGACGGTGTGACAGATAAGGGACGGCGGTATTTTAAAACGTCGAAAAATCTGTGGTGAAACGCAATCAGCTTACCCAACCGCAGGTTTACTATTCTTACATGACGGTTTACTCACAGTCTTCCCCTGAAATCCATGTTTCATAAACCGAGTAAATCCGTTCTTTGACGGCGTGCGCGGGTCTAGGGTGCCGAACCAGAGCAGGGCGAAGAGACCCCATTGGTTGAGAAAGTGCATAGGTGTCGTGATTAAGATGAAATCACAAATCTGTTTTAGCGTCCATGGCGTTGAAGTCTGAGGGTCAGTCTGTCTGGCCCATTCCGCGCTCGCAGCCCAAAAACGCGTAACGGCACCAGAATCTTGAACGATGTGGTCGTCGTAAAGCGTGGCCAGAATGCTGGGCGTAGTCACGTAGGTTATAAAAATGAATATGAAGAGGAATGTGCAAAGCCCCACAATGCTTTTGCGGCGTCCAATTTCTTTCAGTCTAAGATACAAAATTGTTCCAAAGACCGGTGGAAAGCCAAATAGGTGTGCTATTGCCAAAAATACAGACGCTTGATTCATAAACTCAGCGGATTGACTGTGGTCTATGAATTCTG
>CALFWV010000099.1 GCA_937927825.1 uncultured Caulobacterales bacterium | reverse complement strand
GCCCCGTTACAAAATGGCCGAAAAACGTGTGCGGTATGGTTTATATATTTATGCACTCGTCGCACTGTTCCTGGCGTTTCGAGTTTTTCTTAAGTTTGTGAACCCGGAAAAATATCCGTTTGATGCCGTAATGGCTTTTCTGCCATTGAGTCTCTTCATTGTTGGCTGGATGATGCGCCTCAGCGGACGTCACGAGATGCGCGAAGAAGAGCGAGCTGCATCATGAGCAAAGCCTTTACACTTATTACAGCTGTTCTCATGACCATGGCCGCTTTGACGTGGCTGGCTTCGGCATTATTAGTGCCGCATGTCGATGGCGGGCTGACGCGTTGGTTCGTTGTGGCCGCCTTCGCCATTATGGCGGTGATTTACTGGCGCCTTTATTTTAAGCGGAAATCCGCAGACACTCCCGGGACGGAATAAGCAATGGCTGAACTCCTCAAAGACGAAGACCGGATCTTCAAAAATCTCTACGGCTTCCATGACTGGAAATTGGACGGCGCGCGACAACGCGGCGCTTGGGAAGGTACCGCAGCTATGCTCGGCCAAGGCCGGGACTGGATTATCGATCAGGTGAAAGCCTCCGGCCTTCGCGGCCGCGGTGGTGCGGGGTTCCCGACGGGTCTAAAATGGTCATTTATGCCGAAAGAGGTCGGCAATCGTCCGCATTATCTCGTCGTCAATGCCGATGAGTCGGAGCCGGGGACCTGTAAAGACCGTGAAATGATGCGCAATGATCCGCATCTCCTTATTGAGGGTTGCCTCGTTGCGTCTTTCGCGATGCAGGCGCACGCCTGTTACATTTATCTGCGCGGCGAATATGTGTTGGAGCGTAACCGTCTCCAGGCCGCGATTGACCAAGCCTATGCGGCGGGTCTCGTCGGTAAAAATGCCTGCGGGTCCGGTTGGGATTTCGACATTTATATGGCCCATGGTGCGGGCGCTTATATTTGCGGCGAAGAAACCGCGCTTCTGGAATCGCTCGAAGGCAAAAAGGGTCAACCGCGCCTCAAGCCGCCATTCCCGGCCAATGCCGGCCTCTATGGTTGCCCGACAACGGTGAATAATGTCGAATCTATCGCTGTTGTGCCGACCATTTTGCGCAAAGGCGCGGATTGGTTCTCCAGCTTCGGTCGTGATAATAATAAAGGCACCAAAGTCTTCTCCATCTCCGGCCATGTAAATACGCCGTGTAATGTCGAAGAAACGATGTCTATTCCGCTGAAAACACTGCTCGAAACCCATGCGGGCGGCGTGCGCGGCGGGTGGGATAATCTGAAAGCCGTTATTCCGGGCGGGTCTTCCGTGCCGCTCCTCCCGAAAGAGATTTGCGACACAGTCCTGATGGATTTTGACGCGCTGCGTGAACATCAATCCGGTTTGGGAACGGCGGCTGTTATCGTCATGGATAAATCCACGGACGTTGTGAAGGCGATTGCCCGTCTGTCCTATTTCTACAAACATGAAAGCTGCGGGCAGTGTACGCCGTGCCGTGAAGGCACGGGCTGGATGTGGCGCGTCATGGAGCGCATGGTAGTAGGGAACGCCAAGACCTCTGAAATCGATATGTTGCTCGAAGTTTCGAAACAGGTCGAAGGTCACACCATTTGCGCGCTCGGCGACGCAGCAGCTTGGCCGATCCAAGGCCTCATCCGTCACTTCCGTCACGAGATTGAAGAACGTATTGATAATTACCGGGTCGATAAACCCGTCTTCGTTGCGGCGGCTGAATGATGACTCGGGGTTTTTCATACTTGCTGAAGTGGTTTGCTTACGCGGCGATTACGTTGCTGATCTGTTTGATTGTCATCGTTCCATTAGGACTTTTTGCTGAGTATTTTATTGATTCACTAGGTGTGAACTCATTGGTTGAAAATATCATTTTCTGGATAATTGGACTGTTTGGTTTGTTTGCTGGAATTGGTATTGCAGCGAGATTGGGCTTCGACGTGTTCTCTGTACCATTCGGAAAAATTAATGGGGACGTAGAATGACCGACCTACGCAAACTCAATATTGACGGCACTGAATATGAAGTGCCTGCCGAATATACGCTTATGCAAGCCTGTGAGGAATTTGGCGGGGCGGAAATTCCCCGTTTCTGTTACCATGAGCGTCTTAGCGTCGCTGGGAACTGCCGCATGTGTCTCGTCGAGTGGGTTGGTGCGCCCAAGCCGCAAGCGAGCTGTGCGTTGCAAGTCAAAGATATGCGCCCGAACCGCGACGGGACGCCCGCAAATATTCGCACAAATTCGGAGGTCGTGAAAAAAGCGCGTGAAGGCGTGATGGAGTTTTTGCTCATCAATCACCCGCTGGACTGCCCGATTTGTGACCAAGGCGGCGAGTGCGATTTGCAAGATCAAGCTATGGGCTATGGCCGTGATGCGTCCCGTTTCGAAGAAAATAAGCGCGCCGTTGATGATAAACACATGGGGCCATTGGTCAGCACTGTCATGACACGCTGCATTCAATGCACCCGCTGTGTGCGTTTCATCACCGAAGTGGCGGGCGTCCAAGAAATTGGCCTCGTGAACCGGGGCGAAAATGCGGAGATCACGACCTATCTCGAGGAAAGCCTGACGTCCGAAATGTCTGGCAATGTGATTGACCTTTGCCCTGTTGGCGCGCTGACCTCCAAGCCTTACGCCTTTAATGCGCGGCCTTGGGAACTCGACAAAGTGGACTCCATTGACGTCATGGACGCCGTTGGCTGTAACATCCGCGTCGATAGCCGCCGCGATGCGGTTCTGCGTATCCTCCCTATCACCAATGATGATGTGAATGAGGAATGGATTTCTGATAAAACACGTTTCGTTTGGGACGGGCTGGCGCGTCAGCGTTTGGATCGTCCGTTTATTCGTGAAAATGGTAAACTACGTCCTGCAGATTGGGATGAGGCGCTTGGCCTTGTCGCTGAAAAGCTGAAAGGCGACCCGACGCAAATCGCAGCGATTGCGGGCGATCTGTGCGATGCGGAATCTATGAAAGCGTTGAAAGACCTGATGGACTCGCTCGGCGTCAAACATTTGGATTGCCGTCAGGACGGGTCACTCATCGGCGGAGGCGAGCGCGCGGAATATTTATTTAATTCGACAATTTCCGGCCTGGAAGACGCCGATGCCATTCTGCTCGTCGGGACCAACCCTCGCCATGAAGCGCCGATTGTCAATACACGCATCCGTAAGACTTGGATTGAAGGCAATCTCGAGGTCGGCCTTATC
>CALFWV010000098.1 GCA_937927825.1 uncultured Caulobacterales bacterium | reverse complement strand
TCTGATCCTGAACTTGAAAATTTATCCATCGATGAGATCGCTAATGAGACGCGATTGTTTAGATTCTATCAAACGCAAAATGGATGGGTACAGAAAACTTCAGAAGTTCTGGATGAAGAAATTTTGGAATTCAACGACCGTCGCGGAAAGTTTGATGCCAAATTTTCTACAAATTTCGTAGGCGTGAATTACTATCCTGCATCTGCATCGTGGAAAGAATTTTGGACGGAGTTTCCCGTCGAAGCGATTAAGTCTGACCTCGAGACGATAAGTAGTCTGGGTGCGAATTCTATCCGCGTATTTCTAACCCATAACTACTTCAATGAAGCTGCCACACACGATGAAGCAAAAGCTAAGCTTCGCATGTTCTTAGAACTCTGTGCCCAAAATGATGTTCAGGTCCTTGTTACATTATTTGATCTTCGTCCGGATTACACATTGTCGAATATGATGCGCGACGTCGATCACATAGATCGAGTGCTGGCAGACATATCCGAGCATTCGGCCATCCTAGGCGTTGACATCAAAAATCAAGCTGACTTGGATTTTCCAGCTTGGGGTCAAAGTGTCGTCGAAGGCTGGTTAACGGTGATGGCGCGTCACACTCAAATGCAATATCCAGACCTTCCAGTAACTGTAGGATGGTCAAACCCGAGCTCAGCTCTCGGCCTAAATGATGTGGTCGATTTTGTGACCTACCATGAATACGGAGCCGTCAAAGGTTTTGCGGAGCGACTGCAGTCGATAAAATCGGAGGTCCGTGACAAGCCGATCTTGATCACAGAATTAGGGTCTACTGTTTGGGCTCCATTTCGTTCCACGCACGCTGCTGAAGCCAGACAGGCAGCCCGCTTGAAAAACCAATTAGATCAATCAACCGCAGCTAATGGCGTGTTCGTCTGGACTCTAAATGACTTTGAACACGTGGGCAGTGATGTCGTGGGGCGCAGGCCTTGGCGCAAAGCCCAACAAAGACACTTTGGCCTTCTTCGCGCCGATGGCTCATCCCGCCCGTCGAAATTCGTGTTTCAATCACACGCGATGTCTGTCGCAACCCAACCAACCAATTAAAAAATACTTGAGGAACTTACCATGAAAACTATTGCAATTGTTACCGCTTTTCCACCAAGCGCTGGTTCTTTGAACGAGTACGGACTTCATTTGGTCAACGCATTCGCCGCTCGCTCGGACATTAAGAAAATCATTGTGATTGCTGATAAATATAAAGGAGAAGCACCAGAACTTGACTTGGATCCTAAGGTAGAGGTGAAGCGCGTCTGGCGGTTCAATGATCCGCGCGCCGGCATACATATATTGCGGGCGCTTCGGACATCTCAGGTCGAGGGCGCTTTATACAATCTTCAGACGGCCTCTTTTGGTGATAGTGAAATCCCAGCGGCCCTTGGGTTGCTAACGCCGACTGTTTCTCAGAAAACGGGTATCCCTTCAGGGGTGATCATGCACAATTTGGTGGAAGCCGTTGATCTAAGTAAAACGAACCTCGCAAAAAGTCCTTTCCGCCAAAAACTGGTCGTCGCCGCCAGTTATTTTGTAACGAAAACCATGTTGATGTCGGGCTTTATGACCGTCACATTAGATAGCTTCTGGGATATTTTGAAAGAAAAATACAAAGCCAAGAACGCTTTCATGGTCCCACATGGGTCTTTCCCATTAGCGACCGACATTCAAATCCCAGATCTTGTTAATCGGCCAAATGTAATCGTCACAATGGGAAAGTTTGGAACTTATAAGAGACTTGAGCGGACAATCGGCGCAATCAAAAATTTGAATTTGTCTAGAACAGAAAGTCAAAAAATCAGGTTGGTTATAGGTGGTAGCGATCATCCGGCGACTCCCGGTTATCTGAAGTCTTTAGAAAATGAGCATAAGGCCGACGCAAATATCATGTTCCACGGTTATGTGGCAGAAGAAGACGTTGCGCCATTCTTCACGCAAGCCAAACTCGCGATTTTCGATTATGACAGCACAACAGGCAGCTCAGGCGTCCTGCATCAGGCCGCGATCTATGGAACGCCGGCCGCATATCCAATGATGGGTGATTTTATCGACGTGACTGAGCGAGAGGGATTAAGGGGTTTCAACTTCACTCCGCTAGATCAAAAAGCGCTCGAAAACTCCATTTCTAGATGCATCGAGGACCCGGCCTTGGGGCAGAGTTTTGCCGATAGTAACCGAGATGTCTCCACGGGGGTCACAATGCACACTGTCGCGTCTATTCAATTGCAACTCCTTAGGAAAACCAAGATTGGGAATTTCAATGCACTACGGAGAGCAAAGAATTCAGCCTTACGCCTTCAAGAGATTAGTTGCTCAACTCCAAATTAAACTGACGGATCATGAAATAACGCAATTTTTATTAATTTCATGTGGTCTCAAATTCCTTCACTTGAATAGAGGTAATTTACAGATATCACCTTTATTTTGTTGGTGATTGACTCGACCTACGTCGATTTTTTCCGTCCTATTATAACTCGTCTTGTGAAATTAGACAGCAGACAAAGGACTTTCTTAGGCTAGACCTAAACATCAGAAATGGGGCGCAGGTGAGATATTCGATAAAGTGTTAACCATGATATTTAAATGAATGTTTCGCTCTTATGATTATGCCTAACTTGTTTGTGGCGCTTAAATTTGGGTCGAGTTGAAAACAATTGTGGGTTAAAATGTATCAGAGCGATAAAGAAAAACGAGGAAAAGGCGCGGATATTCCTAACGCTGCGACTTCAAACTCTTTCCGCATGCTCATGAAAAAAAGCAAGCGTTGTTTTGCGAATTATTCTGTTGATAAGACAGGATCGATTGCTGTGGAAACTGCCATTCTTACACCTTTCCTGCTGTTCGGAACTTTGATGGCAGGGTCTCTGGGGTTTTCAATTTATAATCACCAAAAGGTTTATACGGCCGCTTATTCAGGCGCGAGCTTTCTTCATGATAAAATCGCAACGGGCGATTTTAGTGGATTAAAAAGCACTGAGAATGAGAATGGAGATGTTCAACCCGGAGAATGGATTACGACGGCTAAACTCGTTATCAAAGATGCATCCGGCTTACCATTAGATCTCGAAAAAATTGATATTGAGGCCTATTGTGCTTGCCCCGCCATGAATCCAGGTCAGTTGCAAAATCCTGACGATTCGGATGAATTCACTGGCCGCCAAAGTTTTTATGATCGTGAACAGTTTTCAGTGACAGAGAGTGGCGATATTTGTCCCGCAAGTTGCAAAAACGGGAATAGATCACGAATTATTGCGGAAATCATTATCGATTATGATGCTGTCTCACTCAAAGGTGGCACAGATACTGTTCGCGAAAAAATTGTCACACGATTGCGTTAGGACAAGAGGGAAGCATGTCAGTAAAAACTTTTTTAAAGAAATGGCAACGCGACGAGAATGGCGCGACGGCTATTGTCTATGCCGTTTGTTTTCCAGTTATCATTGGAATGGGGGCTCTTGCCGTTGAGGCGGGTCACTTGCAGCAACGGAATGCGCGAATTCAAAGCGCAGCCGATATGGCAGCTGTAGCAGCCGCCCTTGAGTTTCAAGTGACGAATAACCGTGCGAAGGCGAGATTGGCCGGCAAGGGAGATGCCTATGAAAACGGCTATATTGCCGAGGGCGGAAAAATTGAAGTTGAGACTCCTATCGTCAGCGGTCCGCATGCCGGGAATGAGGGCGCGATTGTGCGCATTACGCAGGCTCAAGAAAGCTATCTGTCAAATATTTTCCCCGGACGTAAGGACGCGGTTCATACGGTTGAGGCGACCGTAATCTCGGCAAGTGGGCAGCCTGTTTGCGCGCTTTCGCTTCATCCCACCAATCCCGCTGCCTTAGAAGTTACCGGGTCCGCTGATATTCAAATGGAAAGCTGCGCGATGCATGCGAATTCGTCAGCGAACGAGGCGTTTAAACTCGGGGGTGCCGGAATTATCAGTGCAGATTGTATTTCTGCGACGGGAACGGTCACCAACACAACATCGGCTGTCCTATCGGGATGTGATGGCCCCCAAAACAATGAGCCCGCGATTGCAGATCCATATGCTGACATTGCGGTTCCAATGAACGTGGCGGGCATGTCCTGCCAGTCCCCTGTATATGGAAGCAATAAGACAATCACAATGACGCCAGGGCGGTATTGTTCGAATAAAAATTACGGCATTAATTCGCGTTTAGAATTCACGCAAAAAGGCGTGTATATTTTTGACGGGATTTTTGGTGGTTCGAGCTTCTTCTTCAAATCAAATGGATCATTATACGGTACCCCCGAGGGCGTCACAATTATCTTCATGAATGGCGCCCATTTTCAAAACACAAATGGCGGGGTAATGGAACTTTACGCCCAACCTGATGGACCATATGCAGGGATATTGATGTATGCTGACCGAGAGACAAGCGATCCCAATACGACTGTAAGAATTAATGGGAATCAGGGGGCTAGGTTTGAGGGCGCGTTGTATTTTCCGACCCAGAAACTCGACTTTCGCGGCGGCGCAGATTTAAATAGTGATTGCACGCAGATTATTGCGAGTCAGATTGAGTTTTCAGGTAATTCCGCACTGACCAACAATGATTGCGGACCGCGCGGTACGCGTTCCGTCACACAGAACGGCTCCGGCGTTAGGCTTGTGAACTAGTGGTACGAAGATCAAACATTTTCGCGGGATACATTCGTAACAAGGATGGTACTACCGCTGTTGAAGCAGCCTTGGTGATGCCTTTGGTTCTGATGACGCTATTTGGCTTGTTCCATGTCGCAATCTTCTTTTTCAGTACACATCAAGCCCAACGCGCAACGGAATTAACCGGCCGAGAGATACGCATGCTGAACCAACCGTCTCAGTCAGATATTGAGGCTGTTTTGCAAGACCAGTTGGAGGCGCCCGTCGGAGGCGCCTATAAATCCGTGATTTCAAAGATAAATGAGCATGGCGGAACTTTTGCGGATATCCGAATTTCTTACGAATATACGCTGCCTATTCCATTTTTGGATAGGCACACATTCCGATCTGAATCCGGTACGCGGGTCCTTCTTAGAAATATGTAAACGCACCCTCGTTCTCACAGTTTTCCGCTGATGAATTGAACAGCATTTCGATGTTAAGCATGTTGTTCGACAGGGACAGTGTAGGTATTTCCTGGTCATGTAATCGCGTCGTTCGGGGCCTTTGCGACCACCGAAATCACGCGAAAAACTCAAAGAATTTTTGACATCCTAATTTTCCAGAATCTTATCTCACCTTACACTTAAGCCGTGTTTAGACTTCAAACTCAGCCCATCACAAATGCTACCATAGGTTTAACAATGATGTAACCTTGCATTGTTATTGGGATGTGCCGTTGAGTTTTGTGCGGCGGTTGGCTGCCGAACTTCCGTAACTTTGGCACGAGGGTGAAATGATGCGTAAACGGGCTTTGGCTGCAATGTTGACAGCCTTTTCATTAAGCTTGGGGGCGAGCGTTACAGCAGAGGCTGCGACCTATACTGTCACCAATACAAATAACACAGGGTCAGGGTCTCTCCGGCAAGCGATAGAGGACGCGAATGCAACGCCCTCCGTTATTGATACGATTAGCTTTAATATTTCTGGACCGGGTTCGTACACGATCAATTTATCCTCGGTTTTGCCAACAATTACCGATACTGGATTGACCTTGGACGGAACCACACAATCCGGCGCAAATTGCGGGACAAGCACAAATAGTAACGGCGGCATAAGTGACCGCATTTTGAACATTGGAATTAACGGCCCGACCGGTGGCACTCCCTCAGCAGACACTCTGAGTATTACCGCCAGCAATGTAACCGTTAAGGGCGTAGCAATTGTTGGGGGGCGTGACGACATCTTGCGGTTAACCGGGGCCGACGGTTTCACCCTTTTATGTAGTCATATTGGCGTCGGGAAAGATGGAATCTCGGCTGTCTCCTCAGGCGGCAGAGGTGTTTTCGTGGACAATTCCGACAATGTGAGCATTGGCGACGGAACACTTGCCGGTTTGAATGTAATTTCAGCGAACACAGAAGATGGTCTCTATGTTCTAAATTCTAATGCCATTTCGGTGAATCGTAATTTCTTTGGCCTCGCGATTGATGGAACAACAGAACGCAGCAATGGTGGCATGGGCCTTGAGTTAGACGCCACAATAAACGCATTTGTCTCCGGGAATGTCTCAAGCGCCAATACGCAATCGGGGTTCTCGGTCTTTAGTAACACCTTATCGTCAAGCGCCGTTTTCGTGGGCAATTATGCAGGAACAAATGCGGCCGGCACCAGTGCCCGAGCGAACGGCCAAACAGGCATAACCCTCACGGGGTTAGGGACGACAGCAAGTATTGGGGACGGAACCCTTATTGGAACAAATATTTTTGCAGGAAATACTTTCACGGGCATTTCAATAAATACTGGAGCGACTGCCACTGTCAGAGGCAATTATATTGGCGTCGGAGCCAATGGCACAACGCCCATTGGCAATGGCGCATCTGGAATCTTTGTTCAAGGCACAGGGATAATCGGGGACGCAAATAACGGAAGTGGCAATATCATAGCCAATAGCGCCACAAATGGCGTAACCGTCACAGGTACGGCGAGTATTGTTGGCAACTTCATCGTCGAAAATACAGATTTAGGCATTGATTTATTGGGCGTAAGGGGGGCGGAAGCCAATGATAGCGGAGACAGCGATAGCGGCCCCAATGACCTTTTAAACTACCCTGTTATCACGCGCTTCGCTGGGGACGGTTCAACGCTAGCTGAATATGATGTGAGCTATGATCTGCCCGCAAATGCCAGTGGACACCGCATTGATTTTTACAAAAACAGCCGCGCCGATGCGAGCGGACACGGCGAAGGCGAAATCCATCTAGGAGCCATCACCGTCGGCGGCGGTGCAGGGTCA
>CALFWV010000097.1 GCA_937927825.1 uncultured Caulobacterales bacterium | reverse complement strand
CCAAATCTTTGTTGCAGGTGACGGCGCGTCCTCCGGCTTTATGGCCCGCGTTCTGGCTTACCTGGGGTACGGCTCACCGACATATCTCATTCTCTATGGTCTGCTTATTATCTTCTTCTGTTACTTCTACGTGCCTTATGTCTTTAAGCCCGATGATGTGGCCGATAATTTGCGTAAGAACGGCGGCTTCCTGCCGGGTATCCGTCCGGGACAACGCACAGCGGAATATCTATCTTACGTCCTGTCCCGCCTTACATTCATTGGCGCGCTCTATGTGGCTTTTGTATGTGTGGTTCCGGAAGCCTTTATTGCGCGCACGGGTAACATCCCTGCCTCTGTTGCCATGTTGATTGGCGGGATGAGTCTTTTGATTATCGTCTCCGTGACACTCGACTCTGTTGCACAGGTTCAGTCTCACTTGATTGCGCATCAATATGAGGGGCTTATCAAGAAGTCTCGTATGCGCCGTAATAAGAAGACCTAGGACAGGGAACAACATGGCTCTTAATCTGGTTCTTTTTGGTCCACCCGCAGCGGGTAAAGGCACACAGGCGAAACGCCTCGTGTCAGAACGAGGCCTCGTGCAGCTCTCAACAGGAGACATGTTGCGCGCTGCCAAAGCATCAGGATCAGAATTGGGCCTAAAAGTTGCCGATATTATGGATAATGGCAAACTCGTCAGTGATGAGATTGTCATTGCATTGATTGAAGAACAGCTCGACGCGCAAGCGGGCGCGCCCGGTTTTATCTTTGACGGATTTCCGCGCACCATTGGCCAGGCTGAAGCTTTAGATTCAGTTTTAAAAAAGCGCGGCGAATCGGTAGACTCAGTCATCCGTCTCAAAGTAGAGGACGCCTCCATATTAGGACGCATCGCGACTCGTTTTGAGGAGCAAGGACGAAAGGATGATAATCCTGAAACCTTTAAGGTGCGTCTGAACGCATATAATAAAGATACTGCCCCGTTGCTGCCGTATTATTCGGCGCAGGGGAAGCTGACCGAGGTGGACGGCATGGCAGATATTGAAACGGTTGCGGCTTCGATATCCGAAGTTCTTGACCGTCAGGCCTCTCCGAAAGGGGAGCCAAAACAAGGGTTCTTTGCACGGCTATTCGTTCGCAAATAATCCGAAGATTTAAGTGGAGGCAAAAGCCTCCGAAGATAACAGCGCGAGTGGTTGACGCCGCCCGTGTTAAGGACTAATGGACCCGCTTTCGCGGCAGACGTCTTCGCCTACCGCCCCTTTCGCTATGGGGCGAGCAAACGTCGACGTGAAAGCCGAAACCGGATTAAATTGGAGGCCGCTCGTGGCTCGTATTGCTGGGGTTAATATCCCGACCAACAAACGCGTTGAAATTGCGCTACGTTATATTCACGGCATCGGCCCGGCGAAAGCCACCGAAATCTGTGAAAAAGTAGGCATCAAGCGTGAGCGCCGCGTTCACGACTTGACCGATCAAGAGGTGCTGCAAATTCGTGAGACCATTGATGCCGAACATCAGGTCGAAGGCGATCTGCGCCGCGAAGTATCCCAGAACATCAAACGTTTGATGGATATGGGTAACTATCGTGGTCTGCGTCACCGCCGGGGTCTTCCCGTTCGCGGCCAGCGTACACATACAAATGCTCGCACGCGCAAAGGTCCTGCAAAGGCCATTGCCGGTAAAAAGAAATAAGGTAGGCTGAAATGGCTAAAGAACCAGGCAAAGTCCGCCGCGCAGACCGGAAGAACATCACCTCCGGCGTCGCGCACGTAAACGCCACATTTAACAACACAATGATCACCATTACGGATGCCCAGGGCAATGCCGTTTCATGGTGTTCGGCGGGTGCGATGGGTTTTAAAGGCTAGCGTAAATCCACACCCTACGCGGCGCAAGTCGCGGCTGAAGAAGCGGCCCGTAAGGCCGCGGAACATGGAATGAATACATTGGAAGTCAATGTGAACGGTCCGGGTTCGGGTCGCGAATCCGCTGTTCGCGCTTTGCAAGCGGCCGGCATGACAATCACGACTATTCGTGACGTCACGCCCATTCCTCATAATGGATGCCGCCCGCCAAAACGCCGCCGCGTTTAAAGTTGGACCTGTTCGGGCTTTCGCCCGAAAGAATATTTTTAGGCGTGTCTTTTCACTCGGGAAGGGCGCGCCACACGCTTAATTAAAGGCGAACACCGTGATTGAAAAAAACTGGCAAGAACTTATCCGTCCGATCAACCCGGAAATCGAACCCGGCCGTGATCCTGCACGCAAGGCTTTAATCATTGCAGAGCCGCTCGAGCGCGGTTTTGGTATGACCCTTGGTAACGCATTGCGCCGCGTATTGCTGTCCTCCCTTCAGGGCGCAGCTGTTTCCGCTGTCCAAATCGATGGTATCGTTCACGAATTCACATCTATTCCAAATGTCCGCGAGGATGTCACAAACATCGTCTTGAACATTAAAGGTCTTGCCGTGCGTCTGCACGCTGACGGACCCAAGAAACTGCTTCTGCGTAAGCAAGGTGCCGGTCCTGTCACTGGTGCGGACATTGAAGAGACAGCCGACGTTGAAATCTTAAATAAAGACCACATCATTTGTACTGCCGATGAGGGCGCTGACATCCGTATGGAACTGACAGTCACCTCCGGTAAGGGCTATGTCCCTGCATCTGCATCCCGTCCGGAAGACGCGCCAATCGGCCTGATTTCCATCGATGCTTTGTACTCCCCTGTGAAACGGGTTGCTTACCGCGTTGAGGACACACGTGAAGGTCAAGTTCTCGATTATGATAAACTCATTATCGACATTGAGACCAATGCAGCTGTTACGCCGGAAGACGCCATCGCCGTTGCAGCGCGTATTCTGCAAGACCAATTCCAAGTTTTCGTCAACTTTGACGATCCGGAAGACGTGTCTCGCGGCGAAGAGAAGCCTGAGCTCGACTTTAACCCGGCGCTTCTGCGTAAGGTTGACGAGCTGGAGCTTTCCGTTCGTTCTGCAAACTGTTTGAAGAACGACAACATTGTTTACATCGGTGACCTCATCCAGAAATCTGAAGCTGAAATGCTCCGGACGCCAAACTTCGGCCGTAAGTCCCTGAACGAAATTAAAGAAGTTCTCGCTGCCATGGGTCTGCACCTCGGTATGGACGCGCCAAATTGGCCACCGGAAAACATCGAAGAACTTGCCAAAAAATATGATGATCATATCTAAGCCTTCCGGCTTAGAGACGGTCCCACAAGAACACCTTTAAGAGATTTAGCCATGCGCCATAAAATCGCCCATCGTAAATTGAACCGCACTGCGTCACACCGCAAAGCTATGTTCGCAAATATGTCCAGCTCCTTGGTTGAGCATGAGCAAATCGTTACGACCTTGCCAAAGGCCAAAGAACTTCGTCCATTCGTAGAGAAGCTCGTGACACTCGCGAAAAAAGGCGATTTGAACAGCCGCCGCATCGCAATTTCTCGCATGCGCAATAAAGAGCAAGCGAAGAAGTTGTTCGACGTTCTCGGCCCCCGCTATGCAGAGCGTCCGGGCGGTTACATCCGCATCATGAAAGCGGGCTTCCGGTATGGCGATAATGCGCCAATGGCCGTTATCGAATTCGTTGACCGCGACGAAAGCGCCAAAGGTAAAGTCGACCGCGAACGCGCTGAAGCGTCCGAAACAGTCGACGCGTAAATCACGCGGCATCAGAATAAATAAAAACCGCGGCCTCGACCGCGGTTTTTTTATGCGTTGATTTTGTTGCCCTTAGGCTTTGAGTATCTCCAACAGCTTTTCCGCTGCGGCCTCTGATGACGCTGGATTTTGGCCTGTGATCAGTTTTCCATCTGTTGCCACAAATGACGCCCAGTCATTGCCGCGCTCAAATTTACCGCCATTGGCTTTCAGCATGTCTTCGACCAAGAATGGTACTACGTCTGTGAGCTCTACGGCGTCTTCCTCGCTGTTCGTAAAGCCGGTTACCGTTTTGTCGCTGACAAGCGGTTTGCCATCGGGGCCTTTGGTCTCTTTAAAGACAGCGGGTGCATGACAAACGGCAGCGACGGGGCGGTCCGATGCGGCAAAGGTCTCGATTAGTTTGATGCTGTCGGCGTTATTGGCGAGATCCCAAAGGGGGCCGTGACCGCCGGGGTAAAAGATAGCGTCAAAGTCCTCGGCGGAAACGCTTGAGAGTTTTTCCGTGCTGCCCAAGTGTGCCTGTGCAACGGGGTCTTTTTTGTACCGGTCGGTTGCTGCGGTTTGGGCATCCTTTGTATTGCTGGATGGGTCCAGCGGCGGTTGACCACCTTTGGGCGAGGCAAGGACGATGTCGGCTCCTGCGTCTTTAAAGACATAATAAGGCGCGGCGAATTCCTCGAGCCAAAAGCCTGTGTCTTTACCGGTGTCGCCAAGTTTTTCGTGGGAGGTGAGGACCATCAAAATTTTCATCGTGGTACCTTTCTATACTTATGAGGAGTGAGCTAAAGAAACGACGGCCGAAGCCAAACGTTCCCGGTATTCAGCGGTGAATAACATCCCGTAGCCATTGCCATTTTGTATGTGGCCGAAACTGGTCTATGACTGAGCCAGGGACGATAAGAGGACAACGCAATGGTACAGCTCAAAATCAATGGACAACCAACCCGCTTGGATGTGGACCCAAACACGCCGCTCCTCTGGGCCGTGCGGGAACAGGCGGGACTGACCGGAACGAAATTCGGTTGCGGTATCGCCATGTGCGGGGCGTGTACCATGCATGTCGACGGAGAGCCTGTGAGGTCTTGCTCCACATTTGTCGGCGACGTCGAAGGGGCTGACATCACGACAATTGAAGGCATTGCGAGCGCGGATGGCACCCTCCATGCAGTCCAAGAGGCTTGGATTAAACATCAAGTCCCACAATGCGGATATTGTCAGTCCGGACAAATCATGAGCGCCGTTGCGTTGCTGCGCGATACGCCAAACCCGTCCGACGATGACATTAACGAAGCGATGGCGGGCAATATTTGCCGCTGCGGCATGTATGACCGAATACGCGCCGCGATTAAAACCGCGGCCAAAGCCTCTACTGTGATGGGAGGTTAATCATGAGCGACACAACACAGACCAAGATTAAAAACGAAAAGAAAAAAGGCTCTAAAAAAGGGAAATGGACCCGGCGCGGATTTATTGGCGCGGGCCTTGTAGCAGGCGGCGCACTTGTTGTTGGCGTTGCCATTCGTCCGGGAGACCGCACCGATGAGCTCGCACAATATGTAACGGGTGAGGGAGAGCATCTGCTCGCCGCTTGGGTGAAAGTCGCGGAGGACAACACTATCACAGCCATCATTCCGCACGGCGAAATGGGGCAGGGCATTCACACCGCGCTTTCCGCTATGCTGGCAGAAGAAATGGACGCAGATTGGGACGCGCTGGACATCATGGAAGCGCCGGCTGAGAAGGACTATGCGAACTTCCCGCTGGTCCGTGGGTTCGCAACGGGTGGAGCCAAAATTCCGGGTTTTGTGTTTGATACGCTGAACGGTGCCATGCTGGGTATTGCGAAAAAAATGGACATGCAAATAACAGGCGGTTCAACCTCGGTTCGCTTTACGGGCACGGGGGCGATGCAAACGGCGGGTGCGGCGACGCGTGAGCTGCTGATGAAAGCGGCAGCCAAGGCGTGGGACGTCGATGTGTCGTCATTGAGAACGGCCAAGAGCAAGGTTTATCACGACGCCTCTAATCGCAGTGCGACCTATGGGTCTTTCGCGGCGGCGGCGTCAGAGATGTCGCCCAACCTGCATCCAAAATTGAAATCCCGCAAAGATTACACACTCATGGGCGCGTCCCTCCCGCGCGTGGATATTCCGTCCAAAGTCGACGGTACGGCGAATTTTGGGATTGATGCCAAAGTAGACGGCATGAAATATGCCACAGTCATGGCCGCACCCGTTCATGGTCAAACCGTGGCGCGTTTGGATGCGTCGGACGCGAAAGCCATGCCCGGCGTAATTTCCGTGCATAATATGGGCGCATATGTTGGCGTGGTCGCTGACGGCTACTGGCAAGCCAAACAGGCCCTTGATATGCTCGATGTTGAGTTCACCACGTCCGATGCCAGCAGTCTCAGTCAAGACCAGCTTTTAGCGCAATATGCTGATAGCCTCGACAACGGCAAACGCAAGACGATGCACAAAGCGGGTAACGTTGCCAAAGGTGCCGAAGGCGCTGCCAAAATTATTGAGGCCGAATATATGGTGCCCTATCTCGCCCACGCCTGCATGGAGCCTATGAACGCGACAGCTTGGGTCCGTGACGGCAAGGCCGACATATGGTGCGGGACACAAAACCCGCTAGGTACGCGCATGGCTGTCGCAAAGGCCATGGAATTAGATGCGGAGAATGTCACGCTCAACACGGCCTTTATGGGCGGCGGGTTTGGGCGTCGTGCGATTCCCGATTACGTCCTGCAAGCCGCCGCGCTTTCCGACATTTCTGGTCATCCTGTCAAACTCATCTGGAGCCGGGAGGAAACCACCCAGCAAGATCATTACCGCCCGGCCGTTATTGGCCGCTTTAAGGCGGCTGTTGACGAATCCGGCATGCCGTTAACGTGGGAAAGTGTTTTCAACCATGAGGGCGAACCCAAAGAGGCCAGCGATATTGATTACGGTATTCCGAATAAAT
Source organism: uncultured Caulobacterales bacterium (assembly GCA_937927825.1). Lineage (GTDB taxonomy): Bacteria > Pseudomonadota > Alphaproteobacteria > Caulobacterales > Maricaulaceae > Litorimonas. The sequence goes on along the minus strand of CALFWV010000097.1, from coordinate 92 downwards.
TGGTGCAGGTTGTAGACAGCCCCTCTCATACGCGCCTCGGCCCGTGGCGGTCCGTGGACCACACGCAACATGGCTATTTCACCGAGAGCTTT
>CALFWV010000096.1 GCA_937927825.1 uncultured Caulobacterales bacterium | reverse complement strand
CTGCCAAGCGTGACTTCGGTGACGCGCATAGTTTCACCGCTTTCGCGGAAGCCGAGAATGAGCAATATGAAATTCGTCCTAATTTTACAGAACCCGGAGCTGAACCAGACAACTGGACCTATGGCTTCGCGGGGGATTATCGCTTCTCGGACAATGATATCACCCTGACCGCCTCTGCACGTCACGATATCAATGATTTATTCGACGATGCGACGACTTGGCGATTGGGTGCAGGCTACGAATTTAACTGGGATGGCCGTCTTCGCGCATCTGTCGGCACGGGGGTTAAAAATCCAACGCTGATCGAACTCTTCGGCTTTTTCCCTGCCTCGCGCTTTACAGGAAATGCGGATTTGAAACCCGAAACGTCCTTGGGTTTTTCGATTGGTTATGAGCAAGCCATCGGCAATCTAGACCTCAGCATTGATTACTTTCATTCGGAATTGAAAGATGAAATCACAACCCTGTTCAATCCGGATTTCACATCGACGGTCGTAAATTTGGAAACGGACAGCTCACGCCAAGGCATTGAACTCAGCGCCCAATGGTCCGGTGAGAATTTTGATATTTCAGGGTCCGCCAGTTTCCTAGAGTCTGAACAAGACGATATTGAAGAAATCCGCCGCCCAGACTTCCTCGCAAGTGCGACGGCGACTTGGAGGCCTTTGGATACTCTCGCCCTCACTCTGAATATTGACCACAATGGTGAGCAACTGGATACGGATTTTGCAACATTCCAGAACGTGGAATTGGACAGCTTCACATTGGTCGGCGCAAATGCGCGGTTCAATATCTCTGATGAGGTTGCGCTGACATTGCGCGGAACGAATTTGCTGGACGAGAACTATCAGGAATTGGTCGGATATGCCTCGCCCGGACGTGGCGTATTTGCGGGATTAGAGCTCAACTTTTAAGGCGTTCGAATAATCTCGGCATCAACCGTATCAATGACATTCTCGCCTTTGAACGCATAATACCGCTGCACAGAATACCCCTGCTCTCTCAGTTCAGAGAGCAGGCTATCCTCACCCAATAAATGGGCTGTCCCGACGGCCACAAATCCCGTTCCGCTGTCTTCCATAAAACCAGAGAGGGTAGTTGACCAAGCGCGGTTCCGGTCACGGAGTAAGCTGTTAAACACCTCCGGCGCACGGGAGCGCATTGGCTTAATGAGTTTTTCAGTGAGGAAATTTGTCCCGCCAACGCACCATTGTTCTGCGACCTCCGTCGCATCCTTACCCAATGAATTAAATCGCTCCATTGTTTCGGTCAAAATATCGAGTTGAATGTAATCAGGTAGATCTGCTGACGCGCGGATTTGCGTCTCAAGGCTTTCCAGAAAAACAACGTTTTTTCCACTGCGCGCCGCGCGGGACTTCAAGGCCTCATCAACAGAAAACTCTGCTGACAGGCCGGCATTTTGTGCAGCCGCGAACGTCAAATATTCGGCGGCCAACCAAGGCTGCATACCGTCTAAAGCGGCAATCGTCAGATTTCCATTATTGGCGGCCGCTTCCAAAAGGTTACGTTGATAATTATCCAATTGATCAGATAATCTTTGACCATCATCTCTCAACCCCAGACGGGTTGTAAGCACAGTTGCATCAATTTGCCTTTCTGGACTTGTATCAACTTCAAAAAATATCGTCCCGGCTTCGTCAAAGGCTTGCTGCATATCCTCGCGTTGCCAAACCAAATCCTCGGGCAAAAGGTGCATGGTCCCGTAAAGATAAAGCGTCGAGTCAAAATCCGTCGCGACCCATATAGCCGGGGCGTCATTGCGAGCACGTGCATCCCTCACGCGGTCGGAAACAGAATCATTCGCCGATTGCGGGCTATTGGTCGGTGAACACCCGGCTAAGATAAAACTGAGGACACAAACTAACAAACATCGCTTCATGACGAACATGTGCGATGTCTGATGAACCGTTTCAACCGCTAGACAGCGCGTCATTGCAGCGCTATGGGACGCGTCGCTCGCACCCTTAGCTCAGCTGGATAGAGCGCTGCCCTCCGAAGGCAGAGGTCAGAGGTTCGAATCCTCTAGGGTGCGCCATATTCCTAAAAATTCATGCCGCCTCGCATTGCCCCAGACCTCGCTGCAGGTTAGGGCTTTGTCATGAAGGTCGAGCCCACCTCAATTCCGGACGTGATCCGCTTGACGCCGCAGCGCTTTATAGATTCACGCGGATATTTCATGGAAACCTTCCGTCTCTCAGCGTTTCAGGAGGCTATTGGCACAAAGCTAAACTTTGTTCAGGAAAACCAATCCCTGTCGCTGAAGGCCCACACGATTAGAGGTCTGCATTTTCAAGGACCGCCATATGCCCAAGGTAAATTGGTCAAATGCGTGAAAGGGTCAATCCTTGACGTGGCTGTGGACATTCGCCTCGGCTCCCCGAGTTTTGGACAGTCGGTCACGGAGGAATTGAGCGCAGAAAATGACCGCCAGCTCTGGATTCCATCAGGTTTTTTACATGGCTTTAAAACACTCGAGGACGACACAATCGTAAGCTACCAATGTACAGAATTTTATGCGCCGGATTATGAAGGTAGCGTGCTTTGGAATGATTCCGATTTGGGGATTGCGTGGGGTATCGATAGGCCGTCTGCAATTTCAGCACGGGACTTAGCTGCCTGTTTGTTCTCAGACTTTCAGACCCCCTTTCAATATGAGGTCAAATCGTGAGCTTGCGAATTGCTGTGATTGGCAAAACAGGACAACTCGCGAGAGCCCTGCTTTATGAAGGAGAAGAATTAGGCCATGAGGTTATCGCATTAGGCAGGGATACGCTGGATCTGACATTTACCGCATCTCAAATAGAGGCGACAATCGCAGCTTTGCCTTCTGGGCTTGATGCGCTCATTCTTGCCGCTGCCTACACGAATGTTGACGGTGCAGAAACAAAGCCCGATTTAGCTTATACCGTCAATGCCACCGCCCCGGCCATTATTGCCAGGTGTTGTGCAAAGCTCGATATTCCTTTCATCTATATCTCGACAGATTATGTTTTCGACGGAGAGGCTGATATACCTTACCAACCTGACGATGATACTGATCCCTTGGGCGTCTATGGAGCCTCCAAATTGGACGGAGAATTAGCCGTTTTAGAATCTGGTGCCCGCGCTCTAATTTTACGAACATCTTGGTTATATGATGGGGTAAGCCGTAATTTTCTGACAACCATGCTGGATTTGGCTAAAAGTGGAAATCAAATTTCTGTTGTGGATGATCAGATTGGCAGACCTACTTTTTCGCACCATCTAGCCTTAGCTATCCTCAAATCCGCAAATGTTTTTTCACAACAGCCTGACATAGAAACATCGATCTACCATGTCACCAATGGCGGAGAACCGGTTAGTTGGGCGGGATTTGCGAAAGCCATTTTCAAGGCTAAAGGGATAGGGATTAAGGTCGACGACATCCCGACATCTGACTATCCGACTGCGGCTGAAAGACCGGCTTATTCTGTTTTAGATACAGATAGTTTTGAACGAAGATTTCAGCACCCCCTTCCGGACTGGCAGGCGGGGCTTCGGGCTGCTCTTGAAATGACCGAAGACCTTAGTTCGGCAGACTAGTCATGCAGGATAAATTCAACGGCGTGGTAAAGGCTTTTTATTTGACATGCTTTGCCTTGCTCGGCTGCGGGTCGCCAAATTTAAATCTCTCAGAAAACTCAATCGTGAGCACGACCTTGTGCGCGGATGGGTACCTTCTCGCCCTGCCCGAACTGGAACCACGCCTCGCCGCTTTGTCTTGGCAATCCCGCTCCGCATTGTCGCGCGCGCCCGAACGGTTACGATCTCTTCCGCAAGCCGATAATGATCCGGAACGAAGGTTAAGGTGGGCCGGTGCGACGCAAATTTCGAGTGCCGGCGGCTCCGGCGATATTGTTTTGAATTGGGGCGAAGACTTCGAAACGGTGTGGGCAAATTTCCAAACTCTATCCGCGCGATTGGGAGCATCGGATCCGTCAAAAGATTTGAAGTCTCGATTACGAAACATTCAAAAACCTGCAGTCGCACCGCGTCTCCTTTACCTGGACAGATCCGGAGCAACGGCCGGTCCCGGAACCTTTGTCAACGCCGTGATTGAGGCAGCAGGTGGTACTAACATTATTGAAAATTCCGGTTGGCAATCGCCCGACACAGAAACACTTATAAACCTCCAACCCGATATTATCCTGACGAGTTTTATGGACTCTGATTATGCCGGGGTGAATGACCGAAGTGTTCGTCAAGCCGCGTTAGCTTTAAAAATCGAAACTTTACCTCGGATAGATATTCCCGGAAATCTGTGGCCCTGCGCCGGGCCGGGTTTAATCGATGCCGCCGAACAAATAAGCCAAGCGATTGCAAAATAATGAAAGTTCGTGCTTGGTCAATTTGGATGGTTTTGATTTGTATTGCGGCCATTTTTTTCAGTCTCTTCATCGGGCCAACGGGGATTAGCTTTTCCAACATCCTCTCAGGATTGGCTGGGCAGTCGACCTACCCCGTAAACACAATTATTCAGGATATTCGATTACCTCGCGCTTTGCTGGCCGGGCTGGTGGGCGCCGGACTCGGGGCATCTGGTGCCGCTTTGCAAGGGTTTACGCGAAATCCGCTGGCCGCTCCGGGGCTACTGGGCTTCTCGGCTTGCGCCGCACTCGGGGCTGTGCTGGCGCTTTATTTCAATTTCCCGGCCCTCATCGCACCTGCGGCCATTGGGTTTGCTCTGATAGGCGCTTTGGTCATGACGATGTTCGCAAGACGTAGGCCGGGGGCATCGGGGCTTATCTTGGCGGGCATTGGCATAGGGGCGTTGGCGACCGCCATAACAGGGTTAGTCATGAATTTGGCACCAAACCCTTGGGCGTTATCTGAATTGGTGTATTGGTTGATGGGGTCTTTGAAGAACGCGGATAAGCTAGACGTTCTTATCACTGCCCCGCTAACTTTGGCGGGATGCCTTCTTCTTTTCATGTCTGGGCCGGCCTTACGCGTGCTCGGGTTAGGAGAAGACACAGCGCAGAGTTTAGGAATTTCGATCGTTCGAACTCAATGGCTGATTGTGTTGGGCTGCGCCCTTTGCATTGGGGCCGGAGTTGCGGTCGCGGGCGCTATCGGTTTCGTGGGCCTTTTCGTACCACATATTCTCCGCTTTTTAACAAAATCCGATGAAGCCTGGCTTATACCGCTATCGGCTCTTGGGGGAGCTTGTTTTCTTACACTTACGGACGGGCTAATTCGCGCGGCGTCAGGCCCCGGCACGCCGCTTTATCTGGGCATTGTGACGTCCCTTATCGGCGTCCCCTTTTTCCTTTGGCTTGCGTGGCGGCAGTCATGATTGAGTTGAAAAATATCTCTGTGCGATATGGACAGAAACTTGTCGTTGACGACCTATCTGCCGCAGTTGAAACAGGGCAGCTCATTGCGCTTGTGGGACCAAATGGGTCTGGTAAATCCAGCCTCCTTAAGGCGATAGCTGGACTTCTTCCGCATGACGGCACAACGTCTCTATCGACCACGCCGCGTGCCCGTGCGAAACAACTGGCATATTTGGCTCAAAACTGTACCGCCCCGACCCACCGAAACGTTGAAGACATAATTGCATTAGGCCGGACGCCATATCTAGGTTCCTTATCCAAATTCAGCCAAGCCGATTATCAGGCCGTCAAAGCTGCTGCAGATGCATGCGAAACTCGGACCTATTTCGGCCGTGAATTTGGTACACTATCAGGCGGTGAACAAATGCGCGTTCATCTCAGCAGGGCGCTCGCGACCGACGCGGCCCTGCTGTTAGCAGATGAACCTACAACCGCCCTCGACCCGTATTATCAAATATCTTTGATGAATATTTTGCGACGCTCAACACACACGGGTAAAACCCTCATCGTCGCTCTGCACGACTTGAATCTTGCCGAGCGCTTTGCCGACCGAATTTGGGTCATGCAGTCCGGCAGATTAGTAGCGAATAAACCGGCAAACACAGCACTCTCAGAGAACATTCTAAGGGATGTTTTCAAAATCACACCATCAGGCGATATTATTGGCTAAACATAGGCTTCAGTTTTTGGCAGAATTTCAGCCTAAACACGACCCACCTTTTACCACGAGTATTTCAAAAACCCCGACGTCGTGAGTGCTATTCTGACCCCGATGGCCATTAAGACCCTACTTCGTCATATGTTCCGATGGCCCGTTTACATCGGTCAAAAACTTGTCAATCCCGACAAAAAAGGCTTCGCGGTTCTCTTGTCGATTAAGAAAATGGTCTTCATCTTCAAATGCCATAGACGTTGTTTTGACCCCAGCCTTCTTTAGTGCCCTTTTCATTTTCAAAAATTGGTCAAATTGCACGTTAACGTCAAGATCACCATGGGCGAGGAAGACTGGAACTTTAATATCATCCGCCACGTGCACAGGGGAATTGGCTTTCCGCACGTCGCGATCTTTCATCGCATCTCCGAAAAAGTCCTTCGCGGCATGTTTGCCACCGCGATATTTCGCGAGGTCCTTCTTTGCGTCATTAATATCGGTAAGCGCAGCCATTGCGATGACGCAGTCATATAAGCCGTCTTTATCTTTCGCCGCCCCCATAAGCGCCGCATATCCGCCATAAGACCACCCCGCAATGCACGTTCGGTTTGGGTCCGAATATCCTTTTTTCAGCAAGTAACGCGTTGCGTCTTCGACATCCTCTTGCATGACCAACCAATTATCCCGGCCAGCTTCCTTAAAAGACTTCCCGTAACCAGCAGATCCGCGAAAATTCATTTGCATCACTCCATAACCTCTTGAGGCGAAGAACTGAGCAAAATAGTCAAACCGTTTTTCATCCCGGCCATAGGGGCCTCCGTGCGGAAGGACGATAAAAGGTAAATTCTTCAGATCAGCTTGGCTTTTAATTGTCGGTGGCAGCGTAATAAAGGCGGGAATTTTCTGACCATCGCGCGCCGTATATTTGACTGGGAACACATCGCCCATCTCTTC
>CALFWV010000095.1 GCA_937927825.1 uncultured Caulobacterales bacterium | reverse complement strand
GCGTCAAACATTTGGATTGCCGTCAGGACGGGTCACTCATCGGCGGAGGCGAGCGCGCGAAATATTTATTTAATTCGACAATCTCCGGACTGGAAGACGCCGATGCTATTCTGCTCGTCGGAACAAACCCGCGCCATGAAGCGCCGCTTGTCAATACACGCATCCGTAAGACTTGGATTGAAGGCAATCTCGAGGTCGGCCTGATTGGAGAAGCCGCTGACCTGACCTATGCGGTTGAGCATGTCGGAACTTCGGCGGCGGATGTCGCGAAATTTGCAGACTCAAATTCCGCTTTTGCAAAGACGTTCAAAGCGGCGAAAAAACCCGTCATTATTGTCGGGGCTGCGGCGCTGCGCGGCGAAGCCGGATTGGCCTTGCTTAATGCGCTTGGACAGCTGGCAGCATCTACGAATGTGGTTCGCGAGGACCATAATGGGTTTAACATTTTGCACGGCGCGGCGTCCCGTGTTGCCGGCCTGGATATGGGCTTCCTGCCTGGAGAAGGCGGGCTTAGCACTGACGCTATTCTCGATGCGGCACAGCAAGGGGCGGTCAAAACCGTTTACCTGTTGGGCGCGGATGAGCTGGACACCTCCAAACTCAAAGACGCATTCGTGATTTACCAAGGCCACCACGGTGACAACGGCGCGCATGTCGCTGACGTCATTCTGCCGGGTGCGGCCTACACAGAGAAATCCGGTCTTTATGTGAATATGGAAGGCCGCGTTCAAATGGCTGACCGTGCCACATCACCCAAAGGCGATGCGAAAGAGGATTGGGCGATCCTGCGGGCGCTTTCTGCGAAACTGGACCGCGTTCTGCCCTATGACAGTTTGAACGCCTTGCGTGAGAAACTGATGGCCGACCACCCGACATTTATGTCTTTGGACACCGCCCCGGACCGCGCCGTTTTTGATGCGTCCGCTTTGGGGGCGAAAGGCGCGCTCTCTGATGCGCCGTTAAAGAACCCGATTGAAGATTTTTACATGACCAACCCGATTGCCCGCGCGTCCAATGTGATGGCGGAATGTTCAGCGGTCATTGAAGAGAAGAACGCGACTGTGAAAGAGGCTGCGGAATGATGCCCTCCATGCAAACCACGACTGACGTCGCCCTCGCGGCGACGGATGAGCGAAATTGGCTGCTTTGGACGGCGTTTAAAACCGGACAGGTTTTGCTGTTCGTCTTGTCTCTGGCTCTGCTCGTGGCGGCGCTGGTTCTGGCTGACCGGAAAATTTGGGCAGCTGTACAAATGCGCCGGGGCCCGAATGTGGTTGGCGCTTTTGGTTTGCTGCAAACCATGGCGGATGCGCTGAAATTCTTCTTCAAAGAAATTGTTATTCCGGCCGGATCTGACAAATTCCTCTTCATTCTCGCGCCGATTATTGGTTTGGTTATGGCCTTTGCGGCTTGGGCCGTTGTGCCTGTTGCGCCGGGCTGGGTGATTTCGGATATTAATATCGGGGTTCTGTATGTTTTGGCACTGAGTTCTCTCGGCGTTTACGGGATTATTATTGGCGGTTGGGCGTCCAACTCGAAATATCCGTTTATGGGCGCGCTGCGGTCTGCTGCGCAAATGGTCTCCTATGAAGTCTCTATCGGTTTCATTATTTTGACCGTGATTTTTCTCAGCGGATCCATGAACCTCACGACGATAGTCGACTCGCAAGGTCCGGGTGTTTGGAACTGGAATATGTTCCACATTAATTTCCTAAATGGATACGGGATCTGGAATATATTGATTGCGCCCGTCATGTTTTACATGGGTGTGCTGTTCTTTATTTCGGCCTTGGCGGAGACGAACCGTCCGCCGTTTGATCTTCCGGAAGCGGAATCTGAACTGGTTGCAGGGTATCAGGTGGAATATTCTTCAACGCCGTTTTTGATGTTCTTCTTTGCGGAATATGTGAACATCATGTTGCTTTCTGCGATGATGACAATTTTATTCTTGGGCGGTTGGCATGCCCCGATTGACATTGGCGTGCAGTTTATCCCGCCATTCTTTTGGTTCTTTGCAAAGACCGCGTTCTTATTCTTTATGTTCGCCATGGTGAAAGCCATTGTCCCGCGTTACCGCTATGATCAACTCATGCGTTTGGGGTGGAAAGTCTTCCTCCCAACGGCTTTGGCGGCTGTGGTTGTGATTTCAACCATCGTTGTCTTCGCCGGCGACAAAGCGGTTTAGAGAGAAAGTCTATGTCCCGTATTAAACAAGTCATTCGCGGCGCATTCCTTTTGGAATTTATTTCCGCTTTCATTTTGGCGATGAAATATTTCTTCCGCCCGAAGGTGACGATTAATTACCCCTTTGAAAAAGGCCCGATCAGCCCGCGTTTTCGCGGCGAACACGCCTTGCGCCGCTATCCATCCGGCGAAGAGCGCTGCATCGCCTGTAAGCTTTGCGAAGCCATCTGCCCCGCGCAGGCCATCATGATCGAGTCAGAGCCTCGCACCGATGGGTCTCGCCGGACAACCCGCTATGATATCGACATGGTTAAATGTATCTATTGCGGATTGTGCCAGGAAGCCTGTCCGGTCGACGCGATTGTTGAAGGTCCGAATTATGAATTTGCGACCGAGACTCGCGAAGAGCTTTATTATGACAAAGAAAAACTTCTCTCTAACGGTGATCGCTGGGAAACTGAGATCGCAAAAAATCTAGCCTTGGACGCGCCCTACCGCTAGGGGCGCAGAAACCGCATTTAGGACACTCGAATCGTGCTCATTGCTATCGCATTTTATATCTTGGCGTTCACCGCCATCGCTGCGGCCTTTATGGTTGTGGCGTCGCGCAACCCTGTGCATTCGGTGATGTTCCTCATTCTGACATTTTTCTCTGCCGCTGGCCTGTTTATCCTCATGGGGGCTGAGTTTCTCGCGCTGCTCTTGGTCATGGTTTACGTGGGGGCTGTGGCTGTGCTGTTCCTGTTTGTCGTCATGATGCTGGACGTCGATTTTGTAGAGCTGAAACAAGGCTTTCTGACATATATGCCGATTGGCGCGATAGTCGCCTTTATCCTGCTGGCCGAGATGATTTTGGTCGGTGCCGTCTACTTCATGGGCGATGCCAAAACCGTTGTTCCAACCGATCCGGAGACGTCAAACCTCGAGGCAATTGGCGAGGTGCTCTACACACAATATGCGGGCGCATTTGAAGCTGCTGGACTTGTGCTGCTTGTTGCTTTGATTGGGGCCGTTGTTTTGACAATGCGCAAGCGGTCCGGCGTGCGGACACAAAATGCGATGGACCAAATCGCCCGAACGCGTGAAGACGGTGTTGAATTGGTTGAAATCGAACCCGGTCAAGGTTTGGGGTAGGGGACGGCTATGCTCATCGGATTACACCATTACCTCATCGTTGCGGCGATCCTGTTCACCATTGGCGTGTTTGGTATTTTCGTGAACCGAAAGAACGTCATCATCATTTTGATGTGTGTCGAACTTATCCTTTTGGCCGTGAATATTAATTTCGTGGCCTTTTCGACCCACATGGAACCTGTCGCGGGAGCGGACCCGATCGCGGGTCAGATTTTTGCGCTCTTTATCTTGACGGTCGCCGCTGCGGAAGCCGCTGTGGGTCTCGCCATTCTCGTTGTTTACTTCCGCAATCGCGGCAACATCGCGGTCGAAAATATCGACCTGATGAAGGGGTAGGGCCGTGATCTACACAATCGTCTTTGCGCCGCTGATTGGCGCCATGATAGCAGGGTTGGCCGGAACGCGGTTTGGCTCTCAAATCCTGAGTTCGACGTTTTCCAAAGTCATTACGACCGGACTGCTGTTCTTGTCCGCTGTTTTGTCTTGGATGGTCTTTATCAAAATTGGATTTGGCGATGCGCCGGATCAAACCTACCCTCTATTCCG
>CALFWV010000094.1 GCA_937927825.1 uncultured Caulobacterales bacterium | reverse complement strand
AATAAGCCGCACGCGAACGTTGGCACGATCGGTCACGTTGACCACGGCAAAACGACGCTGACTGCGGCGATCACGAAGTATTTCGGTGATTTCCAGGATTATGACCAGATTGACGGCGCCCCTGAAGAGCGCGCGCGCGGTATCACCATTTCCACAGCTCACGTTGAGTATGAGACGGAAAACCGTCACTACGCTCACGTCGACTGCCCGGGCCATGCTGACTATGTTAAGAACATGATCACCGGTGCGGCGCAAATGGACGGCGCTATTTTGGTTGTGAACGCAGCTGACGGTCCGATGCCTCAGACACGCGAGCATATCTTGCTCGGTCGTCAGGTCGGTATCCCGGCTATGGTTGTTTACATGAACAAGGTCGACCAAGTTGATGATGAAGAGCTTTTGGAGCTCGTCGAAATGGAAATCCGTGATCTGCTGACATCCTATGATTATCCGGGTGATGACATTCCGGTTATCGCAGGTTCCGCTCTTGCGGCGATGGAGGGTAAGACACCTGAAATCGGCGAAGAGTCTATCAAGAAATTGATGGCCGCTGTTGATGAGTACATCCCGCAGCCGGAACGCGCTGTTGACGGGGCATTTTTGATGCCAATTGAAGATGTTTTCTCAATCTCAGGCCGCGGTACTGTTGTCACAGGCCGTATTGAGCGCGGTGTGTTGAATGTTGGTGATTCCATCGAAATCGTGGGTATCCGCGACACGACGACAACGACGTGTACGGGTGTTGAGATGTTCCGTAAGCTTCTTGATCGCGGTGAAGCCGGTGATAACGTCGGGGCCTTGCTTCGCGGTATTGACCGTGAAGGTGTTGAGCGTGGTCAGGTGCTTTGTAAGCCCGGGTCTGTTCAGCCGCATACGAAGTTCGAGGCTGAAGCTTATATCCTCACCAAAGACGAAGGCGGGCGTCACACGCCGTTTTTCAACAACTACCGTCCACAGTTCTACTTCCGTACAACTGACGTGACAGGTGTTGTGACGTTGAAAGAGGGCACAGAGATGGTCATGCCGGGCGATAATGTTGAAGTGAACGTCGAACTCATCGTGCCGATCGCGATGGAAGAAAAGCTTCGCTTCGCCATCCGCGAAGGTGGCCGCACAGTCGGCGCCGGCGTCGTCGCAAAGATTATCGAATAACCGATCTTAGTTATTGAGGTTTTATGCGGCCCGCGCTAGTGGGCCGCTTCTTATAAAGAAACACGCTTCGACTCGGGCCTGCCCATACTGAAGCGAGCTGTTTGAAACGTGTAGAATTCCAAGGGTTCCGTTATGGATCGTCAAAACATACGCATACGGTTGAAGGCTTTCGACCACCGCATTCTCGACACCTCTACAAAAGAGATTGTCTCGACGGCCAAGCGCACTGGCGCGACCGTTCGTGGTCCTATTCCACTGCCAACCCGCATTGAGAAGTTCACCGTGAACCGCTCGCCACACGTTAACAAAAAATCCCGCGAACAATTCGAAATCCGGACACATAAACGGATGCTCGATATCGTGGACCCAACACCGCAGACCGTAGACGCGCTGATGAAGCTCGACTTGGCCGCCGGCGTTGACGTTGAAATCAAACTAGGAGCGTAAAGATGTTGCGTTCAGGATTACTTGCGCAAAAACTGGGTATGACCCAGGTTTATGACGCTGATGGCAATCATATCCCGGTGACAGTTTTGTCGCTAGAGGGTTGTCAGGTTGTTGCCTCCAAAACAGTCGCGCGCGACGGTTACACATCTCTTCAGCTCGGTGCTGGCGATGCGAAGCCAAAGCGCGTCTCTAAAGCTGAGCGCGAGCGCTTTGCGAAAGCTGGCGTTACGCCAAAGAAAAAATGTGTCGAATTCCGCATTGCTGAAGGTAATGAGATTGAAGTCGGCGCGACAATGACGGCGGATCACTTTGTTCCTGGGCAAAAGATTGACGCTGCGGGCATTACCGTTGGTAAGGGTTTTGCCGGTGCGATGAAGCGCCATAACTTTGGCGGACTTCGCGCGACGCATGGTGTTTCGATTTCGCATAGATCTCATGGGTCAACAGGTCAGTGTCAGGATCCGGGTAAGGTCTTTAAAGGTAAGAAGATGGCGGGCCATATGGGTGCTGTGCGCCGGACGGTTCAAAATCTGGAAGTTGCTCGTGTCGACGCCGAGCAAGGCCTTGTCATGATTAAGGGTGCGACCCCGGGCGCAAAGGGTGCGTGGATTGAAATCCGAGACGCCGTTAAAGGTCCGAAAGTCGATGAGCTCCCGTTACCGGGTAAGTTCACCATGGATGCGCCTAAGCCGAAAGTGGCTAAGAAGGCTGCGCCTGCTGTCGGTTTCGTTGACGCTGTTGTTCTCATCGACGGTATCGGTCCGAAGGGCGAAGAGGCCTTGGCTGAGGCTGGAATCACAAAGCTTACGCAAATCGCGGCTATGACGGCGGCTGATATCGCGGCTATTGAAGAGAAAATCGGTAAGCCGGGTGTTGTTGCGAAGCAAGAGTGGGTCGAGCAGGCCAATGAGATGATTGGTGGTCAAGAGCCGCGGTCTCAGGTCGACAAAGATCTTGCAAAGAAAATGAGAGCCGACGCGGCGAAAGGTGAGGAAGAGTAAATGAAACTCGACGTTCAAACACTCGCCGGGAAGAAGTCGGGGTCTGTTGACCTGAACGACTCCATCTTCGGCAATGAGCCGCGTGTAGATATTCTGCACCGCATGGTTCGCTATCAACTTGCTAAGCGTCGCTCCGGCACGCATCAGGTTCAAGAGCGCGGTGATGTCTCCAAGACAACAAAGCGTATTGGTAACCAAAAAGGCGGCGGTACAGCGCGTCACGGTAACGGGTCTGTTTCTCAGTTCCGCGGCGGCGCTAAGGCTCACGGGCCTCGATCCCGCGACCACAGTTTTAATTTGCCTAAAAAGGTTCGCGCCATGGCTATGCGTCATGCTTTGTCATCTAAGGTAAAGTCTTCCGAGCTTATCATTATTGATGAAGCGGCTCTAAAGGCGCCTAAGACGGCTGACCTTCGGGCGAAGCTCGAAAAGCTGGGTGTCACGAATGGTTTGGTTGTTACCGGAGCGTCCGTTGATGAAAATTTCGCAAAAGCGGCAAACAACATTCCAAATGTTGATGTATTGTCTTCCGCCGGCGCCAATGTTTACGATATCCTCAAGCGTCATCAATTGGTGCTCACGAAAGAGGCTGTCGCTGATCTGGAGGCTCGCCTGTCATGAGCATCGCAGCACGTCATTACGATACGGTCACCGCGCCGATCATTACAGAGAAAACGACTATCGTCGCTGAAAACAACCAAGTTGTTTTTGAGGTGCCGCTAAGTTCGTCAAAGCCTGAAATCAAGGAAGCTATCGAGCAGTTGTTCAAAGTCTCCGTGATGGCCGTGAACACTGTTCGCGTTAAAGGTAAAACCAAGCGTTTCCGCGGCCGTCCCGGCAAGCGCAACGATGTCAAAAAAGCTTACGTTACGTTGAAAGACGGCGACAGCATCGACATCTCGACAGGATTGTAGGGGCTCGATCATGGCATTGAAGACTTTCAAACCCACGTCCCCTTCGCGTCGTAACCTCGTTCAGGTTGATCGCTCGGAGCTTCATAAGGGACGTCCGGAAAAATCACTGACGCATGGCCTGACAAAGTCGGGTGGTCGTAACAACACTGGCCGGATTACGATGCGTCGTCAGGGCGGTGGTCATAAAAGACTTTACCGCATGGTTGATTTCAAGCGGACGAAACAAGGCGAGGCGACTGTTCTCCGTTTGGAGTATGATCCGAACCGTACGGCTTTCATCGCGCTTATTCAGTATAAAGATGGTGAAAAAGCTTACATTCTGGCGCCTCAGCGTTTGGCTGCGGGTGATACGGTTATTTCCGCTGCTCGCGCCGATGTGAAGCCCGGCAATACTATGCCGCTTCGCGTTATGCCGGTCGGAACAATCATCCATAACATCGAGCTTAAGCCTGGTAAGGGTGGACAGCTTGCGCGGTCCGCCGGGACTTACGCTCAACTGGTTGGCCGGTCTGAGGGATATGCTCAAATCCGGTTGAAGTCCGGCGAAATGCGCATGGTTCATCAGACGTGTCTGGCAACCGTTGGTGCGGTGTCTAACCCGGATCACATGAACATAAATTTGGGTAAGGCCGGCCGTAAACGCTGGCTCGGCAAGCGTCCGCAAGTTCGCGGCGTGGCCATGAACCCTGTAGATCATCCACATGGTGGTGGCGAAGGCCGTACATCAGGTGGTCGTCATCCAGTGACGCCTTGGGGTAAGCCAACAAAGGGTGCTAAAACGCGCTCTAACAAGGCTACCGATAAATTCATCATTCGTTCGCGTCACGCGAAGAAAAAACGCTACGGAGCGCGGAACATGCCACGTTCAGTTTGGAAAGGTCCGTTTGTTGACGGATACCTCCTGAAGAAAGCCGCAGCGACAAAAGCTGAAGGTCGTCACAAGCCGATCAAGACTTGGTCGCGTCGCTCTACAGTTATGCCGTCTTTTGTCGGTCTGACATTTCAGGTTCACAACGGTCAAAAGTTCATTCCCGTCCTCGTGGATGAAGATATGGTTGGTCATAAGCTTGGTGAGTTTGCGCCAACACGCACGTATTACGGTCACTTGGCCGATAAAAAAGGCAAGCGGAAGTAAACGTCATGGCCAAACAAAAAAATCCACGTCGCTGTGCCGACAATGAAGCCCGTGCCAAGTTGCGCATGATCCGGATCAGCCCGCAAAAGCTGAACTTGGTTGCCCAGCTTATTCGCGGAAAAAAAGTTGAAACAGCTTTGGCTGACCTCGAATTTTCGCACAAGCGTATCTCAGGCGACGTCAAAAAAGTGCTGAACAGCGCCATTGCAAATGCAGAGAATAATCACGGTCTTGACGTAGACAGCTTGATTGTTTCCGAAGCTTATGTCGGAAAGAACTTCGTCATGAAGCGTTTCCGGGCTCGCGCTCGTGGTCGCGGCGCACGTATCCTGAAGCCATTTTCCGAGCTGACAATTGTCGTTAAGGAAGCTGAAGAAGCTCCTGTCGAAGCTCCCAAGAAAAGTGAGGCCGCGTAATGGGTCAGAAGATTAATCCAATTGGCCTGCGTCTTGGTATTAACCGGACTTGGTCATCACGTTGGTACGCGAACACTGCGGAATACGGCGATTTGCTTCATCAAGATTTGACTATCCGGTCATTCCTGATGGGTGAGCTGAAAAACGCATCGGTGTCCCGTATCGTTATTGAGCGTCCGCATAAAACCTGCCGCATCACAATTTACACGGCGCGTCCGGGTGTTGTGATTGGTAAAAAGGGGGCTGACATCGAAGTCCTTCGTAAGCGGGTCGCTGAGATGGTGGACGGCGAAGTCTTCATCAATCTGATTGAGGTTCGCAAGCCGGAAGTCGACGCCAACCTTGTTGCAGACGGGATTGCCCAGCAGCTTGAACGCCGCGTCTCTTTCCGCCGCGCCATGAAGCGTTCGCTGCAAAGCGCGATGCGTATGGGCGCTAAGGGCTGCAAAATTAAACTTGGTGGTCGTCTTGGCGGTGCAGAAATTGCGCGGGTTGAGCAGTATCAAGAAGGGTCCGTGCCGCTTCACACTATGCGCGCGGATATTGATTACGGAACTGCGCGCGCGATGACGGCTATGGGCATCATCGGCATCAAGGTTTGGATTAATAAAGGCGAGATCATGGAACATGATCCCTACGCCCATGAGAAGCGCATGGCCGAGCAGGGCAATGAGCGCTCCCGTGGCGGCGAACGTCAACGCAATGATCGTCAGGGCGGCCGCCGTCCTGCACGACAAAATTAAGGGCTAAGAGCAATGTTACAGCCAAAACGTACAAAGTTCCGGAAGGCTCATAAGGGCCGGATTAAAGGCATGGCCAAGGGCGGCACCGCGCTGAACTTTGGCTCATATGGTCTGAAGTCACTGGAAGCTGAGCGGGTAACTGCCCGTCAAATCGAAGCGACACGTCGCGCCATTACTCGCCACATGAAACGTGCCGGTCGGGTCTGGATCCGCATCTTCCCGGATGTCCCTGTCACGAAAAAGCCGACTGAGGTTCGTATGGGTAAAGGTAAGGGTTCTGTTGAATTCTGGGCCGCGAAGGTCAAGCCCGGTCGCATCATGTTTGAAATCGACGGCGTATCTGATGAAGTTGCCCGTGAAGCCTTGCGTCTCGGCGCAGCGAAACTGCCTGTGCGGACGAAAATCGTCATGCGCCCGGGCGAACAGCCGGAATAGGAGAGGCGATTATGAAAGCCGAAGATATCCGGGCCCTCTCTGAGGACCAAATCACAGAGGAGCTGTTGAAGCTTAAGAAGGAGCAGTTCAATCTGCGCTTCCAAGACGCAACAGGTCAGCTAGAAAAAACAGCCCGCGTGCGTCAGGTCCGTCGCGACATTGCGCGCATCAAGACAATCCAGGGCGAAAAAAAATCCGCTCAGAAGAAAGAGGCGTAAGTTATGCCTAAACGTATCCTTCAAGGTGTCGTCGTTTCCGACAAAACGGACAAGACCGTTGTTGTTAAAGTCGAGCGGTCTTTTCTGCACCCTTTGTTGAAAAAGACTATTCGCCGGACAAAGAAATATCACGCCCATGACGAGACCAACTCTGTCAAGGTCGGCGAGCAAGTGCGCATCATCGAATGCCCACCGAAATCAAAACTGAAGACCTGGGAAGTCGTCACCGGGGCATAGTCCCGGTCGTCGAAACTGCCAAGCTTAGGAGAATCGCATGATTCAAATGCAAACAAATCTCGACGTCGCGGATAACTCCGGCGCACGTCGTGTCCAGTGCATCAAGGTGCTGGGCGGATCAAAGCGTCGTTACGCGAGTGTGGGCGACATTATTGTCGTCTCCGTGAAAGAAGCGCAGCCGCGTAGTAAAGTTAAAAAGGGTGACGTGCGTCGCGCCGTCGTTGTTCGTGTCCGTAAAGACATTCAACGTGCCGACGGGTCCGTCATCCGGTTTGACGGTAATGCTGCCGTCATCATCAACACAAATGGCGAGCCTCTCGGAACGCGGATTTTTGGGCCTGTACCGCGCGAGCTTCGTGCGAAATCCGGACCAACAAAAAATCTGATGAAGATTGTCTCTCTCGCACCAGAGGTTTTGTAGTCATGGCTGCCAAGATCAAAAAAGGCGATTATGTCATCGTGCTTTCGGGCGCAGACAAAGGTCGTAAGGGCGAAGTCCTGACGGTTTTACCAGCTGAAGAGCGTGTGGTTGTTAAAGGCGTTCGCTTAGTTAAGCGTCACGTCAAGCCAAGCCAGGCCGACCCGGACGGTGGTATCAAGTCTTTCGAGGCTCCAATTCACGTGTCTAATGTTGCGCATATTGACCCAAAAGATAACGTGGCAACACGTGTCGGGTTTAAGACGTTGAAAGACGGTAAAAAGGTCCGCGTGGCCAAAAAATCGGGAGAAGTCATCGATGGCTAAGCCGTATACACCCCGTCTCGCCGCCATGTATCAGGACGAAGTTCGCGCCTTGATGCAGGAGCGGTTCAAATACTCCAACCCTATGCAAATTCCCGGCGTCGAAAAGATTGTCCTCAACATGGGATTGGGCGAAGGCGTTGCAGATAAGAAAAAAGTCACAGCAGCGATTGAAGAGCTTACGCTCATCGCGGGTCAAAAACCTGTTGCCACTGTTGCGAAAAAATCTATCGCGGGCTTCAAGCTACGCGACGGTATGGTCATTGGTGCAAAGGTGACTTTGCGCCGCGACCGGATGTTTGAATTTATGGATCGTCTTGTGAATATCGCTTTGCCGCGTGTTCGTGACTTCCGTGGATTGAATGCCAAGAGTTTTGACGGCAATGGCAATTATGCCATGGGCCTGAAAGAGCATATCGTGTTCACTGAAATTGACTATGATAAGGTCGATCAAGTGCGTGGTATGGATATCGTGGTGCAAACCAGCGCCAAAACCGATGAAGAAGCTAAGGTATTATTGGCCGCGCTTGGGTTCCCGTTTCCGAAATAATCGGAAAACGTCCAAGTGAACGCAGTAAATCGAGCGGGTCTTATAAAAGGCTCTGCAACTTAAAAAGGAATAGATTGAATGGCTAAAGTCAGTGCAGTCGAACGCAATTTGAAGCGCCAGCGCCTCGTTGCGAAATATGCCGCGAAGCGTGCTCTTTTAAAAGACACGGCCCGCGACAAAGACTTACCCGTAGAAGAGCGCTTTGCCGCTCAGCTGAAACTCGCGGCACTTCCGCGTAATTCAGCTGCGAACCGCGTCCGTAATCGTTGTTTGGTGACGGGTCGTCCACGGGGTTACTATCGTAAAATGAAGATGTCCCGTATCGCGCTTCGCGATCTCGGATCTATCGGCCTTGTCCCAGGCCTCGTGAAATCAAGCTGGTAGGGAGGAAACACCATGTCTTTTTCCGATCCACTCGGTGATATGCTCACTCGTATTCGTAACGCCATTATGCGTAACCGTTCCACGGTTATGACCCCGGCGTCCAATCTGCGCGGCCGCGTCCTTGACGTGTTGGCTGACGAAGGTTTTATTCGCGGATATTCTGAAACAACTGACGACGCGGGCTTCCGTGCTTTCTCAATCGAATTAAAATATTTCGAAGGTGAAGCCGTCATTCGTGAAATCAAACGCGTGTCCAAACCCGGTCGCCGTGTCTATTCCTCTGTGAAGACATTGCCGCAGGTTCGTAACGGTCTTGGCATCTCTATTCTTTCCACCCCTAAAGGCGTGATGAGCGACGCCGCTGCACGTGAAAATAACGTCGGCGGCGAAGTCCTCTGCCAGGTCGCGTAAGGAGGGTTACATGTCACGTATTGGTAAAAACCCTATCACTGTCCCGGATGCGGTCACACTGACCCAAAACGGTCAGCACATCACGGCCAAAGGCCCTAAAGGCGAGCTAAGCTTTACGCTTCCGGCGGCTGTCACCGGGTCTTTGAAGGATGGTGAGTATACTGTTCACACAGTCGAAGGCTCTAAGAACGCATCTGCTATGTGGGGTATGTCCCGCACAATGGTTGCTAATCTGATTGAAGGTGTCACAGACGGTTTCAAAAAGAACTTGGAACTCCGCGGTGTTGGTTATCGTGCACAAGCACAAGGTTCGACGCTCACCATGCAGCTCGGCTTCTCACATGACGTTGTTTATGAAGCCCCCGAGGGCATCACAATCGCAGCGCCTAAGCCGACGCAAATTATTGTTGAAGGCATCGACAAACAAAAAGTTGGCCAAGTGGCCGCTGAAATTCGTTCTTACCGCAAGCCAGAGCCTTACAAAGGTAAAGGTGTTCGTTATGTCGGCGAATATGTGCGTCAGAAGGAAGGGAAGAAGAAGTAGTCATGAAATCCGCTCGCTCCCTTATGCAGCGCCGCGCGCAACGCGTTCGCCGCCGCCTCAAAAAACATGCAAATGGACGTCCGCGTTTATCTGTATTCCGCAGTTCAAAGAACATCTCAGTGCAAATCATCGATGATGTGACGGGCCAAACCTTGGCCTCCGCCTCGACGCTGGAAGACAAAAAAGCCAATGGCGGAAATGTCGACGCAGCTGTTCGAATCGGAAAACTGATTGCTGAACGCGCAGCGAAAGCCAAGGTTGGCGACGTTGTGTTCGATCGTGGACCTTATCTTTATCACGGCCGAGTTAAAGCTCTGGCCGACGCGGCTCGCGAAGCCGGTCTGAAATTCTAGGAACGTATTATGGCTCGTAGAGAAGACAATCGTCGCGGCAAGCGCGAAGAAGAAGACAACGAATTCACGGATCGCTTAGTCCACATCAACCGTGTGGCCAAGACCGTGAAAGGTGGACGAAACATGTCCTTCGCGGCTCTCGTAATCGTGGGCGACGAAAAAGGTCGTGTAGGTTTCGGTAAGGGTAAAGCCCGCGAAGTGCCGGAAGCCATCCGCAAGGCGTCTGAAGAAGCTAAGAAGACAATGATCCGCGTGCCTTTGCGCGAAGGTCGGACCTTCCATCATGATGTCCGCGGACGTCATGGCGCAGGTAAAGTTGTGATGCGCGCAGCCCCTCCGGGGACGGGTGTTATCGCAGGTGGCCCAATGCGTGCAGTTTTGGAATGTCTTGGCGTGCAAGATGTTGTTACAAAATCTATCGGTACTTCAAACCCCTACAACATGGTTCGTGCTACGTTCGATGCGCTTAAGCGTATGGAAAGCCCGCGTACCATCGCGAATAAGCGTGGGAAGAAAGTGGCTGAAATCGTAAACCGCCGGAATGACGGTGCGTCGGCTCCAGAAGCGCTGGATGCGGCTTCCGCACCTGTCACATCTGAACCTGCTGCGGCGGAGACTTAGACATGGCTAAAAAAGCAACAGTAACCGTTCGCCAAACCGGCAGCGCGACCCGTCGTAAACCTGATCAGCGTGCAACGCTGGTCGGTTTGGGCTTGGGTCGCATCGGAAAGCAACGAACATTGGAAGATACACCTTCCGTGCGTGGGATGATCAATAAGGTCTCTCACATGGTAAAAATCGTAGAAGAGTAGTCTTTTAGATCTGATGATCTAATCGAAACCTCGTATTATGTCGCTGATGCCTTTAGGGCAGAGGCGAGGAGACAAGACAATGCGTTTGAACGAACTCAAAGACAATCAAGGCGCCACACACCGCAAAAAGCGGATTGGTCGTGGTATCGGCTCTGGAAAGGGCAAAACCGGCGGACGTGGTGTCAAAGGTCAAAAATCCCGCTCCGGCGTAACCATTAATGGTTTCGAAGGCGGGCAAATGCCAATTTACATGCGTTTGCCGAAGCGCGGCTTTAACGCACCAAACAGTAAGACATATCAAGAGCTGTCGATTGCTAATCTTAACCGCGCCATCGAGGCCGGAAAAATTGACAGCAAGACAGATTACGATGGTGCTGCCCTCGTCGAAGCCGGCGTTATTCGCCGCGTTAAGGACGGCGTACGTCTTATCGGTTCTGGTAAAGTCTCCAAGCCCGTCAAGCTTCACGTCTCCGGTGCATCGAAAGGCGCGGTTGCGGCTGTTGAAGCTGCAAAGGGAACTGTAAATGTTCTAGACGAAAATACCGTCTATCGCGGTAAAGGCGAAAAGCAGGACCGGTCCAATAAGGTCTCAAAAGCGGATAAGAAATCTGCCAAAGCGTCAGCCCCGGTTGTTGCGAAGCCAAAGCCGGCACCGAAGCCAAAGCCAAAGCCGAAACCAAAGGCCGAAGAGACGCCGAAACCTGCGCCAAAGCCGAAGGCAGAAGCCAAGCCAGCTCCGAAAGTTCTCTACACTGACGGTGCGACAGATGGTGAGCCGGATGATTTGAAGAAAATCAAAGGTATCGGTCCTAAGTTTGAAGGCGACCTGAATTCCAAGGGTGTTTATTACTTCCGCCAAATCGCAGCTTGGAAAGAAGCTGACATTGAAATGGTAGATGCGCTCATCGACTCATTCCCTGGTCGTATCGTGCGCGATGAATGGGTTAAGCAAGCCAAAGCGCTCGCAAAGGGCTAGAAAACCCCGGCTTCGGTGTCACGATTGCTCGTGACACCTTACATTTGCTTCAGGAGATACCTAACTAGGTTAAAATTTGAAGTTTAGTCTTAAAGGTGCCCCATGGCCTCAGCCTCAGAACAGCTCGCCGCAAATATGAATCTCGGAGTTTTCTCCAAGGCCAAGGAGCTGCAAAAGCGCCTTCTCTTCACCCTCATGATTTTAGTCGTCTACCGTATCGGGACTTACGTTCCGATTCCGGGGATGAACATGGAAGTCTTTCAGCAGTCTTTCTCATCCGGTGGCGGCGGGTCTCTGATTGATCGCTTGAACATGTTTTCCGGCGGTGCCGTGGAACGTATGGCTATTTTTGCATTGAACGTGATGCCGTATATCTCGGCATCTATTATTATGACCCTTCTGAAGGGCTCTGTCGCTTCGCTCAAAGAACTCGACAAAGACGGCGAACAAGGCCGGAAACAAATTAACCAATATACGCGTTATTTGACTGTTTTTCTGGCAGCCTTCCAAGCGTTTGGTATTGCCCGTGCCCTGCAAGGAACGGATGGTGCAGTCATTGACCCCGGCCTGTTTTTCCAAGCCTCCACAGTTATTACCCTGGTCGGAGGAACCATGTTCTTGATGTGGCTGGGTGAGCAAGTGACCGCGCGCGGCGTCGGTAACGGCGTATCCTTGATTATTTTGGCGGGGATTGTGGCAGAACTGCCGAAGGCAATCTTCCAGCTCTTTGGCTTGAACCAGTCCAATCAGATTTCCGAACTCATTCTTATCGCGCTTATCGTGATGTTCATCGCCCTCATCATGTTGATTGTGTATGTTGAGCGCGCCCAGCGGCGTTTGCGGGTTCAATATCCAAAGCGTCAGATGGCAGGTGGTAAGCAGTTCGGCGGGGAAAATTCCTTTATGCCGCTCAAGCTCAACACAGCCGGTGTTATCCCGCCCATCTTCGCCAGCTCGCTTCTTTTGCTGCCTGCGACTTTCGGCCAAATCTTTGTTGCAGGTGACGGCGCGTCCTCCGGCTTTATGGCCCGCGTTCTGGCTTACCTGGGGTACGGCTCACCGACATATCTCATTCTCTATGGTCTGCTTATTATCTTCTTCTGTTACTTCTACGTGCCTTATGT
>CALFWV010000093.1 GCA_937927825.1 uncultured Caulobacterales bacterium | reverse complement strand
TAATGGCGGACGTGCACTCATGACACTGAACCAAGAAATTGGTGCGTTCCTCGCAGAGAACAAAGACAATGAGAGCATCAGTGAATTTATGGACGGCCTTGGCGGTGCACAGAAGAAACTCACCGAAGCCACGATGTGGTTGATGCAAAACGGCATGTCTGACCCGAATAATGCGGGTGCCGGCTCCGTTGATTATATGCACATGCTCGGCCTCGCGACCCTCGCCTATATGTGGGCGAAAATGGCGGTCGTAGCGCAAGCTAAAATCGACGAAGGCAGCAATGATCAGTTCTATCCGAACAAGATTATCACGGGCCGCTATTTCATGCTCCGCATGCTACCCATGCTGGATAGCCATTTGGCGAAAATCAAGACGGGTGCAGAACCTGTCATGGCACTGGAAGCGGCAGCGTTTTAATTAATGAAGCTGTCTGTCGCGCAGATTGAGGGCAATAACTTTGATACAGACTCGTCCATGTTTTGGGAGGGTCAATTTACAGACGGACGTCATTTTGAACTTTCGTTGAGATACGGAACAGTCAGCTTGGCGATTACGTCAAAAGATTTGGTCATTGGTCACGTTTCGGACTTTCCGAACGTGGCCGATGTTTTATCTTTATTTGAGAACTGGGTCGCAACAGACCCCGACGAATTAAAATAAACTCTAGGGAGAGACCCAATGGCTAAAGCCGCAATCGATTTTAAAAATCCGGACTGGTATGATGAGGAAGATATCAACATCTTCCGCGAGGCCGTTCACGGCTTTTATGCGCGTGAAATGGCGCCGCATTCCGAAGAGTTTCGCAAGAACAAAAAAGTCGACCGTAAATATTGGAATATGGCCGGCGAGATGGGTCTGTTAAACTGTGCCATCCCGGAGGAATATGGCGGGGGCGGCGGTGACTATCGCCATGAGATGATTATCATGGAAGAGCTCGTCAAAGCCAATGTCGACGGCTTTGGCCTGTCGCTGCACAATGCAATTGTTGCGCCCTATATTCTTAACTTTGGGACAGAAGAGCAAAAACAAAAATGGTTGCCGCGCATGGCATCCGGTGAGCTGGTTGGCGCGATTGCGATGAGTGAGCCGGGTACGGGCTCTGACCTTCAAAACATCAAAACCAATGCTAAGCAAGACGGCAATGGTTGGGTCGTCAACGGGTCCAAAACCTTCATTACAAATGGCGGGACTGCAAACCTCATCCTCGTTGTGGCCGATACGGGCGGCGAAGGGAAACATTCTAAATCTATCTTTGTTGTTGAAACAGATGACCTGGAAGGTTTCCGTCGCGGACGTATTCTCGACAAAGTCGGGATGGACGCGCAAGATACGGCTGAGCTGTTCTTTGACGACTTGAAGCTGCCCGCTGATGCGCTATTAGGGCCGGAGCCGGGACATGGCTTTATCCAATTGATGAAGGAATTGCCGCAAGAGCGTTTGAACATCGCCGTGCAAGGCGTCGCCCAAATGGAGGCCGCGCTGGAGACAACCATCGAATATGTCAAAGAGCGCAAGGCGTTTGGTAAGCCAATTTTGAGCTTTCAAAACACGCAATTTGAGCTCGCAGAATGTAAGACAATTGTCCACATCGCCAAGACCTTCACATATGATTGCGTGGAAAAACATCTACGCGGAGAGCTGGACACCGTTACGGCGTCTATGGCGAAATATTGGGTCACGGATAAAGAATGTGAAGTCATTGACCGTTGCCTACAGCTTCACGGTGGATACGGGTTCATGAATGAATATCGCATTGGCCGCATGTATCGTGACAGCCGCGTACAGAAAATCTATGGCGGCACGAACGAGATCATGAAAATGGTCATCGCGCGTTCGCTCTAATTAAATTCGGCTCCGAACGTTCGGGGCCTTTTTATGAACTATCCACCCCCGCATTATATTGACGATAGTCCGGAATACACAAACCGGATTATTGACACTTATGGGTTCCCGCTTTTGGCGTCGTCCAATGTGGACGGACCGCTGGCGACGCACATCCCTATGGAGCGGGAGGGTGAGTTTCTTTACGGGCATATTGCGGCGAGCAATCCGATGGCTGGGTTCATTGGGACCAGCATGATTTTCCTTGCAGCTTTCCACGGCCCGCATGACTATATTTCGGCGACCCTTTACGACAAGCCGGACGCTTCCGTCCCTACGTGGGATTACACCGCCGTGCATGTTCACGGCACGACACGCGCGCTTTCGGCCGAGGAAAGCGTTGACCGGATGCAGGATTTAATTGAGCGGTATGAGCCCGAGGACGGATGGGCAATGGAGACGGCCGCCAGCTATGCCTCCCGCCTCTTCCCGCATATCCTCTATTTCGAAATGCGCATGGACACCGTGCGCGGCATCCGTAAGTTGAGCCAGAATAAAGACACCGACACACAAGCCCGTATCGTCGATGATTTACGCCGCCGGGGAAATGACGCCCTCGCCGATGAAATCGTGAAAATTAGAAAGACATAAAATGGAAAAGCTCACCTACACATTTAATGACGGCGTGGCCGTGATTGCCATGGATGACGGCAAAGCCAACGCGCTTGGGTCGCAAACCTGGGCTGAGCTGAATGAAGCTTTAGATATGGCAGAAAAAGATGATGCAATTGTTATTATCACGGGCCGCGAAGGGGTGATGTCCGGTGGTTTCGATTTAAAAGAAATGGGCGCAGGTCCGCAAGAGTCTCTGCTTCTCACCTCAAAAGGCTCGAAATTCGCGCGCCGCGTTATGGCCCATCCCCGCCCGGTCATTATGGCCGCCACGGGCCATACCATCGCGATGGGCGCGTTTCTGGCAATGGCCTGCGATTACTCAATGATCAAAGCCGGGGACTTCAAAGTCGGCTTGAATGAAACTCTGATCGGCATGACCATGCACAATTTCGGGATTGAGATGGCACGCTATCACCTGACGAACAGCCATTTTAATCGGTGCTGTATCAATGGTGAAATTTTCGATCCCAAAGGCGCTATGCATGCCGGGTTCTTTGACCGCGTCGTCCCGGAAGACCAATGGCCCATGGCGGTTCCCATGGCCGGTCAAATGTTCAAACAGGCCAACCCCAAAGCCTTCCGCGAGACTAAACTCCGCAGTCGTAAGGCGATTTTCGCAATCCTGGACCAAGCTATCGAAGACGATCTCGATCCAGCAAAGGTCCACGCGCTTTAAAACCGCAAACGCACGATTTTATGGACCAACGTATCTATGCGCTCCGTGACGGCGACTTAGCCGCCCTGCACTTCGGCAATACTTCGGAACCTGTCCGCTTGGTGCTTCTCCATGCCAATGGGTTTAATGCGCGGACTTATCGTGCGGTTTTGGAGCCGCTGGGCGTGCACGCTGTCGCCTTTGATATGCGCGGGCATGGGCGGAGCCGGACAATGCCGCAACCCATGAATATGCCCAATTGGCATATTTTCCGCGATGATTGCGTGGAGTTCTTTGAAAGGCATCTGCCAGAGTTAACGGATGACCCCGTTGTTTTGGCGGGTCATAGTTTCGGGGCGGTATCAGGCATATTGGCGGCCCCTTTTCTAGAGGGTCGTATTTCCGGCTATGCCGGATTTGATCCCGTCTCCGTCCCCTTCCTGTTTCGCCTAACGTCGAACCTACCCGGCGGACGGTCCTATATGAAAAAGCGTGTGCCAATTGCACGTAATGCCGGCCGCCGGAAATCCGAATTTGAAAGCCCCGAAGCGGCCTTTGCGCGCTGGCAGGGACGCGGTGCGTTCAAGGGCATGCAGGATGACGTGCTCCGCGATTATATTGAGGGCGGGCTTGTCAAACGAGATGACGGCAGGTGGGAATTGGCGTGTAACCCCAAATGGGAACAAGCCATTTTTGTCGCGCAATATCATAATTTATTCAAAGCCGCGCGCGCCCTGCCCGATAACTCCAAGATTATTTATGCGGGCGGGCGGCCTCCTGTTTCCACCGAGGGCACGCGCCGCGCCGTACAAAAGGCACAGCCCAATATTAATGTGACGTTTAATCAAGATCTCGGCCATCTTTTTCCATTTATCCAAACGGAAATGGCAACACGGGTTTTACAGGATATTTTAGCAAAGACCCATTAGGTTGCGCCAAGATGCGTGGCCAGTCCCGCCGCTGCAGCGCTATCAAAATATTCTCGTAAGCGGGTAATTTTACCCGCTTCCACTTCTGCCACAACACAGACCGCAAGCCGTATCGATGTCCCGTCAGGCAAAGTCCCGCAGACATCATGTTCTTCAACAAATCCGCCGGGCGTTGCGGACCGTTTGGGAGTCTCATATCTGAAATCAGTGACCACCGATTGTACCGCCGAAGAAAACGCCAAAACCGTCGTTAGATCTATCGGCGGTCCGCCGTTTTGAGTGGCTTGAAAATCGGCAGCGCAAAGACGCCGAACGGCCTCATTATCCCCGTCTTCAAAAGCTTGGAATAGGGATTTCGCAATTTTTGTATTTATCATGCCGTCACGCCCTTCAACATGCCTTGCTCCAATAGCGTCAAATCCAGATCTGTCGCCTTCACCAATTTGCGGGCGTTGAGATCAAATTTACAACCGCTCGCTTGCATAGAGACCCAACTCTTCCCAGTAACGGGGTCGACAATATTATGCACAAATTGCCGTGTGTACGCATTAGCCCCAATCATCGCCGGCAGATAGCTGTAAGCGTCGCCGCGTCCCGGATAATGGTGAATAACCGCGCGCATTTCCAATAGGGCCGCGCTCATCCCGCCTGCTTGGTAGGCAGGGTCCTCAAACTCGGGCCAGCCCTCCCGGAACCATGCGATGGTAGACGTTGTCCGTCCAAAGAAACTTCCCATCGTCACCCGGTTGGTAATGTCGAGCTCTGACGCATTAAACACGCCGGTTCCGATGACCTTTGCACCGGCGCTTTCCAACTCCGAAAGGCTCATGCCGCGAAAGCGAGCGACAGCCTCAACATTTCTTGCTTTTGCCGGGTTTGGAAGTTTGGCGGTAAATTGCGGCGCAAGATCGCGAACCCGTTTCGGCCAAGGGAAAATCTTATCTTCCGGTAAATAGACGTGCTCCACCGTTTCCACAATCGTCGCAGCAATGCGTCCATCACGATGCGTCATTATATGGCAAAGCCGCGCGGTAGAGTCGCCCAGTTCCAAAATCGCAGAGTCAATGCGCAGCGGATTTCCGGGACGAGCCTCTCCTTGATATTTAATGTGCAAATCTCTGCACCGCACTGTGCTGGCGACGCCGGGGTGGAAGGCGCGCGGCAGGCCGAGCTTTATAATCAGGCGTCTGCGGGCCTCATCGATTTTGTGAACATAATGACGCATATTCATATGCCCCAATTCGTCACATTCCCACGCCGAGCATTCTCCCGCCCAGCTTAGGGTAAAATTAGCGAGAAAATCATTTTGCAAAACTTAACCTAAACAGCTTGCGCAATGACCGTAGTGCTCCACGACTGACCGCGTGATTGTAAAACCTTCCGGCCGGCACTGAGCGTGATCATGGGCGTGCCGTTCTTCGACATCATGGCACTTTTCGCAGATGAAAAATTCAGCAAGATGACGGTGCGACCCATCCCCGTGGTCATGGGCGTGATCATGAATATGATTATGGTCGCATGCGATGAATGCATTGAGCGCCTCAACCCTGTGAATGAGGCCGTGCCGCGAAAGAAAGTCTAACGCCCGGTAAACTGTCGGGGGTTTGGGGCTGCCCACATCGGGACGCAAACGCGCCAAAAGATCATAGGCTTTAACAGCTTTCCCGTCTTCAATAATCAATTCCAGAACATGAGCGCGTAGCGGAGTAAATCTCTCATTCGCGCCCTCGACAATTGCCCTCGCTTGGTCAATCCGTTGAGCCGTGGACAAATGAGGATGGTCATGGTGATGTGCGGTGTTCATGGCAGCTCTATAGGCGAATGCGGTGGACGGGTCCAACAGCAATACGGTGTTGATGAAGGCGGCTCAGTCCGCTATGGGCGCGGCTTAGTTTTTAACGTGCAGGCTGGGTCCTGCGATAATGGGGAAAATCATGGCCAAGAAACCAGAGAACGACACACCAGCTGTCTCCGGCAATGTAATGTTTTACGAAAAACCCGTCCCGCTGACCAAGGACAACCACGCAAAATTTGGCGTGCAACAAGTAGAGAAGCCATTCCAGTTCATGGCCGATCAACATTTTGTCCCCCTAACCGCGCCGGAATTTGGTGCTGCCGCAGCCTCCATGCCTATTATCTTTGCAGGCGAAGAACGGTCTCCGCTTGCCGTGATGGGTATTCGTTCTGGTGAGAACCTCTTTGTGAATGAAGGTAAATTCGAAGTCGATTTTTACTTACCTGCCTTCGCACGCCGCTATCCTTTCGTACTGGCCGGCGATAATGCGAATGACCGTTTCGTCGTCTGTATTGACGAGAAAGCCGAATGCGTGACGAATAAGAAACCCGAACAAATGTTCTTTGATAAAGACGATACCTCACAGTTCACCAAGGAAGCCTTCCAATTCCTCCAGAGCTTTGAGCAGGACCGTCAAGCCACTCAGAGAATGGTTGAGGAATTCAAAGCCCTTGATTTATTTGAGCCGAAGGAAATGAATTTCCAAGGCAACAATGCAGATGGCACACCGGCACCGCGTCAGAAAATCGCGGATTATTTCGCTGTTTCCGAGGCGAAACTGAAGGCCCTGCCCGATGCAAAGATCGCCGAGCTTTCTAAGAATGGATATCTAGCTGTTGCCTATGCTCATCTTATGAGCCTGGGTAATTGGCAGCGCTTAGTCAATATGACCCTGCGCCGCTCTAATCAGGCTGCGTAACCCAAAGGGCTCGCACCCGCCAAAATTTTAAAACCCGCCCTGTGCATTTCGCGACAAACGAATTGGACGGAGCGGGTTTTTTAATGCGCGAGATTTGCACTCCCCCAGAATTCATTGCAAGGTTCACCTCCAATCTAGAGGCCAGCCCATCATGACATCTCCATATTTAAGTCGCCGCAGAGTTTTACAAACAGGAAGCGCTCTTGGTACTCTTGGCCTGATAGGCTGTCGAGATGCGGCTGTGACCGCCGGCGCACCCGCAAATACCACCGCGCAATCCATTTTGGATGACGCAAAGAACTTCATGCTCAAGTCCTATCCGGAAACGGCCAGCTCCATGGGGATTGATAAAGGCGATTACGCCGGACTGCGGGCAAAACTCACGGACCGAACGCCGGACGGGCAAACGGCGATTGCGACCCGGGCGCGTCAGATTTTCGGCGAATTGGAGGCTATCAATACCAAAGCGCTGACGCCCGAGCTCGCATTGGACGTGGATGTCGTCACTTCCACATTTGAGCGGAGCGTGGAAGGTTTCGACATGCCTTATGGAGATATGGCCCTGCTCAATAATAATTGGTCTTACCGCAACAGCCCCTATGTCGTGGCCCAGAACACAGGTGCCTTCATCGAAATTCCGAGTTTTCTGGACGCCTCTCACAGCATTGATTCCGCCGGAGCCGCAGAGGATTATCTGACGCGGATGAGCGCCTATGCAGCGCAACTGGATGGAGAGACGGACCGCATCCGCCGCGACGGCGAGCGCGGGATGATCCTCCCTGATTTTCTGATGGAGAAAACAATCAGGCAATTGAAAACCGCACGCGCGCAAGCGCCGGAAAGCTGGAGCATTGTCAAATCTTTGACATCGCGTGCCGCAAAACATGGCAACTTTGAAGCCGATGCTGTCAAAATTGCCACGGATGAAATCGGCCCCGCCATGGATGGCCAAATTGCAGCGCTCGAAGCACTCGCGCCAAAAGCGAAATCCGAGGCAGGCGTTTGGGCGCGGCCCGACGGTGAGGCATATTACGATTGGGCGTTGGGGGCGGGAACCACAACAAATATGACCGCCAATGAGGTTCATCAGATGGGGCTGGATGAGCTGGCGAAACTTCATGCGGAGATGGACCCAATCCTGCGCGATTTGGGTTATACAGAGGGCGGTGTCGGACAGCGCATGTCCAAACTGGCCGAAGATCCGCGCTATCAATTCGCACCGGGCGATAAAGGCCGCGCGGAAATTATGAGCTTCATTGAAGATGTGGTCGCCGATATTCGCGGCCGGATGCCCGATGCCTTTGAAACCCTCGTCCCGGGATTTTTAGAAGTCACGCGCATTGACCCGTCGGTCGAAGCCGGTGCGCCTGGCGCTTATGGCGGGGCGGGGTCCGTGGACGGGACAAAGCCCGGACATTTTTGGATAAATTTGCGCAGCACAGATTTACACACGAAATTTGACCTAGCAGATTTGACCTATCACGAAGCAATCCCGGGCCATGTTTGGCAGGGTGAATATACTTTCAAACAATCGCTCATTCGCTCCATGCTCGCATTCAATGCCTATTCCGAAGGCTGGGCGCTCTACGCACAGCAAATTGCGGCAGAGCTGGGCGTTTATGAAAATGACGCCGCAGGCCGATTGGGGTATTTGCAATCACTGGGCTTCCGGGCGTGCCGTCTGGTCGTGGATACAGGCCTGCATGCGAAACAATGGACACGCCAGCAAGCCAACGAATGGTTTGTCGAAAATAACGGCTCCAATCCAGATGCGGTACGCGGCGAGATTGACCGCTATTGTGCTTGGCCGGGACAGGCCTGCGGTTACATGGTCGGCCTAACCGAAATCAATCGGTTGAGAAATAAGGCGCAAGCAGAACTTGGAAGCAAATATGATTTTCGCCGGTTCAATGACGCTGTGGTTTTGGGCGGCGCCGTCCCGATGACAGTTTTGGGACGGATCGTCGACGGATATATTGCCCGCGACGCTTAGGGCGCTCCGGTCAGACCGTTGAAACCGTTTGGTTTCAACTAGCCCCAGCTCAATACATCCGCTCAAACCTCCCGGCACACTCAGATACTTAAACGACCAACGCTCAAGACCACCGTCTCCCGGACCGGTCAGAAAGCGCTGAGAATCCCGGCGTTGCGTTGCCATTAACGCGCCATTGATTGCGGATATCACGCCCTCACAAACATGTGAAAACTCAATTATTGACCATTCAGTCTATATTCATATATACGACGCTCAAGACGAGAGAAACACTATGACAAATTTAATTGATAGCTATCTGTTAAAATCCGGAATGCCCGCAGAAGAACTCTGTATTATCGGCCGTGCGAAACGCGCTTTTTATTATTATGGCATGTTCGCATTGGGCACATCGGGCCTGACCCTCATGTTGGTCGGCTTGTTTAACATCATCGGTTAGGCAAGCGACCTCGGGCGGGTTCGAATAGATTGGAAATCGCTTAGGCTGTCCAACCCGTTCGCGTTTTATAGGTAAACTGCCCGCGATCATTCAAACGCCGACTGACCACACCGCGGGATTTCAAACAATTCAAATGCGCAATAGATTCGCCGACGGCCATAATGCGATTGCCGTCATTAATTTCCCGCCGAAATAGCACTGAATATACGCCTGTCGCCAATCTCGGTGTTCGGCAATGCTCCGCCAGGCGGACCAAAGCTTTCTCATGATGCTCAATCAATTTCGAGAGCCGTTTATGCGCCCCACGAAATGGAATGCCATGAGCCGGGCCGATGAGAATATCTTCAGGAAATTCACGCTTTAATTTATGGCAGGATTGAATCCAATCTTCGAGCGGGTTGCTTTCCGGTTCTGTCGGCCAGACGGACACATTGGAGCTAATGTTCGGGAGGAGTTGGTCTCCCGTCAACGCAAGATTGAGCTCAGGACAATAGAGACAAGCGTGTTCGGGCGAATGGCCTGACCCAATCACCACGCGCCATTCCCGTCCGCCAATTTGTCCCAACTCGCCATCCGTAAGCCTGTCATAGCTCTGCGGGAGCGGCGCAATCGCTTTTCCAAATCCGCCAAAGCGCACCTTATAAAGTTCAATTTGTGCGTCTGAGAATCCGGCTTTTTGATAAAATTTCACGCCCTCTCTCGGGGCGGCCTTTCCGGTATCTGCCGCCATCAGGCGGCACAAAAAATACTCTCCACGTGTCATCAAAAGCGGCGCGCCATAACGGCGGCAAAGCCAGCCTGCGAGACCCGTATGGTCAGGGTGTAAATGTGTACAAATCACTCGGTTCACCGGACGCCCACCCAGCAATCCGTCAAAATGGGATTCCCAAATATCACGGCTGACTTTATCTGCGATTCCCGTATCAACAACGACCCAACCATCGCCGTCCCGCAGGGCCCACAGATTGATATGACTCAGACCTCGCATCGGCAGGGGGAACCGCAGCCAAAATACACCCGGTGCGACCTCTGTTGCGCTGCCAGCTTCCGGCGCGGTATCGACCACAAATTCCAATCCGCGGCCTTCATATCCGCTCTCGCGGACTAGGGATTGATCGGGGGGCGTTTTCTCGGACAATTGGGTCATAGCGAATAGATAGTCGATTGCGCCCCAAATTACAGCACTGAATTGCGTACAAGCCTAAGGTCGTGGCTGGGCTTGCATGGACTTTGCGTTGCGCAACACTTAGTTTCATTGAAAAGCCAGTTAACGAGGCCTGAACCTTTGCCAAAGCTACAGTCTAAAATTAATCCGGACAGCGCCGAATTTCGCGCTAATCGCGAGGCGATGGAGACGTTGGTTGCTGACCTGCGCGAGAAAGTCGCCAAGATTGCGCTGGGCGGGTCCGAACGATCTCGTGAGCGGCATTTGTCGCGCGGCAAATTGCTCCCGCGCGAACGGGTGGAACGTTTGCTGGATCCGGGCACACCCTTTCTAGAGCTCTCGCAAATGGCGGCTTACGGCATGTATGATGACCAAGTCCCCGGCGCGGGCCTCATCACAGGCATTGGCCGTGTGTCGGGCCGTGAAGTCATGATTATCTGCAATGATGCGACGGTCAAAGGTGGAACCTATTATCCTATGACCTGTGAGAAACAGGCGCGGGCCCAGGAAATCGCGCAAGAGAACCGCCTTCCCTGCATCTATCTCGTCGATAGCGGCGGCGGGAACTTGCCGAACCAAGCCGAAATCTTCCCGGGCAAAGAAGACTTTGGCCGCGCTTTTTATAACCAAGCCAATATGTCCGCCCAAGGCATCGCGCAAATCGCTGTTGTGATGGGCAGCTGCACAGCGGGCGGCGCCTATGTTCCGGCGATGGCAGATGAGAGCATCATCGTCGCCGACCAAGGGACAATCTTCCTTGCGGGACCGCCTTTGGTGAAATCTGCGACGGGCGAAGATATTGACGCGGAAAGCCTCGGCGGCGGGGCGCTGCATGCGCGGACCTCCGGCGTGGTCGACCACTTGGCGGCCAATGATGCGCACGCCCTGCAAATGGCGCGGGACGCGGTAGAAACTTTGGGCAAGGCAGAGCCGTCATTCTCGCCTGAAGATGCAGAAGCGCCCGCGTATGATATTGACGAGTTAGACGGCGTGGTCCCGACGGATTTGCGCCAGCCCTATGATTGCCGCGAGATTATTGCGCGCATCACGGATGGATCGAAATTCACCGAGTTCAAGAAAGAGTTCGGCAACACATTGGTCTGCGGCTTTGCGAAAATCCACGGCTACCGCGTCGGCATCCTCGGGAATAATGGCGTGTTATTTTCGGACTCGGCCGTGAAGGGCGCACATTTTGTCGAGCTCTGCGCGCAGCGCAAAATCCCGCTCGTCTTTTTGCAAAACATCACAGGCTTTATGGTTGGCTCCAAAGCCGAAGCGGGCGGAATTGCCAAGCACGGCGCGAAGATGGTCCATGCTGTGGCTTGTGCCAAAGTCCCGAAATTTACCGTTATTGTTGGCGGGTCCTACGGTGCGGGGAATTACGGTATGTGCGGGCGGGCTTACTCGCCGCGCCTCATGTTCATGTGGCCCAATGCGCGAATTTCGATCATGGGCGGCGAGCAAGCGGCAGATGTCCTAGCCACAGTCAACCGCAATGCGGCCAATTGGACGGACGCAGAGCGCGAGGCGTTTAAAAAACCCATCATTGAGCGGTTCGAAAAAGAGGGCCACCCCTATTTCGCCAGCGCGAGATTATGGGATGACGGCATCATTGCGCCAAGAGATACGCGCCGCGTTTTGGGGTTAGGTCTGGCCATGGCCGCAAATGCACCTTTGGAGGAGACGCAATTCGGCGTCTTTCGGATGTAGTGGCGGGGTCCTCCAAGAACTTCTCCTCCACCGCAACGCGGGGGAGGTGGCTGGAGCGTTTTCCTTCAAAATGCGGAAGTCGGAGGGGGTGTCGCGTGTCTACGCGACCAGAAAACTCTGCCGACATATCACAATCATTTTTTGGCAGCGCAGACGCGCTGCACCCCCTCCGAACCCTGCGGGTCCACCTCCCCCGCGTTGCGGTGGAGGATAGAGCGCTATGACCAAGACCAAACAAATCAAAAAAATCCTCATCGCCAATCGCGGAGAAATTGCATGCCGCGTGATTAAGACCGCGCGGAAAATGGGCATCTCTACCGTGGCCGTTTATTCCGATGCGGACCGCAAAGCGCTGCATGTGCGCCTTGCCGACGAGTCCGTGCATATCGGCCCGTCGCCAGCGGTAGAGAGCTATCTCGTGATCGAG
The DNA here is from genome assembly GCA_937927825.1 of uncultured Caulobacterales bacterium. Classification (GTDB taxonomy): domain Bacteria; phylum Pseudomonadota; class Alphaproteobacteria; order Caulobacterales; family Maricaulaceae; genus Litorimonas. The sequence goes on along the minus strand of CALFWV010000093.1, from coordinate 2,697 downwards.
AAAATCATAGCCGCCGCTAAGGAGACGGGCGCGGATGCCGTCCATCCAGGATATGGTTTCCTATCGGAAAATCCTGACTTCGTGCGGGCGTGTGAAAAAGCGAAACTTATATTTATTGGACCATCAGCTGAAGCCATGGAAGCCATGGGTTTGAAAGACGCGGCCAAGAAACTTATGGACGAAGCGGGTGTCCCCATCACGCCAGGTTATCACGGCAAGGACCAATCACCGAAACTGCTCAAAGCGAAAGCGGGCATGATCGGATATCCCGTCCTCATCAAAGCCGTCGCGGGCGGCGGCGGTAAGGGGATGCGCAAGGTGGAAGTCGACGCAGATTTCGACGCCGCCCTGGCGAGCTGCAAACGCGAAGCCGCCAGCTCTTTCGGCAATGAAGATGTCCTGATTGAAAAATATATCCAGAGCCCTCGCCATATCGAGGTGCAGGTCTTCGGCGATACCCATGGCAATGTCGTTCACATGTTCGAGCGGGATTGCTCGCTGCAACGCCGCCACCAAAAAGTCATAGAAGAAGCCCCCGCCCCCGGCATGACAGACGCCGTCCGCAAAGCCATGACAGACGCCGCAATAGCCGCGGCCAAGGCCGTGGATTATGTCGGCGCAGGCACAGTTGAATTTATCGTTGACGGATCAGGCAAGCTGCGCACAGACGGGTTCTGGTTCATGGAAATGAATACGCGCCTGCAAGTCGAGCATCCCGTGACGGAAATGATTACGGGACTGGATTTGGTCGAATGGCAAATACGTGTCGCGCGAGGGGAGGCCCTTCCGAAGCAGGGTGAGATTAAGATGGAGGGTCATGCGATAGAGGCAAGAATTTATGCCGAAGACCCAGTAAATGATTTCCTACCTAGTATTGGGACTCTCAAAACTTTCGCACTAGCGTCGGACTTAGACCGTTTTCGGCCGTCAAAAAGTTCTTATAAAAACAATAAAGTAAACAGCAGTAACAACATTAGATACGGTTGGCGCACAGATACAGGTGTAACTGAAGGCGACGAAATTTCTGTATACTATGATCCTATGATCGCAAAATTCATCGCATATGAATACAAACGATTTGAATGTATAAGAACATTGGCAGCACAAATTATACATTCGAAAATTGAAGGATTGAAAACAAACAGTGCCTTTTTAAGGCGTTGTCTTTATCATCCCAACTTTGCGATATTTAAACCTGAAGAGTTTTATAAAGCTACAACAAACTTAATCGAAAGAAACTTTTCTACCCTGACACAACAAGGGCTCGAGAACGAAAACAAATTTATCGCTCTTGCCGCATCGGCTTTAACTTTCAAACTTAGGAAAGAAAATCCAAGCCAGTCAGTTTTTTCACAAACTGATAATTGGCGTTTAAATAGTGAAGCAAACTTAATTTGGATTTTTGAGAAAAATGAATTGCCCATTCAAGCCGTAGTGAAAAGCTACTCCGATATACTTTGCATAATTGAGTTAGATGACAATGAGTATAAAATTGCTGATCGCGATTTAGAATATGGCGCTAATAGTATAATGAGCATGGGTTTCGCCCAAGATACAAATGACTTTAGTCAATGGCGGTCAGAAATCACAAATGAGACAGTACATCTCTCTGACGGTTATTTTAATCTAGCCATTAAGAGATATGCACCTTGGCTTTCGAACTCATCTTCAGCTTCCTCTGACACCATCTCAGCCCCCATGCCCGGCAAGATCATCGCTCTGAATGTGGCGGCTGGCGACAGCGTCTCTGAAGGCGAGCCCCTCGTCGTTATGGAAGCGATGAAGATGGAGCAAACGCTGACCGCGCCGCGTGACGGCGTTGTGGCGGAGATCGGCGCAGAGGTTGGCGAGCTGGTGACGGACGGCGCGCTGCTCGTGCGGCTTGAAGAAGACGCGGAGTGACCGCAATCGATTAATTATCGATTGCAATGAAGCGCTGAAACCGCTGGCGGTTTCAGATGTGAAAAGGAATTTTATCATGACCACCACGCCCTACCCCACCCTGCAATTCGGACATTCTGAAACGACAGAAATGATCCGCGAGACGGTTTATCAATTTTGCCAGGCCGAGATTATGCCAATTGCGGATGAGGTTGATGCGTCGAATGAATTCCCGCGACATCTGTGGGAGAAGATGGGCGCGCTGGGGATGCACGGTATTACCGTGTCCGAGGAAGATGGCGGTTTGGGTCTGGGCTATCTGGAACACACCATCGCGATTGAGGAAGTCTCCCGCGCGAGCGCCTCTGTCGGCCTGTCTTACGGCGCGCATTCAAACCTTTGCATTAATCAAATCCAACGTTGGGGGAATGCCGAGCAAAAGGCCAAATATCTACCCAAGCTGATCTCAGGGGAGCATCTGGGCAGCCTCGCCATGAGCGAACCCGGTGCGGGATCGGACGTGATGTCTATGCGCCTGAAGGCGGAGACTGCCCAGGGGGGCTATTTGCTGAACGGCAATAAAATGTGGATTACGAATGCCCCCACAGCAAACACATTACTGGTCTATGCCAAAACCGATCCGAGCGCGGGTAGCAAGTCTATCTCCGCGTTCTTAATTGAGAAAGATTTCGATGGTTTCTCAACCGCGCAAAAACTCGACAAGTTAGGCATGCGCGGATCGGACACGTGCGAGCTGGTCTTTGAGGATTGCTTTGTCCCAAAAGAAAATATTGTCGGCGAAATTGGCGACGGCGC
>CALFWV010000092.1 GCA_937927825.1 uncultured Caulobacterales bacterium | reverse complement strand
ACGCAGCGCAGGTTCACGCTCCAGCTTTGCGGATGGCTGCGAGGGCGGTAGAGAGGTTTTATCCCACAGGTCCGGCAGAACATATGTACGGCCTGTCCAGTATTAAATCGATATTCCGTCAACGCGTCTTCGCCTGACAGGAATCGCAAATCGCCCTCCGGTACGAAGACATGTTCATAGCCCGTCATATCGCAGATGGAGCAGCTGCAATCCGTGACATCGACGGCCCCGGGCGCATCAAATTCAAACCGCACCGCCCCGCAATGACACCCGCCTTTATGCAACATTATTCAGACCCACCCCTATCCGATCCAATTGGGCTGCCTGGCGGGAGAGCTTTTGCGGGCGTGATGGGGTTGGACGCCGTTGCCGGACGCGTCCGGAACGCGCCGATTTGATCGATGAGCCACTGATTTTCCGCGACATTGGTCCCGCCAAGTCTTTTGGTCATATCATTTAAAGCCCGCAAGGCGGCGGCTTTCACGGCGGGGCTGCTGTCGCCCTCTGCGAGCTCCATCAGGGCGAAGGCGTAGCGCGCTTGCACGGCATATGCGATTTCGCCCGTGCGCCCGCGTTTGGAGGCGGACATCACCCGGTCACCTGTTTGCTGCAGTACATATCGCAAGGACGGGTTCTTGGCGTCGCGGCGGTGGAACTCCACGAGGCGCGCGGCGCGCTGCGGGTGCAACAAGACGTCGAAAGTCAAGTCGGCGGCTGTCTCTGCGGCGCTAACCGTATCAAAGGCCGGGTGGGCGGTTTTGCGGAATAGCTCGCGATCATTATCGGCAAAGCTCCAAGACCCGAGGCGCGGGGTGAGATGGGATAAAACCTCATCGGACAAATCAAGAGCCTTTGGGTCTATTGTCTCCAAGACGGCCTCCAGCGCCGCCCGTTGCCGTGCGGGCGGGACAATCTCCGCCGCGCCAGCTTCTTCGCCATAAGTAAAGGACACACCGCCAATGAGCTTGGCCGTCGCCGCTGTCTGGAAACGATGATAAAGATAAATTGGAACAATGGCGGCATTTAAATCCGATTGCGGTCGACCGGGCGGGAGATTTCCCGGCCCGAACCGCTCCAAGGCAAAAGCCCGGACGGCCATCACATTTTTCAAACTCGCAACGGGATCAGACCCATTGTCCCACACGCTGGCGTCAGGATGGGCCGTGCCCGCGCTGCGCCCGTCGAGGTCAGCCACAAAGGTCACGCTCTCAGCCGCAGCTTTTGCCAAAAGCGCGTCACGCTCGGCGTCAGTCTTCTCACCGTAGAGCCAGGTCGCAGCGACTTTGTCCCACGCGCCAATGCCGACCCCGTAAGCATTTGACACATCCAACGCGCCGTCAATTAAACGCACATCCGGCGCAGGATAATCCATCACTGTGGATTTATCATCAGAGCTGCCCGCGAAGTTATGGGCGAAGCCGAGGGCGTGGCCGATTTCATGCGCAGATAATTGGCGAATACGCGCCAGCGCGAGTTCCACCGGATCAGCCGCATCGCCGCTATCGGTTTTACTCGCCCCCAGGAGCCCTTCGAAAATCATGCGGTCCTGCCGCACGCGAAGGCTACCTAAATTCACATGCCCTTTGAGCATTTCGCCCGTGCGCGGATCCGACACCCCGCCGCCATAGGACCAACCGCGCGTTTGTCGATGCACCCATTGCACTGTGTTATAGCGAATATCGAGCGGATGCGCGTCTTCCGGCAAAAGCTCAACGCGGTAAGCGCCTTCCCAGCCCGCAGCCTCAAAAGCCTCTTCCCACCATTTTGCCCCGTCGACGAGGGCCGAGCGAATAGGTTCCGGCGCCCCACTATCAATGTAAAAGACGATTGGGTTCACGACCTGGCCTTCGGCATTGCGTTCCAAGCGGTATCGCCGCGCAAAGCGGGTTTCGATATTGGCCGAGAGCGGCGCGGAATAATTATAATGCACCTGCTCTATCACGCCCGCCCGCGGATCAGAAATTAGGGGCTCGAACCCCGCCTTTGGCAATCGCACAAAACTATGATGTTGGATGAGCGTTGCGTCTTTCCCATTGGCCGCCGTGGTCGCAACCTCGGTCCCGGCATCCGCAGAGGATAAGGTAAAAAAGACATCAATCTCAACATTGTCCGGAAAGGCCAAAGCTTGGGTCGTGTCTACGAAGGTTCGGTCTTTGGCGACAGAGAAATTACCCTGATCCGCGTCCTGTAAATATTGGACAAGGTTCAAACTATCCGATGTCAGGAAATCCGTCATATCGACCAGCGTACCTTTGCCTTTGGTACTCACGATAGGCAGCGACGCTATGAAGGAGCGCGCAAAGCTTTCCTTTACGGCGCGGGCCTCCAGCGGATTATTTGCATCCGCCCGGTAACGCAGATTTTCTTCCTCAATAATCATTTTGTCGCCCATGCGACGGAATGCAATGATGCGGCCTCCCTCGCCCCACCCGCGGTCAAGTCCTACCGGATTAGACCCCAGCCCTGCAGTTAGACGGGCGGAATGAATAAGACGCAAGCTCACCCCGGTTTCATCCGCCTTGGGCAGACGGGCATAGATTTTATTTGTCTTTGGATTGACATGGAGGTTGAAAACGCCCTCCCGCACCTCAAACCCGGCGAGAGGGTTGGGCTTCACATCTGTTTGTTTACGAGGCTCGCAAGCGGCGAGAAGAACAAGGACGGGGAGAAGAAGCAGTTTTTTCATGCCAGCGTTTAAGCAAAGAAGCGGCCTTGGGGGAAGAGGAGAAGTCCGGGTTTTGGACATGCGCCGATGCCGCAGCGACACTCCATTTGTGCAGGCCAGAATGCGGCACATTGAAAAACACTCAGCCCACATACAACCGCCGCGAAACCAAAAAAAGATGCTCACGGCAAGGGCTTACCGACCCAGCCGTGAGCCTGAATTATTTATCCGGTTTTGACAACCGGGAAATCAATCTCCGTTTGAGCGACATGATTGATATAATTTGTGAAGATATTGGCAGCTACATGCGCGGTCACTTCCGCAATGGCGCCGTCATCATATCCGGCGACTCTCACGCTTGCCAAATCCGCATCGCTTACGAGACCTTGTTTTTTCACGATTGCATTTGCGAAAGTCAGAAGCGCAGAGAGTTTTTCATCTGTTGATTGCCCTTTCAACCGAAGATCGATTTCCGATTGGTCGACCTTCAGCGATTTGGAAATAGCGCTATGAGCCGAGGCGCAGTAATCACAAGTATTTGTCCCGGCCACGGTTAAGGCGATAGCTTCGCGGGTTTTCGGATCAAAGCTTCCTTTGGACAGCGCAGTCCCTAAGCCCAAGAAAGCATCCAAGACCGCAGGTTGGTTTGCCATGACTTTTGTCAGGTTGGGCACAGCCCCCATATTGGCCTTTACAGCCTCTAAAAGTTCCGCGGCGCGGCCCGTAGCATTTTCAGGATTTACGGTATTTAGGCGAGACATATTATGTCCTTTCAGTCGTTATAGAAATGAATTTGAATCTGTGATTAAGCGGAGCGTGCGATGCGCTTGAGCGCATCACCGGTTAAGAATACGGCACTGGCCAACAACACGATGTCCTTTAGTAAGAATTGGCCCGGAACGACGGAGAGCGCAGGGAAACCGCCGAGACTGGATTCCCAGACCGGTGCAGTCAGCAAATAACTGGAGGTCACAAAGAAGGTTGCGAACGCGCCCAAAGCGCCGACGAGAGCGAGCTTTGGAAATTTTGCTCCTAAGGCGATGATGATAGCCAAAGTAATCTCGGTCGTCCCGATGAGGTTCGAAGCGCCTTGGAGGCTAAAGACATTATAGAGCCACGCGGTGAGCGGGCTAGAGGCGACAAGCCCTTCAATCGCCCCAGCTTCATAAGCCGTGAATTTCATCGCGCCAATCCACCCTAGAACGGCCGCGCCGGTGAAGCGTAATCCGTGCAATCCGGCCCGGCTTATTTTCTCGCCTAGCGCATGGATTTGAGTGGAAGAAAATTTTGCAAAAGAATTTTCGGAAACTGTTAAAGTGGAAGTCATGATACTGTCCTTTGTTTTTGACTGTTTGGTTTAAATCTAAGTAAATAAGAAGCAGCCAGATGACTGCGATGTATTTGGAATAGAATTTTTAAACCAATTGGTCAATTATTATTTTTTCACGAAACCGTGATCTCAAATAAATTTAGCGCAAACACCGGATAACGGCGCTTCCCTTCCCCGGCCACAGCCTGCATTGGCCACCTATTTCTGATTGAACACTTGGCGCAAGAGGCCACAAAATTCAGGAAAACTTTAGACCCGCGATCGGAAAGTTTTCAGCCGGTCTCCGTTGCTTTTTCCGTAAACTTGTAAACCGCGAGAGCTAATCTATCAGCCATCGGGATATCTTGGGCGGCGACCTCTTTAATGGCGACGATATACCATAGCGACAACAATTGATGAAGTTGCTCAAGGTTATCGGGTTCCACTTGCGCGGCGAGTTCCAAAAGAGTGTCCTGTTTGTCGAGCAAACGGTTTTCGTCAAGGTCGTCACACGAACAATATCTAGGCTGCAATAGCGGACTTCCACCCGCCAGACCTTCGAGAGTTTGTTGGTTTGCCCGATAATTTCGAATAATGTCGTCGAGATAGACCGAAGACTTTTGCTTGGCTGGAACATAACGTGTCCGAAGCTTATTTGAACGCATGACAATACCTATCAATTACAGTGTGCATCCAACCTACCGTCAATAATTTTCAAAGATTGCAGAGACAGGATGTCCGAGGCATTAGACACGCGTTCGGACAGCAGCAGATAGAAGGTATTGCGCCTTTTTTATAACTATTCCACCAAAGGCGGGTTTACGAATTGATCCAGATTTTTCTATATTCCAATGGGGTCATACCAAAAAATTGTTTGAATTGTTTTGTAAAATAGCTCTGGTCAGAAAATCCACAGTCTGCCGCCAGAATCGCAATAGGCTGGGTACTCCTGCGAAGCAGATGACCCGAAGCTTGTAGGCGTGCCCGCAAAATGAATTGTTGCGGGGTCACACCAAACTCGGTCTTGAATTTTCGGCGAAATTGGTTTTCCGATAGCTTCATAACATCGGCCAAATCTTTAACCCGAATAGTGTCGGCAAGATGAGCGCGAATGAACGCAATGATCTCACCGAACAACTCAAACTCATGTGGCAAATTTTCCACCTTGGAGATGGGCCGTGAAACGCCGATGATACCGATAATATCACCGTCAGGATTGTAAATCGGCAATTTATCGGTTTGAACCCAAATCAGATCCCCGAATGCATTTTGGATAATTTCAATTCGGTTCAAGACGCTTTGACCCTGCGAGAGAATGGTCTGATCATCGCGCCGAATTTCCAATGCAATTTGTTGCGGGAAAAACGCTTTCTCCTTCTTACCAATCACATCTGAAAGTTTTGAATAATTTAGAAAAGCCAAAGCGGCCGCATTACAGCTTATCCAGCACCCCCCATTGTTTTTGACAAAGAAAATGACATCCAACAAATGTTGAAACAAAACTTCAAACATCTTGACGTCACTGCTCCGCAATTGACCATCGTCAGATGCAGGTTGGATGACGATTCTTTCAGCGTCTAGGTCCATCAACTTTGGCATATTCATGTTTGGCATATTCATGGGTGTTTCAATCTATCCTGACAGCGTGAGTCGTGACCTGATTAAGCGTTGAATAGCGCCAATCGCTAAATTACGAAACCCGCATTCGGGTTCCGAATCGCGTTCAAATCTCTCCTAAATCTAGGCTTTTACCCGCTGGCCTATTCAGAAATTGTCCGAGACCTGATGTAATTCGCCCTTCGCATTATGACGGATATCCTCATTTCAACTTTTCACAATCCTCACTTTCTATTCGCTGATTCTTCGGTTTTATGGGTTTGTGCTAGGGATCCATCCCTCATTTCAAAGAGAATAATCCTCACTTTCAAAACCCATGATATGCTGAGGATGTTCTTTCAAACACAGGACAAGGTGAGACGTCATTCACTGGTTTGAGAGACAGTGGGTCTGAGCATCCGGCGGTGACACGTTGGACTGTGCCGGGACTTTTGAAGTGAGAGCCGACACCTGGGTCCAACGATGGCCTAACTGGTGGGACATATGGGCCGCTTCAACAAAAACCGCTGCCGCGTGGCAGTGCATTGGATTTACATCCCAATGCGCAAGGCCTTTGCGTAAAACAAACTAACCATTCTGGTCTCCATCGCGGAGGTCACCACGCGGGCCGTCCTACCTTATCGGATAAACCCAAGCTTCGGCAGACTCCTAGATGAGCTGTGAACCTAAACGCCTGAAAGAAACACAATGCCCCGAAAACCCGACCATTCCGCCCGCCCGTCCCTCAAAGACGAACTCCACTGTATGCATCTCGCCGTTCGCATTCGCGCCGAACAGGTGAAGCTTCGCCGCCTCGAATGGGACACGCAGGAATTGGCCCTGCCCCATATCTCGCCCCTACCCGGCGATAGCGAATTGCAAATGCGCAAACCTTTGACCGACAAAGATTTACCGCGCCCGCGTCCGCCTGTGAAATTACCCGAGTTTCAACCCGGCATGCCACATGAAATCATTCAGACAATGATGACCCTTTATATGGATCAATTACGCCATGAGCATGAGCGCAATCCTTATAACAAGCTGTCATCCAAATCCGCGCAAGAGAAAGCCGAGGCCAAACAAGAGCGGGAAGATGCGCGGCGGGATAAAATCCGAGAGGTGGCTAGACGCACCCTCGCCATCGTCACCGCCCGGGAAGTGGAGGAGATAAAAAGGGAGCGCCTAAAATCTTAGCGCGCGTGCCAAAACTAGCTCTCCCTCAACTGTGCGCGCCACATCATATCTCTCGCCATCCCGCACAATCCCAGTTAAATCAGACCCATGATCAATCAGTGCCAAATCTACCTTCTCACACCGCCCGTTATCGAGGATGTCCCCGCATTCTGCGAAATATTGAAAGAGACGCTCTCGGCTGCGCCTGTGGCCTGTCTGCAAATTCGCCTCAAGACACTCGAGAATTCAGCGCTGGTTCAGGCCGGAAAAGCTATTGCCGCCGTATGTCATGCCGCTGGTGTGGAGGTTATTTTGAATGACCATCCTGATTTGGTGGCCGACATCGGTGCCGACGGGGCCCATATTGGGCAGGAAGATATGGACTATTTTTCATCTCGTGAGGTGCTGGGCGGGGATGCTATTATCGGTGTCACCTGTCATAATTCTAAAGAGTTGGCTTTTGCTGCGGCAAAGGCCGGAGCGGATTATGTGGCGTTTGGCGCGTTTTTTGACACGCCGACAAAGGTGCCCAAAACTCGCGCCGATTTGGAGATTTTATCATGGTGGCACGAAGCCGTCGAAATACCGAGCGTCGCAATTGGCGGGATAACGGTAGACAATGCGGAAGCTGTAATTTCGGCGGGCGCGGATTTTATCGCGGTGTCGTCGGGCGTTTGGTCCCATCCGGACGGACCCGCCGCAGCAGTATCACGCTTGTCGCAGCTTTGCTCGGAACATTCACCGCCCTCAGCGCCCCCCTCACCGTAAGCGCCGCGCCAACCCTAACCAACCCGGCCGAAATCCAAACGAATTTCGAGGTTGCCTTAGACGCCTTTAACGCAGGTCAATTTACGCAGGCGCTTAACCTCTCTCAAACCGCCGCCAATTTAGGCAGCGCCGATGCTGCCGTAATGGCGGGTTATATCCTGCGTTATGGGAAAGCCGGAACGACCGATATGATGGCCGCCCGGCAATGGTATGAAAAGGCCGCTGCAAAAGGCCATCCCGACGCCTTTGTTGCGCTAGGCGAAATGGGTCTGCGGGGGCAAGCCGGCCTGACGCAAACGGACGCCGTCTCGTGGCTTACCCGAGCATCGGACGCGGGCCGCACGGATGCGATGCGCGCGCTGTCTGATCTTTACCGGACCGGTCAAGGCGTCGCGCCGAGCGCAGCTGAGTCCGAACGCCTGTTAAAAAACGCCTCGCAAAGCTTTGATGCCGAAGCCACGAAACGTCTGGGCGACAGCCTGTTTGAGCGCGACCCGCAAAAGGCGCTAACGCATTATGAAACTGCCGCAAAAGCCGGCCATATTGAAGCCGCCTATATTGCGGGCGTTATGTATGCCGAGAATTTCGAAATTCGCCCGGATAGCGCGCGCTCTGCCGCCTTGTTAAAACAGGCTGCAATGGGCGGGCACCCTTCCGCCATGGCCGATTATGGTCTATTGGTTTATCAGGGTTATTCGGCCGCGCAATCCAACGAAAAAGCCGCCGAGTGGTTTCGCAAATCGGCCATTGCCGGCGATGCCGAAGGACAGTTTCTTTATGCGTTCACCTTGGCCAAAGGCGAAGGCACCGCGCAAAATTTTGAGGAGGCCTATTATTGGGCGCTGAAATCCGGCGAGTCCGGCGTCGATGATTATGATGCCGATCGTCAGGCCCTGCGTCAGGGATTGGAAGGCAAGCTGGATGCCGCAACAATTTCGCGAGTGAAAGCGCGGCTCTAAAACGCGCAGTCTAAAATTTTAGTGGGGTCAGCCGCCGCCTGAACCGCGAGCCGACCCGACCCGCTGACGTTTCCATAGGTTTCGACATTGGCCTTCACGCCGTCAAATCTACGGTCAGTGGGCAGGCCATGTTCGGACCAAAGATTGAGGATGGGTTTCAGCGGCACCGTCCCCACCTCGCGGTAAGTCTGACGTATGGACCAGAACTGCCACCAGTCATGAAACCGGATTCTGTAATTCCGGTACGTGGCTCCATTTAAAGTAATATCAGGGAGAATATCCGCTTTAAAATAATCTCCGGTAAAAATCCCATGCAACGTTTCGGGAGAGGATGATGCAATTTCGACGATGTAAGTCTCATACCAATCGTCGCCGTTTTGCTTGGCCGACTCGTCGCCTTGCCAATTCACACTTATCTTTGGCCCCGCCCACCAGCGTCCGGTCCCGGACAAACTAATATCATATGCAGAACAAATAGAGGCCCCGTCCGGGATACGGTCAACGGTCATGGGCTGGAGGTCCGGAACTGAAAGACCGACATCCAACCCGCCTTCAGCGGCAGATTGGGTCGTTGTGAAGGTCAAAACATCGTCTTTAATTTGGCGGCTGTGCGTGCCCGTAAATTTATCGCTAACCCAAGCGGAAGACCTAAATCCATTAAATTCAAAACTGGATGTATCTTGATATAATCGAGATTTGGTCGTCTGAGATCGCTCCGTAGAAATGGGCCCACTATGCTGACATCCAAATAATGCAAAGACCGTGAATAAAAATAGCGAACGTTCCATAGGCTTTGGCTAGAGCCTATCTCCCCGGTAGGAAACTGTTTTTTAGCGGGAGCTTCCCCGCGAGTTTCAATGCGCAAGTTCCACTGGAAGCCTAATTCAAGAAGCTCTGCAATTTTCCCATCGCAGGCATCGCTGCGGTCTTAAGGCGGTTTAAAATTTCGACCTTGACCGTATCTTCCGGATTAACACCGCTGACTATTTTTGAGAAGCCGTCCAATCGTTGCTCTCGCATCCAACTCCGTAGGGGCTTGTTTTGCCCCCAGAGGGCTTGGTTCATCATATTCGCCGCCGTCATACGAATGAATGTATCGAGGTCATCAGGCAATGGCACAACGCCGCTCAATCCATTTTTAGCGGCCTCACCGTCAACATGGGCTTCAATCCAGGCGATGACGGAAGCAGAGAACACAGGTTGGTAAGAGCGTACGGTTTGCGGCGTGATTTTATCGCCCTGGAAAATAGGTTTAATTACATTGTCTTTAATCGCACTGGCAGAACAATCGACGATTGCATGGCCGAGCGTAGGCTCTGTTCGCCCGCTTACAAAGGTAATTTTATCGCTATCGATAGTAGACACTCGGCCTTTGCGGACAACATCCTTGACGCGGCGCAGTTCATCCAACTCCGCCTCACTGATGGTTGCGCCGTGAAACATTGTCGGCATTACGGTCGGGTCAAGGCGAAGGAAATAGCCGCAGGATTCCAAGCGATCAAACATATCGGATTTGGATGTGGCGCCGGCTATCGCCTCGAACATATTGGCTTGATTACCAATTGTATCCTCGAAAAAATCCGGGAAAGGTTGCGTGTTTTTTCGATTTATCAGCCACGCATCCCGCGATTTAATCCAGCGTATATTCTGGGGCGCTACATTATTCTCAAGCAGCCAAAGGATGGCATCAATCCCAGTTTTACCGCCGCCAATGATTGTGAA